>JBAUWE010000040.1:0-10691 GCA_049583595.1 Terriglobia bacterium
CTGAATTTCCACGACTCTCCCCACTCAGAAGTAGTGGACGAAGAGGAACGCGATCTGCTTTCGGAGGAAGGGCCGGGGCTG
Organism: Terriglobia bacterium; assembly: GCA_049583595.1. Taxonomy (GTDB): domain Bacteria; phylum Acidobacteriota; class Terriglobia; order UBA7540; family UBA7540; genus SCRD01. The sequence goes on from JBAUWE010000040.1 coordinate 82, forward strand.
GAAGCGCACGGCGGGGAAGAGTGGGAAGGGTCTGAGGAAGACGAAACAGAAATTGACCTGACCCCGGGGCCGCTGGAAGGTTCCATTGATCCGGTGCGAACCTATCTACGGGACATGGGCCGGGTGCCGCTTTTGAACCGCGCGGGCGAAGTCCGGCTGGCGCAGCGGATTGAGCGGGGCCAGCGTGTGGCTCGGCGCGCCATGTCGCGTTCGCCGCTGGTGTTGAAAGATCTGTTGGCCAGCGCCAAAGCACTGCGCGCCGGCAAGAGCTCCATCCGGGAAATGGCCCATTTTGACGCTGAGGAACTGGCGGAGCCCAAACAGGTTGCAGCGAGGACGCGCGCCTTCCTGAAGCAACTGGACCACCTTGCCAAGCTTTATCGGACGGCCGTCAGACAGGCGTCGGCGCTGGAGCGTGCTCCGAAAAACCGAAAGAAAACCGTTTTGCGGGCGCGATATCGCCTGGGGCGGACGCGCGTGCGCATGTCTAGGGTGGTGATGGGGCTTGACCTGAACGTGACAGAAATCGTGCGGCTGACGGGCATGGTTTCCCTTGCCAGCCAGCGCATGCAGGAACTTCGCCGCCAGATTGACGCGCTCAAGGCGCGGGCCTCGGCCAAGGGCCGGACGCCCGCCGGCGTGCGGAGCGAGTTGCGATTGCACCAGCAGCGGCTGAAGGCGCTGGAGGTGGAGTGTGGCGCAGGCATGCTGGAGATGAAGCGCACGTGGGACAAAATCCAGCTGGCGGAGATGCACGCCGAGCAGGCCCGGAAGGAACTGACCGAGGCCAACCTGCGGCTGGTGGTTTCCATCGCCAAAAAGTACATCAAGCGCGGACTGCACCTTCTGGATCTGATCCAGGAAGGGAACCTGGGATTGATGAAGGCCGTGGAGAAGTTTGACTGGCGCCGCGGTTACAAGTTTTCAACCTATGCGACCTGGTGGATCCGGCAGGCGATTACCCGCGGCATCGCCGACAAGGCCCGCACCATCCGCGTGCCGGTGCACGCCAACGACACCATCAACAAGCTGGCCCGCGCGCGCGGCGAACTGACCCGCGAGCTGGGCCGCGACGCCACCATCGCCGAAGTTGCGCGAAGGGCGCAGATTTCCGTGGCCAAGGCGCGCCAGGTGATGAAGATCGCGCAGCAGCCGCTTTCTCTGCATACGCCCATCGGCGACGACGGGGAGTCGCAGTTGAGCGACTTTCTGGAAGACAAGCACACGCCTTCACCCTCTGATTCGGCTATCACCGTCAACCTGCGGGAGCAGACGGCTTCCATGCTGAAAACCCTGACGCCGCGTGAAGAGCAGGTGCTGAAGCTGCGATTCGGGCTGGAGGATGACAACGCGAGGACGCTGGAGGAAGTGGGCAACTGCCTCTCTCTCACGCGTGAACGCATCCGCCAAATTGAAGGGAAAGCCCTGCGCAGCCTGCGCTCGCCGTGGCGCGGCGGAAGGCTTCGCTCATTCCTTTCCGAGAACTAAGCACACCCTCTCCTGTCCTGTCAGCAGGCGGGAATCAGGTTTCTCCGGGGGCGCGTAAACTCCGCGCCCCTGCGTATCCGGGCATTCACTGAAGACAAGATAAGCATCCAAACCCTGATGGGATGGGATGGCAGAATTTCGTCCAGGTGGCGAAACACTGTCATTTTTACATAGTCACTCATCCCTGGTTCACTCCACAGGCACACATATATAGGAATTAACAGGGGTTGTTTTTTTGGTCCCGGAATTGCTTTGTCCTGAACTATCCAGGGCTTGAGGAGCGATTGTCCATGCAAGAGAGATGCAGTGTTCTATGGGTGTCTGGTGAACAAAGAACCGATCTCGCGCTGAGAAAGGTCCTCAGCGATGCCGGCATGGGCGTTCGCGTGGCTCAAAGCTGCGCCGAGGTGCGGCAGATGTTGAGGGATTTCGGCACTCCGGATGTCATGTTCTGCGACACCTCGCTGCCGGACGGGACGTGGTCCGATATTCTGGCTCTGGCGAGTCGAGGAACCTGGCCAATTCCGGTCATCGTGTTATCGCGGGTGGGTGATATCAACCTTTGCATCAAGGCGCTCGAAGAGGGCGCCGCTGATTTCATCGTTCCACCTTTCTATGGCTCGGATATTTCGCACCTGTTCAAGGGTATGTGGCGAAAGTGCGTGGCCATTCAGAGGCCTGCCGACGTGTGAGAGGGTCTTTGCATGCGCGGAATGGCGCAGCAGGGACACGGCAGGGGAAAAATCGAAAGGGTGGGTTGCCTTTTGACGGTTTGGGGCATCCAAGTTTTTGTTTAGTGTGTGTGTGGCGTCAGCGATTTGTTCCAGTGGCTCGGTCGGGTGCTTCGGTTAGACATGAGGCCGATGAGCCTGTTGTGAACGGCTTGAGACGCCGCGCACTGGCAGGCTGCTGTGAGCGAGTTGAGCCGCCATCCTGCGCGCGAAGAATGTGGCGGCGCAGATGTGATCCTCCAACAGCCTGCCTGTGGGGGAAAATATCTTTTGTCGGCAGGACGCGGGATACCCCCAGAAGGAGATGATTTTGGCGATGCGTCCTGGCCTGCCCGGGCCGTTAGCGAATTTTTGCAGAGCAGGAGGTAATCATGGCAAAGAGAAAATTTCAGAGCAACATCAGGGAAACCGATGCGGATGGACGGGATCTGAAGCTGCTGCTGGTGGATGAAAATGCCAATGATCTCGACTACTACACGGAGGTTCTGCGTTACCTGGGATATGAAGTTCAGCCGGTGAATTCGTATTCCAGGGCCGCTGCGGCTCTCGACCGCGAGCGGTTTGACCTGGTGATCGTGGACCAGGGAAGCGCGGATTTCGAAGGACGGCCGGTGCTGAGCCGGGCGGTGGAGGTTGACCACCACGTGCCCATCCTGGTGCTGTCCCGCACGGTGGATGCGGATTGCTGCATCGAGGCGCTGGATGCCGGCGCCCGCGAGTACGTCCAGAAGCCTCTCACCACGGTCGAGGTCCGTGAACTGGTGACCGATTATGTGAAACCTTCGACCTTGACGTTTGCCGGTGGCCACCACCCGCCGATGGGCATGGGTGGCAGAAACGGTGGAGCGTCCGACCACGAACCTTTGCGCAAGGCGTCCTGACAGAAAAGAGCGGCGAGACACGCCGCGCGGTACACAGCGGGGATGCGGCGGCGTTCGGGCTGCCACTCCTCCAGCTCTCAGACCCGGTGCGCAACGAGGGCTGCGCCGCCAACTGAAGGCCGGTGCGGCTGGCCCCCGTTGCGCAGTTTCCCGGCCTGGTTGGAGCCGGGTCGCGAACCCAACTCCACCTGCTTAAAAAAATCTTAAGGCTGCCCGACCTAAGACGAGTTTACCCTGAACACAACAGCAAACTTTCCTCGCCGTCGACGGCACTCGGCAGGGTGTGACGTTTTTCAATCCCCCAGGAGGGTTTCGTTTCTCCAGCCTGCTGCAAACCCTCTCAATTCCGACGCCGCCGCGGCCGATAACTTCTGGAGATGCCTGTACCGCATGACAGGGGCTGGTGCAGGTGACAGGAGGTTGGAAATGAGGGAACTCTGCGAGAAGTTGTGGCGAAGCGAGGACGGGCAGGACCTGACGGAATATGCGTTGATTCTGGTGTTGGTCTCGCTGGTTGCGGTGGCGATACTTCGGACGATCGGGTCGGTTGTTTCTAATACGTATTCGATCGCTTCTTCAAATCTGACGGCGGCGAGCTGATTGCACATCGTGTCGCGTCCGGCCTGAGTTCCATCAGGGAAGGGAATCCAAGGTACAGGCTGGCCCATACTTCGCTGGCCAGACACCCTGGCCGGTCCGGAGAATCTGCCTGAAAAAGGTCCTCAGTTCTCGATATTCCCCGGAGCGGGATCGAGGAATTGCAGCCCTATCTGGTCGTGGCCGTCGGAACTCACGTCTCCGGTCCAGACCACCATGCAACGCAAAGAGCGCGTGGGATCATCCGGCTGAATCAGGTTGAGGGTCTGGCCCGGAGCAAATGGTGTTTCAGTCTCGATTCTGGCTCCATGCTCGGACATATCAACCGTCTCCCCTTCGTGAAGGGTTTCGGGGTCGTCAGACTCAACCATCAGGACAACGGCTTTTCTGAGCGGTTTCCGCTCCGAGCGGCGCGGGACGGCGTAAGCATCAGGTACCATGCCGAAGAGGGTATACAAGAAAGACGCCTGCTGGCAAGTGATATTTTTTGAGATGTTAGGAGCTTCTAATGCCGGTTGTTCTTCAGACAGGTTTCGAGATCAGTGCCGGCGGCGGCCGCTGGGACGGTGATGGGAAGGTGCATGAGCGCGGCGCGGTTGCTCGGCGGGCGGCTGCCGGTACAGCAGGACCCGCTCCATGTTCATGCCGAGTTTGCTCATCTCCTCAAATCCCTTGGGAGTGATGAAGTATTGCCGCTGACGGTCGGTCTTGTCTTCCACGATCCACTCCAGCTTCTTCGCGGCTTCAATGAAGACACTTCCGACGGTAAAAGGATTCACGGGTCCGAGACGTTCGTCGTGCTGGGCCTTGGGTTTCATGGAGTCCTGCTCATTGAAAATGGGAAGATATCTGCCTTGTTAAGTCTTGCTTTCAGAACGCGTCAATTGGTCTGTATGTGCCGAGCCAACGGCAGGCGGTTACACATCCCCAAAATGTTACCCACTAACATGCTACAGAAGTCAAACTTGCGTGGCAAGCTTTCATTATAGCCCGCGAGGGCGGGGTCGCGCGCGGGATTCCAGCAGCCCGCTGATGAAATCCATAAAACGTGCTTGTCCCCCTGAAGCGTCAACACAGAGGCAGCAGAAGGTCCCGCAAAGTCCATGTCGAACTTCTGCAGGGCAGAAAGAACAACAGAAAAGAGCAATGGCCGGGTCCCGGGCGATACCGGCCGGGATGACTTTTGACGTGGTTCTCCGGCGCAAAGTGCTAACGGACTTTTCCGCGGGCGGCCACTTTCCAGGTGCCCTCCACCTGCCCCTTGCGGACGAGGAAAACCTCGTCGTGCATATTGACACAAGCGCAGACGTGGTTGGGGATCACGGTGACGACCTCGCCCACATGAAACTTGTGCGTGGAATTTGTGATGTCCAGATGGCCGTGTTCCTCGTTCAGCTTGATGAGGGCCGCATCCGGAGCATCCACCACGTAACCGTGCCCTGTGCGGGGTCCTGAGCCCAGGCCATCGGCCGAAAGGGTTTTCGATCCCGCATCGATCATGGCGCGTCCCGGCACGGCCGTTGAAACCACGGTTACCACCACGCGCGCCGCGCAATCTTCCAGTTTGCAGACGCCCTGGAAGAAAGTGTTCAGGTCGTTATAGACGTAGGTGCCCGGGCGGATTTCCGTGATGCCGGGAATCTTGTGCGTCAGGAAAGCCGAGGGCGTGGAACCGCCGGAAACGATCTCCACTTCCATAGCGGCCTTCCGAAACGGTTCGAGGGTCTGATCGACGAGTTCGGCCACCCGCTTTGCTGACTTATCGCGTTCATCTTCCGCGCCCCAGACGTTGCCGGGATAGGTCATCAGGCCCCTGAAGTTGAGGCCGGGCATCTTTTCGATTTTCCGGGCCAGTTCCAGGGCGGCCGGGCCAGGTTCGACGCCGCACCGGCGCATTCCCACATCGAATTCCACCAGCACGCCGACGGTGGCTCCGGCGGCGTTGGCGGCCCGCGAGAGTCCTTCAGCAGTGGCTTCGTTGTCGAGCGAGAGCAAGATGGTGCGATCGAGCGCCATGTTGGCGATGCGGTGGAGCTTCTCTTCACCCCAGATGGGGTAGGCGATCAGGATATCATCCAGTCCCGCCCCCGCCATCACCTCTGCTTCTCCCACCTTTGCCACGGTGAGCCCCACGGCTCCGTGTTCAACCTGCATGCGCCCCACTTCCGGGGCCTTGTGGGTCTTGGTGTGGGGCCGCAGGCCCAGGCCGTGCTGGCGGCAGTAGTCGGCCATCCGTTGGAGGTTGCGCTCCAGGATGTCCAGGTCAATAGTAAGAGCGGGCGTTGGTAGTTCCTGATAGTTCATGGATCACCCTCTATCGCTTCTTCTTGCCGGATTTGCTGACCCGAGCAATGCAGTCGATTTCCACTTTGATCTTCGGCATGCTGACGCCGACGGTGGTGCGGGCCGGCGGATTCTTGGGGAAGTATTTCGCGTAGACTTCATTCATGGCGGCGAAATTCTTCATGTCGGAAAGAAAGACTCCGCAGCGGACCACGTCTTTCATGGAGCTGCCGGCAGCCTCAAGAATCGCCTTGATGTTCTCGAGCGTGCGCCGGGTTTCAGACTTGATATCGCCCAGCTCCATCTCGTCGGTTTTGGGATTGATGGCAGCCTGGCCGGCCACGAAGACAAAACCGCCCGACACGATGGCCGGAGAATAAGGGCCACGAGGCGTGGGTGCCTTCTTGCTTTTGACTACTTTGCGCATTTTGTTCGACTCCTGTTGATAGAGTTTACGGCTTTCGCCGAGTTTTCAAGAAACGGTTCCGAATATCCCGCCGGGGCGGGACCGATATGAGGGCGAGATCAACTCGCCGCTACGCGTCCCTGGTGCGGCGGGTCAGGCGAGCTGGCCGCCGTCGACAAACAATAGAACTCCGTTCACGTAATCCGCGTCAGAGGACGCGAGAAAGGTGGCCGGCCCGGCAATGTCTTCCGGCTCGCCCAGACGCCCGGCGGGAATCAAATTCTTATACTTGCTCATGAAGGTCTTGTCTTTCATGATGGGCTCCGTTAGGCGAGTGTGGATGAGGCCCGGGCCGATGGCGTTGGAGTTGATGCCGTAGTGTCCCAGCTCGCGCGCCAGGGTTTTGGCCAGCAGAAAAAGGCCGGCCTTGGAGGCGTTGTAGGGAGCGAGTTCCGCCTCCGCGTCCCAGCTGTTGGTGGAGGCCATAAAGACCATCTTACCCCTGCGGCGGCGGATCATGTGCGGGGCCACTTCACGTGCCACCAGGTAGCCGCCCTTCAGATTGATGTCCATGGTCCAGTCCCAGTGCTTTTCGTCGCTTTTGGTAAAGGGGACCATTTTGGCGACTCCCGCCACGTACATCAGCACGTCAATGCGTTTCTGCCAGCGGAGGGTTTGCGCTACCATGCGCTGCACGTCGCGCTTGCGGCGGACGTCGCACACGCAGGTGCGGACGGAACCGCCTGCCTGGGTGAGCTCACGCTCCGTGCGCGCCATCATCTCGCGGTCGATATCGCCGATCATCACGTGGGCGCCCTCGCCTGCCAGGCGCGCCGCAATGCCTTTGCCGATTCCTTGCGCGCCTCCCACCACCAGGGCGCATTGGCCGCCAAAGCGGCCGGGTATCATCTTCATCGCTGTCCGTTACTCCCGTGTCCGGTCTGGGACAATCCGGAAAAAGTTTACTAGGTTCCTGAGGTAGTCTCCCAGTATAATGGCCCGCCACCCAGCCGTAAAGGTTTTGCGTGGGTGGCAGAGGTGAAACGGGAGCAGGATCGTTTAAAAAACGAACGCTGCGTTCGAGGTGGGACCTGCAGGAATTGAAGGCTCTTGGGCTGAACAAACTCGACAGCCGCGGCTTGGAAGTTCGAACGCTGCGCAACAAGGGGCGGACAGCATGGATTCAAAAGTCGACAACTTTTCTGAGCAGGCCGAAGTTCAGACGTTGCCGCGGGAGATCGGTATCCTGGGTTCCACGGCGATTGTGGTGGGCACCATCATCGGCTCGGGAATCTTCCTGGTGCCGCACAACGTGGCGACGCAGGTGGGCAGCGTCTTCAGCCTCTACCTGGTGTGGATTGTGGGCGGGGCGCTGGCGCTGGCGGGAGCGCTGTCACTGGCGGAGCTGGGCGCCGCTATGCCGGAAGCCGGAGGCATCTACGTTTACCTGCGCGAATCATTCGGCAAACTGATCGCCTTTCTTTATGGCTGGGGATCGCTGCTGGTGATTGACGCCGGCTCGGCCGCCACCCTGGGCGTGGCATTCGGCATTTACGCCGCCGGTTTCGTTCCTCTGACTCCGATGGACCAGAAAGTTCTGGCCGGGGTGGTGATTGCGCTGCTGACCTTCATCAACATTCTCGGCGTGAAAAAGGGCACGGCCGTGCAGACCATCTTCACTATCGCCAAGCTGGGCGGCCTGGTGATCATCATCGGCTGCGCGATCTTCCTGCCGCCGCTCGCGCCCGCTGTTGCGGCGCACCCGCTGCCCACGCCCCACACCACCATCAGTTCCTTTGGCGTGGCGCTGGTGGGAGTGTTGTGGGCCTACCAGGGCTGGCACCAGCTTTCCTATACGGCAGGCGAGGTGAAAAATCCCTCCAAGGTGCTGCCCATCGGCTTCTTTTTCGGCACGGCCATTATCATTGCAGTCTATCTGGCCGCCAACGCCGCCTATCTGCGCGTGCTGCCGCTGCCGGTGATGGCGGAACACCAGCGCGTGGCGGCAACGGCCATGCAGTTCCTGATCGGCCCGCGCGGCGCGCGCTTTGTTTCGGCCCTGATCCTCTGCTCGATTTTCGGCGCGCTGAACGGGACCATCCTGACCTCGTCGCGCGTCTACTACGCCATGGCGCGGGACGGAGTGCTTTTCAAGATCGTGTCGCGCATCCATCCGAAATTCCAGACACCCGCCGTGGCGCTTCTGGTGCTGGGAGCATGGTCAACCGTTCTGGCCGTGAGCGGATCGTTCGAGGAGCTTTACACCTACGTGATTTTCGCCATGTGGATTTTTTCCGCGGCGGCGATTGCCGGAGTGATCATTTTGCGCCGGCGCCTGCCGGACCTTCATCGTCCCTACAAAGTGTGGGGCTATCCCATCCTGCCCATCGCCTTCATCATTGCGGCCCTGGCCATCGTGGCCAACACGCTGGTGAGCAAGCCGGTCGAATCCGTCCTGGGGTTGGCGATCATCCTGGCGGGCGTGCCGCTCTATTACGCCTGGAAGCGCTGGGGCGGCGCGGCGGCGCGCTAGCGGCACGGACACCCTGCCGCCATGGCCGGGGTGGGCGTCACCGCGATGTGAGCCCGTGCGGCGCCTTGAACCCAAAACCTTCACACAGAGTCCACAGAGGACCCCGGTGCTCTGCATTTGGATTTCTCTTGCCACTGAGGACACAGCGAAGAGCCAGTGGTGGAACCCGCTCAGCTCGAATTCGGGAGACTTGCGTTTTCAAACTTCGGCAGCACAGCGAAAAACAGAGGGGCAATACATATTTACTTGCATACGTCGTCGGCGGTCACGAGTTCGGCCCCGGCGGCGGTCATTTCCTCGATGGCCCTGCGGCCGGCTTCCTCGTCGATGGCCTTGATGGCATCCACCACCAGTTGGACGGACTTGTTGCGCCCTCGCAGCGCAAGGACATCGGCACGCACACAATACTCAGTGGCAACGCCAAAGACAACGTAACGATGGGGGCCCAGCGCCTCCAGGATAGCGTCGAAATTAGGATTTACTGACGTCTCATAAACGTCTTTTTCGATGATGATCTGCGCCGGCCACTGTTCGGGCGGAATGAAGGGTCCGGAATGCATTGGAATGGTCAGCGCTCCGGGGAGGGAGGTTTCTTTGATGTGCTGCTGGCCGCGCGTGCCGGTGACACAGTGCGGGGGCCAGATTTTGAATTCGGGATCGTCGGGCGTGTGAGCATCAGCCGAAGAGAGGACGGGAATCTTCCGTTGGCGCGCGTAGGTCATCAGTTGCACGAGCTGGGGGATGATGTCTTCTGCATGCGAAACGTAGAGTTTCCCTTGCGGGTCCATAAAGTCAATCTGGGTATCAACGTCAAAGAAGACCAAAGGCGCTGTCATTGTTTTCTCCTGGCTTCAGCGGGCCCTCGGCGCGCCGGCGGGTTTTCGCGCAGAGACGTACTGGGTGCGGACCACATCGAGCAACTGCAGCAGGGCGTCACTCTTCTTCACGGGATATTCGGGAGCGCCACGAAGTGCGTGATAGGGGTCTGGAAGCCGGCGGATGTTGGCCAGCGCCGCTTCGCGGATTGAAGATGAAGTTCTCCGGGCGCCCACCCGCCGGCCATTGCGCATCAGCGGCTGAAGTAGAGGGTCGCCGTCAGGATAGCTTTCTTCGGAACGCGCCAGCAGGTCGTGGTGGTATTGGCCGTCCTGCGTGAATCGGAACACCTGCTTGCGTCCCGGATAGTAGACTTTCTCTTCGCTGAATTTGGCTTTGTATTCAACCAGCCCGCCGCGTTCCGTCTCCACCAGCTTGTAAACCACGCTGAGCGCGGGAACGTCGCGCGAAGTGGCGAGATCGGTGCCCACGCCGAACGAGTCAATGGGCGCTTCCGCCTCGACCAGCTCTTCAATCCGGTATTCATTCAGATCGCCGCTGGCGATGATCTTCACCTCCTGGAGTCCGCGCGCGTCCAGGATGGAGCGGACCTCACGGCTCTTCTCGAGCAGGTTTCCGCTGTCGAGCCGGACCCCGCTGAATTTTCTGCCCAGCGAGGCCGCGGTTTCCGCACCCGCCAGATCATCGTAGGTGTCAATCAGCAGGACCGCGGTGTCCGGAAAGATGTCCAGCAGCGCCTCAAAACTCTCGCGCTCAGTGGGGAAAGCCTGCGTCCAGGAATGGGCGGCGGTGCCGGCAACGGGAATGCCGTAGAGACGGCCTGCCTCAGTGTTGGAAGTGGCGCCGCATCCGCC
>JBAUWE010000041.1:0-3445 GCA_049583595.1 Terriglobia bacterium
GCACGGAACGGCGAATCCACCACTTCCAGGGGGGTCCGATGGCCTTCGAGGGAGGGCAAATCGGCGGCCGGAAGCGGTAAGTCGCGCTGGATCATCGGGATGTATCTTTCATACAAAGCAAGCTTCCTGCTTTCGGCGTCATTTCGAATCAGCACCGCGGCGCCGTAAGACGTCTTCACTCCCAGCAGACCGTCCAGGTAAGATTCATAGGGAGCGAAGATCACGTCGATTTTCGGATCCTTTAAATCAAGCCACAGGATGTCGCTCGGGTAATACTTGTCATCCAGCAGGGCCACAGCGCGCGCGGTTAAAAAATTTCCAAACATCTTGTCGTTAGAGAGTGCCGCAGCTTCACGCAGGTCCGAGGCCGCTTTTTCAAGAAAGGGCTTGTACGCCACGTTATAAGGGATAGCAGCCAGGTCCCGGTCTTCGTGCCGGACAATGCTGTAGGGGCTGTATATTTCTGTTTTGGCGCTGGGGTGTGACCTGAGGAACGCATCGATATCCTCCCGAGTCAAATCCTGCGGATAAAGCGAGTGTCCCGGCGGCATGGGACGCGTTCCAACAAAAGGTTTGTTATCGTCCAGAAGATCAAATCGGCTTCCGTTGATCATCAGGAAGCGCCGCAGGGCGATATCAGCAGGGTTATTCCTGCCTTCCAGAGACTGGTAGAGATCGAGAGCTTCGGGATCGCTCTGTCGCCAGAAGATATCGTCCAGATAGCGGCAGGCGTCCACCAGCTTCTCCACCACCTGGCGCTGCTTATCCGTTAATCCCGAAGCGTCGTAGGGCATTTCCACCCGGCGCCATTTGGCCAGGCGCGACGATAGATCCGGAGCGACAACCCCGTAACGGGATGTCTTGCCTGTGCCGGATTGATGGGGTGCGGTGCACGCCATGAAAAATCCGATAAACAGAATGGCGATGCCAGCCTGGATGTTACGCCTCATCCTCCCCCCCTTCACGGCCACACCCGTGCGACCTGTTGCCCGCCGGCTACGATGGCGGCAGAATCACACATAAGCTGCCGCCCACTCTAGTGGTCGGCCGCCGCGTTCCCGAGGTAACGGTCAAAGAAATCGGACGCTGCATGATAGGAACGCAGCCAGGTGGAATGAAGAAGAAAATCATGAATTTCGTCCGGAAACACAATCTGCTGAAAGGTGACACCCTGTTTTCGAAGCGCTTCAACCAGGTGGACTATTTCCTTGAAGGGTACAGTTCGATCGTCGTCCCCCTGGATTAACAGCACAGGAGACCTCCAGGTTTTGATATGAGCCAGAGGAGAAGATTCAAAGGCCACCCGCTCGGTTTCGGGCTGCCTCTGCGCATAGTATGACGGAACCCAGTCAGGAATTTCAAAATTCCAGTTGTGCACGCCGGAAAGGTCAACACCGGCGGCAAAAAGGTCGGAAGCGCGCGCCAATGCCAGCGCCGTCAGGTAGCCGCCCCAGGAACCGCCCCAAATGCCGATCCGGTTGGGGTCAACGTCCGACCGGTTGCGGAGATAGAGCCCTGCTCCTTCAACGTCATTAAACTCGCTTCCCCCACTGGCTCCGTAATGGAGCGCCTCGCGGAAATTCAAACCATAGCCAATGCCGCTGCGATAGTTAATGGAAAGCACGATGTAGCCACGGCTGACCAGATACTGGTCGAGAGCATAAGCATTGCTGTAGTAACCCATGTAGTGCCAGCCCAGCAGCATCTGCCGCTGCGACCCGCCATGGATAAATACAACGGCTGGATGCTGCTGGCCGTTGTGATCGTTCGCCGGAAGAAACAGCTGGCCGTGGATGCGAAGGCCGTCAGCCCCCGAGACCATCACAGACCGGGGCGTTACCATCTCGCGCGCAGGAAAGTCTGCCGGAATGGCATCCGGCACAAGGTCGCGAATCCTGCCGGAAGCTTCCAGCACAGCGGGCCGCGCCGGGACTTTCGCGTCCGAATGCAGCAGGATGATCGCATGACCCTGTTTCGTAACAACAGGCGACCACTCGATCCCATCGCCCCTGGTCAAGGGAGTTGGGCGGTCACCCGTCACGGATTCCTTCCAGAGGTGGCGGCGGTCAATATCGTTTTCATTGGAGTTGAAAATCAGTTCGCTGCGGTCAGGACTGAGCGTAACGTCTTCAACGATGTAATCTCCGGGAGTCAGCAGGCGCGCCGTACCTCCTGCCACGGGAACGGTGTAGAGGTGCACCCATCCGTCACGCTCCCACGGAAACACCAGAAGATTTCCCGCCGCCCACAGCAACTCATTTGAAGCAACGACGCCGCGAAAAACGCTTCCCGGCCCATTCTTGGCTCTCCACACTTCCCTGCCCACGCCGGTATCCACATCAGCCACACGGATCGACCAGGGTTGGCCGGTCCGCTCCGGCCCGAAGATTCTTTCGTGCTCCGAGGCGGGAATGCGGATAAACGCAATCCGTTTACCATCGGGGGACCAGACAGGATTCGAATCGAGATCAACACTGGGATCCAGGTAACGGAGGTTCTTCTGAGCAAAATCGTAAACGCCGATCAGGCGGTGGTCACCGCGATTGCTCACAAAGGCCAGTTTGCTTCCGTCCGGCGACCAGCGCAGCGACGTCGCCCGGCCTTCGCCGTGAATGAGCTGTTCCGCTCTTCCGACCGGATTGATTTTCACTAGCCAAACCTGCCCCTTGTTCAGGAAAGCAACGCTCGTGCCCCTGGGGGACACAGCGGGCGCATAGCCTTCGCCCAGAAGCTGCGCAGAACCCCCGCTTAGAGACATGAGCCAGACGTTCTGCTGGACACCCTGTGGGACGCTTCCGGGATTCGGATAAGCCTCCCCGGGATATTCAAGATCGCCTCCGCGAACGTAAACAAGGGCGGAAGCGTCCGGAAGCCAGGCCAGATCTCCCATGTCCTGGCCGTCATCGCCGGTGTAGTTGGTAAGCTGGCGCCCGCTGAAGCCGCCTCCGCTCCCTTCCGCCACCCACACGTTGCGCGCTCCCTGGGCGTTGAAAACCCATGCCACCTTGGCTCCCGAGGGCGCTGCGGTCAGCTCCGTAGGAAACGGAGCGCTCATCACCTGCTCCAGCGTGAAAGAACGTGGTTTGGCTGTCGCACAGGCTGCAAAGAAAAGGAAGAGGCAGAGACTTACCGCAATACGATTGCGAGACAGTTTGGGAATCATCATGGACCTTCCGGACCCTGGCATAAAGCTATTGGGTGACGCCTTCCGCATATACAAACACCGCCTGGGAAGGCCGTATAGTCCTGTTGGAAGGGTCGCACATTCCAGACCTCATCAGCTGAGGCGGCCCGGAAGAAATTGCCGGAGGAAGCGATAAGCCAGAATGAACCCGTCCTTTCGCGCCTGCGGAAATTCCGCAGCCCCGTCGCTCGGGGGCGCATCCCAGAACTGGTCCTCGTGCTCAACCCCCGCGCCGCCGCTGAAGCCCACCTGGAGCAACAC
>JBAUWE010000042.1:0-6800 GCA_049583595.1 Terriglobia bacterium
TGCTCGTGATAAAGGCAAATAAGGAGAGGAGAGGGTACACAATGAAGTTAAGACCGTTACATGATCGGATCCTGATCAAGCGTGTTGAAGAAAAAGAAACCGTGAAGGGTGGAATCATTATTCCCGACACGGCAAAGGAAAAGCCTCAAGAAGGGGAAGTCGTTGCGGTCGGCAATGGAAAGAAGACCGAAGACGGTAAAGTGATCGCGCTCGATGTGAAGGCGGGCGATCACGTTCTGTTCGGAAAATATTCCGGCAACGATATCAAGATCGATGATCAGGAATACCTGATCCTGCGTGAGGACGAGATTTTGGGCGTCCTTGAAAAGGCGAAGGCTGCTGCGGGCAAGAAGTAAGCAATCCCCCGTTGCACGAACTTGCAGAAAGAAATTTCAAGACTCCGCCGACAGGCTTGAAGCGCCGGGCGGACGCAAAATTATGGAGGAATTTAAAAGATGGGAAATGCAAAACAGATTGTACATGGAGCGGAAAGCCGCCAGGCGATACTCCGTGGCGTTAACAAACTGGCGGACGCTGTAAAGGTCACGCTGGGCCCCAAGGGGCGCAACGTGGTACTGGACAAGAAGTTCGGGTCTCCCACCATCACCAAGGACGGCGTGACCGTGGCAAAGGAAATCGAACTGCCGGATTCCATGGAAAACATGGGAGCCCAGATGGTGCGCGAAGTGGCATCCAAGACGTCTGATGTGGCCGGCGACGGCACCACGACGGCCACAGTTCTGGCCCAGGCGATCTTCCGCGAAGGCGTGAAGAACGTCGCGGCCGGCTCCAATCCGATGGCGATCAAGCGCGGCATCGAAACCGCGGTCCGCACGATTTGCGGCTACGACGAGACCCAGAAGAACGGTTCAAAGAAGCACATTCAGGGCGACCTTGAAAAGCTCTCGAAGCCGGTTGAAGGCTCGATGATCGCCCAGGTGGGCTCCGTCTCCGCCAACAACGATTTCACCATTGGCAGCATCATTGCCGAAGCCATGAAGAAAGTCGGCAAGGACGGCGTGATCACCGTTGAAGAATCGCGGACGATGGATACGGAACTGGAAGTGGTCGAGGGCATGCAGTTTGACCGCGGCTACCTTTCACCCTACTTTGTCACCGACCCCGAGCGGATGGAATGCGCTCTTGAGAACCCGCTCATCCTCATCCACGAAAAGAAAATCAGCTCAATGAAGGACCTGCTTCCCTTGCTGGAGCAGATTGCCAAGTCCGGCAAGCCCCTGGTAATTATCGCCGAGGAGGTTGAAGGCGAAGCGCTGGCCACCCTGGTGGTCAACAAGCTGCGCGGAACTCTGCAGTGCTGCGCGGTGAAGGCGCCGGGCTTCGGCGATCGCCGCAAGGCCATGCTGGAAGACATTGCCATCCTCACCGGCGGCAAGGCCCTCACGGAAGACCTGGGCATCAAGCTCGAAAACGTGAAGCTGGAAGACCTGGGCAAGGCCCGCAAGGTGACCATCGACAAGGACAACACCACCATCGTGGAGGGCGGCGGCAAGAGCGAAGCCATCGAAGGCCGCGTGAAGCAGATCCGGGCGCAGACCGAAGAAACCACTTCCGACTACGACCGCGAGAAGTTGCAGGAGCGCCTGGCCAAGCTGGTGGGAGGCGTTGCCCAGATCAAGGTGGGCGCGGCAACCGAAACCGAGATGAAAGAAAAGAAAGCTCGTGTTGAGGACGCCATGCACGCCACCAAGGCTGCCGTCGAGGAAGGCATTGTTCCGGGCGGTGGCGTTGCGCTGGCTCGCAGCATCCGCTCCCTTGAAAAGCTCAAGGCCGATGCAGACGAGCAGATCGGCATCAACATCGTGAAGCGGGCGCTCGAAGAGCCCCTGCGCATGATCGCTTCCAACGCCGGATGGGAAGGCGCCGTGGTGGTGGAAAAGGTGAGAGCCAATTCCAACCCCAACTTCGGCTTCAACGCCCAGACCGAAACGTTCGGCGATCTGGTCGAGGCCGGCGTCATCGATCCGACCAAGGTCACCCGCACCGCTCTCCAGAACGCGGCTTCCATCGCCTCACTGCTGCTCACAACCGAGGCGCTGGTCAGCGAGATTCCGGAGAAGGAAGATAAAGCTCCTGCCATGCCTCCGGGAGGCGGCGGCATGGGCGGCATGTACTAAAGGCAGGACCGTCAACCGCAGTAGGTTGACCGCAAGTCAGGAAGGGCGGGGATCAGTTCCCCGCCCTTTTTGTTTTTCCCGGCGCCCGATGGCCCGCGTCCGTTTGCCCGCAGATTTCTTGGCGCTTCCGGCCTTCTTGCCGCTGCGGCCGGAAGAACCACCGGCAACGCCGAGCATCAAGTCAACCAGTTCCACATACGCCGGAATCACTTCCGGGGCAAAACGCTGAAGCTGGGCAATGTGCCGTTGCAGGGTGTCCCAGTCGCCGCGCACGGCGGGTCCCGTCAAAGACTTCCGGCCGCCGGATTCAACAAAGTTGTTTACCGTTTCTGAAACAAACCTTCCCAGCATGGGACCGATCACCTTCTTTGGCACGCCGGCTTGTTGCAACAGCCTCTCGGAGCAGTCCATCAGCGTCACCACCGTCGGGCACACAAGGAACGCCGTCAGGTGGTAGAGCGGCTTGAATTCGGGCGCAATCGCGAACGCTCTCCCGTCAAGCGACTTCACCCATCGCCGCGCCACTGCGACGGCCCGCCGGTCGCCCTCCACGGCCCAGTAACAGCCCGGAAGATTTCTCACGCCCGCCGAAGCGCTGGGAACGGTCTGATAGGGGTGGAGCGAGCCGATGGCAGCGCCTCGCTCCTTGAAAGGGTCAAGGACGGATGACGGCAGCGAGCCACAAGCGTGAAGAACATTCCGTCCGGACCACTCTTTGCGGTACTTCGCGAGCCGGCGGGCGACGGGACCGATCGCTGCGTCTGAAGTGGTCATCAGGATGACGTCGGCTTCTGCCAGCCGGTGGTCCTTCTGCGTAAGCGCCACGCCGCCGCCGATGAACCGGGTGGCCCGCCTGGCGCGTGAAAGTTGCCGTGCCGCAACAAACCTGACCGGCTCGCCGGCATCGAGAAGCAACCTGCCCATGGCCTGACCCAGCCTTCCCGGCCCCACAATCGCTACCGTTAATTCCCGCCGCTTTCCCATGGATCAACCCCTCATCAATTCCATCCTGACCGACGCTCTGAATTCTAACAGTTTAATCCGTGCGCGGGCGCGGGCCGTTCACAGTCATTTTGAAACCGCAAACGGCCGATGAGGAGAAAGGAACAGGTTGATTGCGAGGGCCCTGATGCAACTCCCTCCGTGCAGGAATAGCTCCACAAGGATCGAATGATCATCATGACGGCGAGCCTCTTGTTATTGTGCAAGTACTTCAATCCGGTGAGGATAACGTTCAGTGAGCACAATCGCTCCGGCCGCCGAATATCGCATCAGCTATTCAGGTGACCCTTTCAGCTGAGACGCATCTAACTCAAAGAATATAAAAAAGGGAAATCCACATGTGGGACATGTTTGCCGTCATTTTTATCTTCTTCGTTCTGGTGCTGTATGCCGGAATCACGCTGGTATTTGTCATTACCGGAATTCGCAACTGGATCTGGCGCCCCTTCGCAAAAAGGATTTCGCCCAGACGTTCTGAGAGCAACTACGGCGGGGTCAAGTCCACCCGCCACGAAGAAAGTGCTTCCTAATTTTCCCCGGGCTGTCCGCTGGCCTCGTCCGTTGCCGCCGGAATGAAACCTGCTTCTTTTTCGCGCAGGGCCTTCACCCGATCGCGCAACTTTGCAGCCTTCTCAAATTCAAATTCCTTCGCCGCCTCGCGCATCTGGTTTTCCAGGCCCCGGATCAATTCATCCAACTGGTCCCTTGAGGTGATTTCTTCCGCGTCGGCTTCTATTGAAACCGTCAGGTAGTCCGCCTCCACAATTTTCACCAGGGCCATATCGACGGGCTTGATGATGCTCTCGGGAGTGATGTCGTTCTCCTCGTTGTACTGCATCTGTTTCTCGCGACGGCGGTCGGTTTCGCCAATGGCCCGGCGCATGGAATCGGTCATGCGGTCCGCGTAAAGAATGGCCCTGCCGTGCAAGTGCCTGGCGGCGCGTCCCATGGTCTGGATCAGCGCGCCCGCCGAGCGCAGAAAGCCTTCCTTGTCGGCATCCAGAATGGCCACCAGCGAAACCTCGGGCAGGTCCAATCCTTCGCGCAGCAGGTTGATGCCGATCAGCACGTCGAACTCGCCCCTCCTCAGGTCGCGAAGAATCTTCATGCGTTCCAGCGTATCGATTTCCGAATGCAGGTAGCGGCACCGGACGCCGACCTCGGCGTAGTATTCCGCCAGATCTTCCGCCATGCGTTTGGTGAGCGTGGTCACCAGCACGCGTTCGTTGGCCTCGGCGCGCTTTCGGATTTCATCCAGCAGATCGTCCACCTGGTTGCGCGTGGGCCGCACTTCGGTTTCCGGATCCACCAGCCCCGTAGGACGGATGATCTGCTCCACCACTTCCCCGCCCGTCTTCGTCAGCTCATAAGGCCCGGGCGTTGCAGACACGTAGACGGTCTGGCGGGCGCGGTGCTCAAACTCTTCGAACGTCAGGGGCCGATTGTCGAGCGCCGAGGGCATCCGGAAACCGTATTCCACCAGCGTCTGCTTGCGCGAGCGATCGCCACGGAACATGCCGTGAAGCTGCGGAATGGTCTGGTGGCTCTCGTCGATAAACATCAGCGCGTCGTGCGGCAGGTAATCGAGCAGCGTGGGCGGAGGCTCGCCGGGCAGGCGTCCTGAAAGGTGCCGCGAGTAATTCTCAATGCCGTGGCAGTAGCCCATCTCCTTCATCATTTCCAGGTCAAACATCGTCCGCTGGTGGATGCGCTGGGCCTCCACCATCTTTATCTGCTTTTCCAGTTCCCCGCGCCACCACTCGAGTTCGCTCTTGATGCCGTCAATGGCCCGTTCGCGCTGGTCAGCAGGCATCACATAGTGCGTGCGGGGATAAATTGGCAGCCGCACCAGGTCCTCTTTCACCTGCCCCAGCAGCGGATCAATCTGCGCAAGAGAATCAACCTCATCTCCAAAAAGCTCAATGCGATAGGCGTTGTCCTCATAGGTCGGATAAACCTCAATCACGTCGCCGCGCACGCGAAAGGTGCCGCGGCGGAAGTCGATGTCATTGCGCTCGTACTGGATTTCCACCAGTTTCCGCAGCACGTCCTGCCGCGCGATCTTCATGCCCTTTTCGAGGAGCAGCAGCATGCCGTAGTAGGCTTCCGGCGAGCCGATGCCGTAGATGCAGCTGACGCTGGCCACAATCAGGCAATCGCGGCGCTCAAAAAGCGAGCGCGTGGCGCTCATGCGCAGCTTGTCGAGTTCATCGTTGATGGTGGCTTCCTTTTCGATATAGACGTCGCCGGAGGGAATGTAGGCCTCGGGCTGGTAATAGTCGTAGTAGCTCACAAAATATTCGACGGCGTTGCGAGGAAAAAATCCCTTGAACTCGTGGTAAAGCTGCGCCGCCAGCGTCTTGTTGTGGGCCAGAATCAGCGCCGGGCGGTTGATCGCCTCAATCACCTTGGCCACGGTATACGTTTTCCCGGAACCCGTGACGCCCAGCAGAACCTGGTGCTGGCTTCCGTCCTCAATCCCGCGCACCAGTTGGTCGATGGCGGTCACCTGGTCGCCGCGCGGGCTGTAATCGGAAACAAGCTTGAAGTCCATATCGCTTCTGGATTCCGTGGATGGTGTGGTCTGAAACAATCATTATATCCCGCAAGCCACCCGCGGAGGCGCCTCGCCGGGGGGGAGCAAGGCAGGATTGCGCCGGTGTTGTGTAATTGAATATACAGAGCGGTTCCCCGTGTCAGCGTCATCCTGAGTGAAGCGAAGGATCTCTGAATTTATTTCCACGCGGATGCGGAGTCCTTCGCTCCGCTCAGGATGACAGGGTAAGCCTCTTTTTTTAACGGGCGTTGTTGCCTACCGCTGCAGTCAGTTCTTTCAAGAAATGCATAGTCGAACCCCGCGGCGTAATATAAAATTGAATTGCGGCAGCAGGAGCAGAGCGCAATGAAATTTTACTCCTTCCAGATCGTCATCGAAAAAGAGCCGGAAGACGAGGGGTACTTTGCTTATACCCCAAACGTCCCCGGTTGCTTCAGCAACGGCAAGACCATCGAGCAGGCCAAACGCAATATTCGGGAGGCGGTCGAACAGCATCTCGCCTCGCTGCTGGCGCACGGTCAGGCGGTCCCACAGGAAGACCGTCTGGTGCACGTCGAAGAACTTACCGTTGGCGTCCCCGAATGACCCGCCTTCCGCAACTGACGGCCCGGGAGATGATTCAGTTCCTGAAATCACAGGGTTTCATTGAGGACCGCCAATCAGGAAGCCATCTCACACTCTGGCATGGCGAACGGCACGTTTCAGTCACAATTCCGGTCCATACAGGTTGTGACATAGGGCGAGGGCTGGCAGCCCGTATTCTCAAAGACGCTGGCTTCACCGTTGACGACTACCTTCGGCTGCGCTAACGCTCAGGTTCCAGCCAAAAGTATTCTCCAAGAACACAACTGACAATGGGGCGGTTTGGCGCAACATGCAAAGAAGGCCCCCTCCCCATGAAATCTTTATCTGAGCGGCCTACAGCTTGACAATCCCTTTCCGGGGTCCATACACTTCAAATTTCCGCGAGGCTGTACGAGTTGGCCTGCATTCCGCTCCACGAAACTTGAGAGCATCCGGGAGCGCGCACGGAGTTTTTTTTGAACGCCAAGGAGGTTTTCATGCCCAATTCATTCCTATCCAGCCAGCCTTCGCTTCGGCCG
>JBAUWE010000043.1:0-8668 GCA_049583595.1 Terriglobia bacterium
CAGGCCACCACTGCCTCCCCATCTGCCACGGGAAATGAGCGAAGGCGATTCAGGCGCGTCTCTCTGCAGCTGCCGGTGAGGATTTGTGACTACGACGGCGGCGTTGAGATCACGAGAAGCGAGAACATCTCCAAAGGCGGCTTCTGTTTCGTCAGCCAAAAGAGCTATCAGGCCGGCCGTGGGATTATGGTGACCTGCCCCTACAACAGCACGGGTGAAAACATCGAGGTTCGCGCCCGCGTGGTTAGTTGCTGCGAAACGAAAGGCAATCGCAGCAAAGTTTACGGCGTCGAATTCCTGGAAAGCGGCCGCTAACCTCCGCCCCGGCTCATCGATTCAAATTCAACATAAAGCTGTCTTCGCGGCGGCCGGCAGGTGCAACCGTTCGCGTGTGCGATTTCCGCCAGAAAATCCATTGATTACAAATTGTATGTTTGAGGACGGGTGTTTAAAATGAAGGAAAGGTTCAATTGCCGATTATCAGCCGGTCCTGCGATGCAGTTCCGGAAAGGGGTGTATGGTCATGGCACGTATTGCCCAGCTCTCTCCAAGGCCGTGGTTCCGTTCAGGAAAGGCAAAGAAGGCCCTCATCATAACAGTGACGCTTGCATTTCTGGGATTTTCGGGTGGGCCTCCCTTTACGAGCGGGCAGTCGCTTGGCCAAACTCCGGGAGGGCTTCCCAGTACCCAGCAGACGTTTCCAGGCCAGAATCGCTTTCCAACGCAGTCTCCGTCGCCGGAGGCCTTGCCGAAGAGCAGCCAGAAGCGAAAAAAAGCCCTGCTGGATTACAACTTCAAGAAGTTAAAGCAGCACGCCCAGGACCTTGCCGAACTTACCAAATCGCTCCAGACTGAGATCGAAAAATCCAACGAAAACGTGCTTTCGCTGGAAATCGTGAAGAAGGCGGAGCAGGCCGAGAAACTGGCTAAGAAGATCAAGAACGAAGCCAAGGGACTTTAGCCGGAGGTTTTCCCTTGGGGCCTGCCGATTATTCTTCCCACTCCGTTTGTGATGGTCCGCCCCGGCTTACTCGGTCGCAGCCTGGGTTTTCTTGTTTGCCCCGATCCGCATCCCGTAGAACGAGCGGTAGACAAAGTAATACGAAACGGCAAAGAACAGGGCTGCCAGGGTATGCGTCAAACCCGCTCCGTTGGTGGCTGTCAATCGGACCGCAAGTTCCACGGCCAGCAGCCCAAACAGCGTTGTGAACTTGATGATCGGGTTCAGCGCCACGGACGACGTGTCTTTGAACGGGTCGCCCACCGTATCACCCACCACGGTTGCATCATGGAGTGGCGTGCCTTTTTCTTTCAGCTCCACCTCAACAATCTTCTTGGCGTTGTCCCAGGCGCCGCCCGCGTTAGCCATAAAGATGGCCTGATACAGGCCGAAAATGGCAATCGAAATCAGGTAGCCAATAAAAAAGAACGGGTCGAGGAAAGCGAAAGCCAGAGTCGCAAAGAACACCGCGATGAAGATGTTCAACATGCCCTTTTGCGCATACTGCGTGCAGATCGCGACAACCTTCTTGCTGTCGCTCGCTGACGCCTTTTCCACGCCCTCCAGCCGGATGTTGGCCTTGATGAACTCGACGGCGCGATAGGCGCCGGTGGTAACAGCCTGCGTCGATGCCCCGGTAAACCAGTAGATGATGGCCCCGCCGGAAACCAATCCCAGAACAAACGGAGCATGGAGCAGCGAGAGCTTGTCGACGTTGGCCGTCAGACCGTTGGTGAGGGCCATGATGGTGGCAAAAATCATCGTTGTGGCTCCCACCACCGCCGTGCCGATCAGCACGGGCTTGGCCGTGGCCTTAAAGGTGTTGCCGGCGCCGTCATTGGCTTCCAGCATCTCTTTGGCCTGCTCAAAATTCACGTCGATGTTGAATTCGCGTTTCAGTTCCTGTTCCACGTTGGGAACGTGCTCGATCAGCGACAGTTCGTAAACCGATTGTGCGTTGTCTGCCACCGGGCCGTAGGAATCCACGGCAATCGTCACCGGCCCCATGCCCAGAAAGCCGAAAGCTACCAGTCCGAAAGCAAACACCGGTGCGGCCAGCATGATGCCTTCCAGTCCGTGCAGGCTGACCCAGGAACCGATGGCCATCAGCACCATCATGGTCAGACCCAGGTAGTAGGCAGAGAAATTACCAGCGACGAACCCGGACAGGATGTCGAGTGATGCTCCGCCTTCCCGCGCTGAAATGACCACCTCTTTCACGTGGCGGGATTCGGTGGACGTGAAAACTTTGACCAGTTCGGGGATGAGCGCGCCGGCCAGCGTTCCGCAGGAGACGATGGTCGAAAGTTTCCACCAGAGCGTGGGGTCGCCCCCGATGTCGGGGATGATGAAGGCCGAGCTCAGATAGGTGAGGCCGATGGAAGCAAACGACGTGAGCCATACCAGAGAGGTGAGCGGCGATTCGAAGTTCATCTTTTCAGCATGTTCGTACCGGGCCTTGGCGTAGGCAGCGTTGAGGTAATAAGCGGCAGCGGCGGCTATCAGCATCACAATGCGAATCACGAAGATCCAGACCAGCAGTTGCACCTGGATGACCGGACTCTTGACCCCCAGCAGGATGAAGGCG
The DNA here is from genome assembly GCA_049583595.1 of Terriglobia bacterium. Lineage (GTDB taxonomy): Bacteria > Acidobacteriota > Terriglobia > UBA7540 > UBA7540 > SCRD01. The sequence continues at coordinate 2,589 of JBAUWE010000043.1, forward strand.
ATCAGCGCCACGCCAGTCACGCCGTAGGTCTCAAAACCGTCGGCGCTGGGCCCCACGGAGTCGCCGGCGTTGTCTCCCGTGCAGTCGGCAATCACGCCCGGGTTGCGCGCATCGTCTTCCTTGATCTTAAAGACGATCTTCATCAGGTCGGCGCCAATGTCCGCGATCTTGGTGAAGATGCCGCCGGCAATTCGCAGCGCCGCGGCGCCCAGCGACTCGCCAATCGCGAAGCCGATGAAGCAGGGCCCGGCGTAGTCGCCGGGGACAAAGAGCAGAATGACCAGCATCATCAGCAATTCAACGCTGATAAGCATCATGCCGACGCTCATGCCGGCGCTCACAGGGATCTGATAGACGGGATAGGGCTTGCCCTCCAGGCTGGCGAAGGCCGTGCGGGAATTGGCAAAAGTGTTCACGCGAATGCCGTACCAGGCGACGCCATAGCTTCCGCAGATGCCGAGCACACTGAAGGCCAGGATGATGCTCACGCGAAAGGCCGTGTAATGGAGGAGCACTCCAAAGTAAAGGGTGATGATAGCGGCAATAAAGACCCACAGCAGAAACAGGAACTTGCCCTGCTGCACCAGGTACGTCTTGCACGTTTCCCAGATCAACTGAGATATCTCCGCCATGGACCGGTGGACGGGAAGGTTCCTGAGCCGGGTGTACATCGCCAGCCCAAACAGCAGGCCGAGGAAGCAGAAAAAGATGCCGTAAAGCAGCAGATGATGCCCACTCATTCCCATGAAGTCGACCTTGGTGAAATCAGGGAGCTTCAGATCGGCTTCACCCGCGGCCTGTTCGCCCGTCTGGGCAAAAGCGGCTGTTGCGCTCAGCAGCGTCAGGGCTGCGCCGGCCATCGAAGCTTTCACAACCAGGCAACGCGGGGACCAAAACCTTGAGCCGGCGCCATGGGTTGCGGGCCGCGCGGCTGCGTCGCAGCTTCTCAGTGTGCGGGTCATCGCCTGTGAAAAGCGGCTGTAAGCATCGATCAGGAACTTTGGCCGGATCGCCAGGCCCACGACGAAAACCACCAGTAAGCTCAACAGCAGAAGAACAGATAGAAGGGTCATTTTTGCTCCCTCGCATCCGGGCAGTTGCCACATTGGCGGCAGAGGCCCGGACATCCTCAAGATTGGAACCAGTAATTTGTTGGAACGATTGCACAGACCAGCCTAACGGTAAGTCCTTAGTCCTAGACTTATAACACATGCCAAAAAACGCCGTCAAGGGTGTGCCGACCCTGCCTCTTAGAGCCAAGGTATTGATTTTCATTGAGATTGGGTGATGGGCGGCTGAAACTGTACCCACGCATTTTTTCGACCATCCCGGCGCTTATGGGCGTGCCGCCCAGGCCATGCCGTCACACACCGGGCCTGCATCAATCTTCTTCTCGACTTTCCAGGTTTTGAGGTTGACGACGGCGATCTGTTTGCTGTGGTCGCAGGAAACGAAGGCGACGCCGCCGTCGGGCCGGACCACGACTTCCTGCGGGGCGGCCGGAACGTCCAGGGTGTGGACCACTTTCCAGGTCTTCAGATCAACCACGGCCACCTTGTTCTTGTTGATCACGGCTACCACCAGGTAGCGGCCGTCGGGAGTGGTTGCCGTGCCGTAGCCGATGCCGGGCAGTTCCACCCAGCGCGCCACCTTGCTGCTGGCAGTATCGATCACGGCCAGGCGGGGGCTGGTCTGGTCAGAGGTAAAAGCGTAGCGGTCGTCCCTGGAAACGGCGATTCGCTGGGTTTCTTTGCTGATGGGAATAATGGCCAAAGTCTTTCGCGCCGTCACGTCGAGCACGGAGACCGTTCCCGGGCCCACATTTGCAGTGTAAATGCGCCGGCCGTCATGGGAAAAAGCGAACATGTGTGATTCGGGCTGCCCGGTGGGAATGGAGCCCACAATCTTGTCGGTCTTGGGATCAATGATGGTGATGCTGTCCGCCAGTTCCGTGGAAACGTAGAGGAGGCCGTCGGCGGGGGAGAAATGGGCGCAGTGCGGACGCATGGGGCGGCCGAGGTCGATGGTGGAAACCACCTTGCGGCTGAGGAGGTCGATCACATCAATCGTGCGGCCGTCGGTCCCGGGCTTGCCGACGCCGGAATTCCCGTAGATCGGAACGTACGCGGTCCTGCCGTCCGGTGACACAATCACTTCGTGGCCGGTGACGCCGGTTTCCGTGATGGTGGCGATTTCCTGTCCGGCCACGGGGTCCACGATGCCCAGGGTGTGATTGCCTTTATTGTCCACCACCAGCAGCCCTCGGGCGGAAGAGCGCGAAGGCTGTCTGCCGGCGGCGGCAAAGACAAGTAAGGGACACATAAAGGCCATACCGAGAAGTATCGAAGAAGTCCGAGTGATGACCATGATTTTCTCCCCGTCAACTTTGTCTGGATTCACGCACGCGCGCCAGAGCAGGGGCCCGGCCGGGCCGCAATCCATGTTTGTTCCAACCGCTGACGCCCCGTTACTGCACGTTCTCACGCGCCGATTCGCAATCGGCACACGGGCAGAGTTCCCGCAGATAATCAAAAGTATAGATGCCGGAAGAATGCCCGTCACTCCAATAAATCTGCAAAGCGTAGCGGCCCACCAGTTCCGCACTTTCCGGCTTCAGCGGTCCGGAACCGAACATCGGCAGCGGGCCGGATTCCCAGGACGGCGCAGGCTCGGAATCGAGGCATGTGGCGCAGGGGCAGCGGTCACGAAGGTACTGGTAGGAATATGAGCTGTGGTGTCCATCCGCCCATTCAATCACCAGATCGTTGCCTTCGCCGTGCAGCCGGATCGTCCTGGGAGTTAAGGCCACGTCCTCACTCCGTGATGATTTGCGGAACCTGTTCACCGGCGCGGGTCACCTGTTCCACCAGGTTCTGGGCCAGGGACTGGTAAGTTTCGGCCAGCGGTGAATTCAGGTCGAGCGCAACCGGCCGGCCCGCATCGCTCTGGATACGAATTTTCGGATCCAGCGGAATTTCACCCAGAAACGGAATCGCCAAACGCTCCGCCGCCTCTTTGGCCCCGCCGTGCCCGAAAATATCTTCGCGGACGCCGCAGTGCGGGCACACATAATAACTCATGTTCTCGACGATTCCCAGAATGGGGATGTTCAATTTTTTGAACATGGCGATCGCTTTCCAGGCCACGTCAAGCGCCAGGTCCTGCGGCGTGGAAACGATGACGGCCCCGGTGAGGGGAATGGTCTGCGAAAGGCTGAGCTGGATGTCGCCCGTTCCCGGCGGAAGGTCCATCACCAGGTAGTCGAGTTCGCCCCAGTTCACGTCGCCCAGAAACTGCTGTATGGTCTTGTGCAGCATGGGGCCGCGCCAGATGATGGCCTCGTTTTCCGGAAGGAAATAGCCCATGGAGATGATCTTGATGCCCCATTCCACCGGCGGCTCGAGTTTGCCTTCCACGACGTGCGGTTCCTGCTTGCCGCCCATCAGGGCGGGAACGCTGGGTCCGTAAACGTCCGTATCCATCAGGCCAACTTTTGCGCCCTGTCGATGGAGCGCCACGGCAAGGTTGGCAGCCACGGTGGATTTCCCAACGCCGCCTTTGCCGCTGGCCACGGCGATGGTGTTCCTGACCTGGGGGATCAGGTTGGATTGTGTTTTCGGTGGAGAAGCCGACGGAGTGGCGATTTCAACTTCCACCTTCGGAACGCCAATCGCTTCAACCGCCTTGCGAATGGCAGCGGCAAGCTGGGAATTCGCCTTCGGAGGGGCGGCTGTTTTCATCTCAATCACAATCACCGTGTGATCGGACGTGACCTCAATGTCCTTCACGTAGCCCAGCGAAACAATGTCTTTGCGTTGCGCAGCATCCTCGACGCCCTTCAGCGCCTCCAGCACCTGCTGCGGACTGACTCGATTGCTCATCGTTGCCCCCGGATCTCGTTTTTCTCTGGCTTCCATAGCATTTTCAGATGCGGGCAGGGAATTGTCAAACTTCGAACCAGCGCCTTTATTGCGGCTGCCTCATCAGGCGCGCAATCGCGTGGAGAAGATCGTACTTGGTCAGAATCTCGTACCGGTGTTCGCCCAGGTCGATGAAGACGGCCGGGCAGTCCCGCGTGATGCAGGACGTGATCTGGTCAATGACGGAGGAAGGCAGCAGCACCGGAAAAGCCTCGCGCATGGCTTCACGCACCACCAGCTTCTTGAAGTCTTTGCCCTGGAGAGTTAAGTCCAGGATGTCATCTTCATAGAGAGCGCCGACAGGCGTGTCGTCTTCAAACACCGGAAGCTGCGAGAAGTCGTGGGTCTGCATCCTGTCGAGCGCCTTGCTCAGCGAGTCCGAGGGCGCCAGCTTCACCAGTTCCCGCGGCTGTCCCATGGCTGACTTGGCCTGCACAATGTCGGCGGCGGTCAGCGGCAATCCGGACTCGAAGTAGCGGTTGTCTCTCATCCACTCGTCGTTGTAAATCTTGCTCAGATAACGCATGCCGGTGTCCGGAATGAAGACCACCACAAAATCGTTTTCGGTGAGCGAAGGAAGGACCTTCATGGCCCCTGCAATGGCCGTGCCGGCCGAGCCGCCGGCAAAGATAGCCTCCCCGCGGGCCAGCTTGCGCGTCCAGAGGAATGAATCCTTGTCGCTGACCTGCACGATGTCATCGATCACGCTGAAGTCGAGCGCCCTGGGCAGAAAATCTTCGCCGATGCCTTCCACTTTATAGGTTTCCGCCTTGCCCACGGATCCTTTATGGAAGAAGTCATAGAGGATCGATCCCACAGGATCAACGCCGATCACCTTCACTTCTGGGTTCTGCTTTTTCAGATAGCGGCCGATGCCGGTAATGGTTCCGCCGGTTCCCATGCCTGCAATCAAGTGGGTGATTCGCCCTTCGCTGTCTTCCCAGATTTCCGGTCCCGTCGTGGCAAGATGCGCGGCTGGGTTGGCGGGATTATCGTACTGGTTGGCGTGGAACGAGTTGGGGATCTCGCTGGCGAGCTTTCTGGCCACCGATGTGTAACTGCGCGGGTCTTCCGGCGCCACCGCTGTGGGGCATACAATCACTTCGGCGCCCATGGCTTTCAGCAGATCGATCTTTTCTTTGGATTGCTTGTCCGTAATCGTGAAGATGGCCTTGTAGCCTTTGATGATGGCCCCCAGCGCCAGGCCCATGCCCGTGTTGCCCGACGTTCCTTCAATGATGGTTCCGCCGGGCTTCAGCAATCCGCGCTTTTCGGCATCCTCCATCATGGAAATGCCAATCCGGTCTTTGACGCTCCCGCCGGGATTCAGGTAGTCGCACTTGGCATAGACCTGGGCTTTGAACCCGCGCGACAGGCGGTTGAGCCTGATGAGGGGCGTGCGGCCGATGGCCTCGAGAATGTTGTTGTATCGCATATCAACACCGTTCGTCTGAAGGTTTCATGCCATTATAACCCACCGTCGAAGCCGAACGGGGAGCGGCGGCATTTGGGTAAGCCTCTGCTCCCTCCCTGTTCCGGGAATCCGGAGGGAGCAGAGGGGTCCTGGTCGTTGGGTGAATCAGAGTGGAATCAGGCGCGCAACGCTGCCGGCGCCGATTGCGGTTCAGGATGTTACAGCCGTGATTTTCTCCACGTGAATCGTTTTCGTGGCGGCGTCGAGGGACCCGCTGACATTGACCTTTTCTCCGGCAAATTGCGCGGGTGTCTTCTGGTCGTCGAGTTGATAGGTGGTCTTGGTTGCGGGGTTATAAAGGACGAAGGTGGCGCCCATACGCACGCATTCGAGGGTGCACTCCCTGGCGTTTTTGACTTTTCCACTTTGCAGCATCTGTTCGTGGCCGCCCATGCCTGCGCACATGCTGTCCATGATTTCCCCTGAAATGCTGTTGGCGTTGGCTGCGGGAGCGGCCGCCTGGCTTTGTTGCATCGTTCCGCCTGATTGAGAGCTGGTACTGGATGGCTGCTGGCTGCACGCAACCGTCAGCAGAACAAGCGCTCCTGCAAGTGTTAATGCGAGTTTCTTCATCTTTGCCCCTTTTCTCCGGCCCTGGCCTGCCTTTATCTCCTCTTGGCGACGCTTCTCCGGGCCGATACAAACTTGAAGTTCTTTTCATCCTCCCGCGATCCCATCCGGGTGTC
>JBAUWE010000044.1:0-14172 GCA_049583595.1 Terriglobia bacterium
TCGAGGTTACTATTCGCTGGAATGGGAAGGGCGCGGCGGACCTTACGAAGGCGTCAGCAAGCTGCTGGCGGAAACCCTGCAGCACCTCACTTAAACAATGCCGCGACGACCCTGGCCAGGTGTCGCAATGATGGCCGGCCCGTGCTATGTTTTCTGCCATGGGGAAGACGGATGTTTGCATTCAAAAAGCCTGGAGTGCTTTCCTGCAGTGGAGAGTTCCAAATGAAAACTACAGTGATGCCTGACAGTAGGAAATTTTCGGTGCCTGGGTGGAATGCCAAGCGCGCAGGGGAAGGGTTCCCATCCGGAATCATGATCCTGACCGCGTTGCTGCTGCTGTTTTATGCGGGTACCGGCCTGGCCCAGCAGGGCGTGAACTATGACGAATCCAAGGTGCCGGCTTACACACTGCCCGACCCGCTGGTGATGGCGAACGGGCAGAGAGTGACGAGCGCCCGGATGTGGATGGAGAAGCGGCGGCCGGAACTCCTGAAGTTTTTCGAAACTTATGAATACGGATTCAGCCCCAGCCGGCCCAAAGGAATGACGTTCCAGGTGGTTTCCGTGGATAAGAACGCTCTGGGCGGCAAAGCCACCAGGAAAGAGGTCCTGATCCATTTCAGCGGGAAGAAGGACGGGCCAAAGATGCGGCTCCTCGTCTACCTGCCGAACGACGCGCCGAAACCGGCGCCGATGTTTCTGGGATTGAACTTTGGCGGCAACCAGACTGTTGCATCAGATCCGGGGATTACCATCAACAAGGGCTGGATGAGGTATGGCTGGGGCATCGTCAATCATCACTCGACGGAGGACTCGCGAGGCGTCAATGCCTGCCGGTGGCAGTTGCAGAAGATCCTGGCCCGTGGTTATGGTCTGGCCACCGCCTACTACGGCGACATCGAGCCGGATTTCGACGGCGGCATCCGCGAAAGTGTGCGGGCGCTTTATCTGCGTCCGGGACAGTCGGAGCCGGCGGCTGATGGCTGGGGGGCCATCGGGGCGTGGGCCTGGGGGCTGAGCCGCGCGATGGACTACCTGGAGACAGACAAAGACGTGGACGCGCACCGCGTGGCGGTGATGGGACATTCCCGGCTGGGCAAGACCGCTCTCTGGGCAGGAGCGCAGGACAGGAGGTTTGCGCTGGTGATTTCCAACGATTCCGGCGAGGGCGGGGCGGCGCTCAGCCGCCGCTGGATGGGCGAAACCGTCAAAGCCATCAACACCAGTTTCCCCTGGTGGTTTTGCCGGAATTTCAGGAAGTATAACAATGACGTCAACGCACTGCCGGTGGACCAGCACGAACTGCTCGCCCTCATTGCTCCGCGGCCCGTGTATATGGCGACCGCGGCGGGGGACTTGTGGGCTGACCCGCGGGGCATGTTTCTGGCGGGAAAGGCTGCTGACCCGGTGTTTCGGCTGCTGGGCACGGACGGATTGGGCGCCTCGAAAATGCCTGGGATTGGCCAGCCCGTGATGACGACCATCGGATTTCATCTGCGGTGTGGACCGCACAATGTTACGGCCTATGATTGGGAGCAGTTCCTCAACTTTGCCGACAAGCATATGAAGGCTCAGTAATGCTTGCAGGGTGGTGCTATCAGGCTATTGATCCGTTCCTGGCCATCTGCTAACCTGACAAATTCTTCTTATGGCTACCCCTTGTAGAAAATGTGGGGCAACGAAGACAGAACGCGCCCATCACGGACTTCTGTATTCACTTGCCCGGAAATATGGTTATCGGTTGCGGGTCTGTTCCCGGTGTCGACGGCAGCGCCTGTTGCGCCTGGACGAAGACCCCGATGCGCCCGTTGCGCCGCGCAGGAGCAGCTTTTTGGCCGCACTGCGACTTTCGCCCGTGCCGGGCACCAGTAACGGTGGATCGCTGATTCCCAGGTGTCCGCGATGCGGTGGTGCAGACCTTCAAAGATCGAAGCGCCGATGGCATGAACGTTTTACTCACCGCCCGCCCATGGTAAGGTGCCGTGCCTGCCAAAGCCGTTTCCCTTTGTCTTTCATCTAGCAGGCTGGCTGGAGACGCAGTTAGAATCTTCCACGGACCGAATCGGGATTTTGTTTCCGGCATCGACAATCTATGTCTGGTCAGAATGGAGCAAATCGTGGTACACCATCGCTCATGACGGGGCGTACTGTAAACCAGCGCATCGCAGCCTCGGCCGGAATTGTGATGGTCAGCATTCTGGCAAGCCGGTTGCTTGGCTTTCTGCGCGAATGGGCTGTCGCCCATCAGTTTGGTTCGAGCGCGGTCACGGATGCTTATTACACGGCCTTCACTCTGCCGGATTTCGTCAACTATCTGGTTGCCGGAGCCTCGCTGAGCATCACGTTTATTCCTGTTTTCGCCAAATATATCGCGGAGGAGAACGAAGAAGAGGGATGGCGCGTCTTTTCCACCGTGATTACGGTGATGGTCCTCATCTTGCTGGTTCTGGTGACGGTGGGAGAATTTTTCGCCCCTCAACTTCTTCACGTCATCGCTCCGGGATTCAAGCCGGCGGAAAAAGCACACACGGTCTTCCTGACCAGGCTGATGATGCCGGCGCAAATCTTTTTTTACCTCGGCAGCATTCTAAGCGCGGTCCAGTACGCGAAGGGCCGTTTTGTCATCCCCTCTTTGGCCCCGGTCATTTACAACCTCGGAATCATTCTGGGCGGATTTCTGCTGGCCTCCACCATCGGTATCACCGGATTTTCCGTTGGCGTCCTATCGGGCGCGTTTGTCGGCAATTTTCTTCTTCAGGTTTATGGCGCCCACCGGGTCGGTGCGCGCTTCACCCCGAATCTTAACGTCCGGCATCCGGGCTTTCGGATGTTCATCAAGCTGGCGGTTCCCATCATGCTGGCGCTGTCCGTGGTTTTCTCGGACGACTGGATCATCCGCTGGTTCGGGTCGTATCTGGTTCCGGCTTCGATCACCTGGCTGAGCTATGCCAAGTTCCTGATGCGGGTGCCGCTGGGGGTGATCGGGCAGGCCGTAGGGGTGGCTTCATTTCCTTTTCTTGCCCAGCTTTACGCCGAAAAGAAATACGATGAACTCAACCGCACTCTGAATACAACCCTGAAGGGCTTGCTGCTGATGATTGTGCCGGTTTCCGCGCTGACGATTGCCATGAACCGGCCGCTGGTTTATTTTGTTTTCTCGCACACGCGCCTTCGCGCTCCTGACCTGAACGCGACAGCAGCGGCGCTGGCTCTTTTCTCTATCAGCATGTTCGCCTGGGGCGCGCAGGGTATTCTGGCGCGTGGGTTCTACGCCGGGCGCAATACCCTCCGGCCGGCGGTGATTGGCACGATCATCACTTTCCTGAACCTGCCTGTTTACTGGCTTCTGGTGAGGCCCATGCAGTTCAGGGGGCTTGCTCTGGCCAGCACCATCGGCATATCCGCTTACGCCATTGTGCTTTTTGTCTCGCTTTACAGGTCAACGGAAAATAAGGCGACGCTGGAGATGGTGGGATTCTTCCTGAGGATTGCGGCGGCGTCGGCAGTTGGGGCTGGGGGCGCGTTTGAGGTTGTCCGCTGGCTCGAGGGCATGACAAACTGGCAAAACACATCGGGCGCCCTCATCGTTCTGATTGTGGCCACGCCGGCGGGTCTGGTTCTTACCGGGATCACCGCAAAACTTCTTCGTATCCGGGAAATGAATGACTATCTGAAGTCCATCCCGCTGTTGGCCCGGCTGCGCCGCAGCCAGGGTTGACCCGGAGGCCGGCCCCGCACCTGCCCGTCTCTGTCCCTTTATTTTCCAATGCAAAAGCGGGAAAAGATCATCCCCAGGATGTCTTCAACATCGGTGGCGCCGGTCAGCGCGTCCAGCGGCCGCAGCGCGTCATAGAGATCGAGAAGCAGCATCTCGTGATGCATTCGTTCCCCGGCCGCCTGGCGGCACCGCTCGATCGCCTTGAGCGATTCCTGAAGTAGCTGTTGGTGCCGGAGGTTGGTCACCAGTTCACCCTCCGCGCCGGGGTCGTTTCCGGCGCCAGCCGCCTGCAGGATCTTTTCACGCAGATCCTCAATGCCTTGTCCGGTCACAGCGGAAGTCACAACGATCTCCACGGGGCCGGGCGCCCCGCCGTCTTCAGCCAGGATCGCCTGCTCGATGGCGTTCCTGCTGGTGCGTTCGGGCAGATCGGACTTATTGGCAACCACCAGCATCGACCCCATGTGGCGTGTTTTGTGAAGCAGCTCGTGGTCTTCCTGGCTCCAGTCCTGCGAGGTATCCACCACCAGCAGGCGAAGGTCGGAATCGGCCATGGCCTGATGAGTTCGTTCCACCCCGATTTTTTCCACGGCGTCCGCCGTGGTGCGGATGCCTGCCGTATCTACAAGGTGGATCGGAATGCCGTTCATCGATGCGCTCTCGCTGACCAGGTCTCTTGTGGTGCCGGGAATCTCGGTCACGATGGCGCGCTCGGTATTCAGCAGCCGGTTGAACAGGCTGGACTTGCCAACGTTCGGCCGGCCGACAACGGAAAGGCTCAATCCTTCGCGAACAATGCGGCCATAGGCATAGCCCGCAACCATTTTCTCAACATCAGCCTTGATGGCGTTGAGGTCGCTCAGCAGAAGCTGCCAGTCCATCACCTCGACATCATCGTCGGCGAAATCGATTCCCGCTTCCAGCCGGGCAATCAGATCCAGCAAGGCCTGTTTGTGGGGTTGCACGCGGGCGGAAAGTGAACCCCCCAGCTGGGTGGCGGCAACCCGGGCCTGGTAAAGGGTTCGCGACTCGACCAGATCCTGAATAGCTTCAGCCTGGGTGAGATCGATGCGACCGTTCAGGAAGGCGCGCATGGCAAACTCGCCCGGCTCCGCCGCCCGTGCGCCGCGCTCAAGACAGCATTCCACCAGGTACCGCAGGATCACCGGTGAACCGTGGCAGGAAATCTCCACCACGTCTTCGCCGGTGTAAGAATGCGGCTGGTGGTAGACGGTCAGGACAACTTCATCCAGAATCTTGCCCGTGTGGGGATCGGTAAATTTGCCCAAAGTTGAACGCTGCACCTCGGCGGGCGACTTCGCCAGGCGAACCAGCCTGGAAGCTATCTCGACCGCGTTCCCGCCTGACAGGCGCACGACACCGATGCCGCCGCGGCCCGGTGGGGTGGCAATGGCCACGATGGTGTCTTCTTTCATCATGCTAAAACCTGTGGATGTTTCAGGAAGGGGAGGCGGCGGGATAGATGACGACTTTGCGGGAGGGGCCCGCGCCTTCGCTCATCGTTTTCACCGAGGCTTCATCCTTGAGCGCCAGGTGAACGATGCGCCGTTCGCGCGAACTCATGGGGGTCAGGTGAAACGGGCTTCCGGTTTCAACCGCCTGGCGGGCCGCCATCTGCGCCGTCAGTTTCAGTTCTTCGGTCCGGACCTGCCGCCAGTCTTTGCAATCAAAGCTGATTCTCCCGTAAAGATCGTCATCCACATGCACAGCTTTCAGGACAACATATTCAAGAGCATCCAGCAGCGCGGCGTTCTTTTCCAGCAACAGGTCGGAGTCGGGCCCTTCGAAATCGATGACGACTCGCGAAGCGTTGGGTTCGCCACCAGGGGAATCGTATTTTCGCACCGTCGATTTGAGGTTGAAACCTCCGGACTGGATGATCTGTCCCACCAGAGATTCGATCGCAGCCAGGTAATGATCCCCGGATTGCTCAGATGGAAATGATGTTGTCATAATCTCAACTCGCTATACCTTGGCTTCAACGGCCTTTCCCGGCACCAGAGGAGGCCGCTTTGGAGTGATAAACCGGTTGATGATGAGTTGCTGCGCAATCCCCACCATGTTCGCCGCCAGGAAGTAGAGCACCAATCCGCTGGCCAGGTGGAAGAACATAATACCGAAGACCAGGGGCATAATCAGCATCATGCGCTTCTGGTTCGGGTCGGCGGTCATCATCGGTGTCATTTTCTGCATAAAGAACATGCTGACCATCATCAGCACCGGCAGGATCGGGATCGGCAGACCCATAATATGGGAAGGATCGGGCATGGACAAGTCCTTAATCCACCCTATCCACGGCGCATGTCGAAACGCGAAGGGCGTTTCCAGCGACTCGTAAAATCCATAAAGGATGGGCAATTGCGGCAGCATGGGCAGGCATCCGCCGAGCGGATTGATCCCGTGCTCCTGGTAGAGCTTCATCACTTCCTGGTTCATCCGCGCCTTTTTGGGGTCGTTGAACTTGTACTGCTTATAGCGGTCCTGAATGCTCTTCACCAGCGGCGCGATCCGCTGCATCTCCTGGGCGGAGCGGATGCTCTTGAGCTTCAGCGGGAACAGGGCCATGTTCAGGAAGATGGTCAGAATCACAATGGCCCAGCCGTAGTTGTGCACCCAGTTGTCATAGATGTAGCGCAAACCAAAAAACAGCGGTTTGGCGATGATGCTGAACCAGCCGAAGTCCACCAGCCCCGTCAGCGGGGGGGTTGTTGTCTCCAGGACGTCCAGTGACTTGGGGGCGACAAACAGGCTGAATTTAACCGGTTGCGCCACGGTGCTGCCCAGTTCCATATAGCCGGCTTTGGGCAGTTCCTTCTCCTTCCAGTTTTCGGGCTTCCAGGTTGAGTGTCCTGCGCCGAAAACCGTGTCGCTCGATTCTGGAAAGAAGATTCCGGCAAAGTAACGGTCTTCGGTCCCGGCGAAATCCAGGGGACTGGACTTTGTCAGTTCTTTGTCAATCTTGTGGAGAGCGGTGGTTTCCACCTTGGCGTTGGTTTCATAGGCCACCTGGACCTGAACGAAATGTTCTTCTTCAGGGACCGAATGGTCGCCGAATCCTCCAACCCAGGCCGCCCTTACGGGAACGTACTGCTGGTCCCTGGCCACGCTCACGCTGGCCTTCACCGTGTAATCCGAGCCGAAGGTGAACTTCTTCTGGACCTGCACGTGGCCGTCGTTGTAGGTGAATTCCAATGTTGCGGGCGCCTGCAGGGTGGCGCCGGACGGCTGCGCGGCATAAAGCGCCTGGTTCACCTTCTGATTGAGCGAATCGTCCGCCGTCCTCAAGCTCATCGGGTAGCCGAGCTGTTTGCAGGCTGCGGGGTCCACCACATCGAGAGGCTTGCCGTTGGCATCGTCATACTTCTTGAGAATCCAGCTCTTCACCACGCCGCCCTGGGTGGAAAAGGTGATGCGGTAAAGATCGTTCTCAACGACGATATCCTGGGCCTGCTGGCCTTTCACGACCGGAATCTGCGGAGGAGGGGGAACCTTGGGCGCCTCTGGTTTTGCGGCAGCTTGCTCCGTGGCATTTTCTCCCGAGGTATTCTGGGCCGTGGCCTGCGGGGCGCCGGATGATTTCTGCGACGGAGGCGGCGTGGTGACAAACATGACCCGCCATATCAGGAGCATGACAAATGACAAGGCGAACGCAATGATGACCCTTTTTTCGTTGTCCATGGATGAAAGGCTTTCTGTTTAACTCTCTGGTCCCTGCTCCACCGGATCGTTACGGAACCGGATCGTACCCGTGGCCGCCCCAGGGACGGCAACTCAGCAGCCGGCGAACCGCCAGCCGTGCACCTTCCCTCGCACCCCATTTTGCCACCGCTTCATACGCATAAGCCGAACAGGACGGGTAAAAGCGGCACGACGAGGGAATGACGGGTGAAAGACAAACCTGATAGAAGCGAATCAACCCCAGCAGCAACAACCTTAACGCGTACGCCCCTCCCCGGGCGATGCGTCCGGCGGCCTGGCGGGAAAAAGGCGCAACAACTCCCGTTCGAGAGCGGGATAGGCGGCCGTGGCGGCTCCAGGGCGAGGGTTCAGCACGATGTCCCATCCCCCCGGCAGTTCCTGCCGGTGGAGCCGAAAAATTTCTCTGATCCGCCGCTTGATGCGGTTCCGCAGCACGGCTGTACCCAGACGTTTGGGCACAGTGATGCCCAGGCGCGTCTCGGCCAGCCCGTTCGGTCGATAAAAGACGGTGCATAATGATGCACTTCGGCGCTGCCCCTGCTTGTAAACCCGTTGAAATTCCAATCGACGGAGCAGCCGGTATTGCTTGGGGAAAGCAGCCGAATCAGGATTCACGGAGTCAGGCGATGGCGACCCTTGCGGCGGCGCCGTTTGATCACCTGGCGCCCTCCCGGGGTTTGCATGCGAACGCGGAATCCGTGTGTCTTGGCACGCCGACGCCGATTGGGTTGGTAAGTCCTCTTCAAAGCTCTGACTCCCTGTTAAATTCGTGTCTCTAAGGCTTAAACACATAAGATAACCCGGCGCTTCCAGCCAAGTCAAGCTATGGAACTGCCAAATCTCTGAAAGATTTTGAGTTGCGGGCATCTGGGTACAGGGTGGGAGCCGATCCGCGCAAGGGACGGCCTTCAGGTTTTGCTCCTTCCGCCGCACCCCAAGCCGACCTTTTCGACGGAGACGTCGCGCGCCTTGATGCAGCCGGATTTCTGATAGAATAGCCGGAGACTAGGGAATCCGGCTGCCGCGCGGGCAGGGATCTCTTCCTGGTAGTGCTGGTCGGCACGAGCGGGAAGGTGAAATGGATTTTCCGGCCGGATCCGAGCCAAGAGGATTCCATCCGCGCTCCAGGCTTTTGCCGGGGAAGGACAGAAACACCGAAACCAGAGCCGGGAGGAAGGCTTGAAAGAAAATTGTCTCGATTGCCGTGTCCTCTCCAGCACGCTTTTCCGGAGCCTTTCCGAGGAACAGGCAAAGCGTTTTACCTGTATTTTCTGCCCTACACACTACCGCAGAAATCAGATCCTGTTTTTTGAAGGCGGGGCCGCCCACCATCTTTTTGCTTTAAATGCCGGGCTGGTCAAGATGGTGAAGTCGCTGGAGAATGGGAAGGATCGCATCACTCGGATTCTGTTTCCCGGAGATATCTTCGGGCTGGAAGCTTTAAGCCAGGAGACCTACCCGTTGACGGCGGTTGTTCTTGAGGACTCGGAAATCTGTTCGGTTCCGCGCGAGCAGTTTTTTGCGTTTCTGCGCTCCAACCCGGACATTTCCATCGATATGATCCGCCTGCTGGTGAGCGAGATCGCCGAAGCCCGCACGCAGATGACCAGCATGAGTTTCAAAGATGCGCGGATGCGTGTGGCCACGTTTCTGCTTTCGCTGATTTCAGCCGGTGAAGAAAATTCCCCGAACTCCTGTTCGCTGACGCTGCCGCTCACCAGCCAGGAGATTGCGGAAATTCTGGAGTTGTCGCCGGAAACCGTGAGCCGGACGTGGCACGCCTTGCGGCAGGAAGGCCTGATCGAGAAGCGGGGCCGCCGCCTGGTCATCCAGGACCTGCAAGCTCTAGAGGCAACCGCAAGGCGCTGAGGCCCTCCCAGCAGTTACAACTTTCCCTTGGATTAACCCACTACTCCTTCCACATAAAACAATTAGGAGGTCGGCGATTGACGTCCGTCATGTTGAAGTCTGCCCATTGTCATCGACGGACCCCTTCCTTTCGCTTAAAGATAACCCTTCGTCGGCGGTCTTGGGTGTAAGCAATATCAGGTCATCGCGGATTTCTGCCGGTCGTTAATCTGACGTGGTTTTGAACAATGGGGCGCGGGCCCGCGATGTGGTTTTTACTGTAAGGTTGCTGGAACGGATTAGGGCTTAATGAATCATTTCCGAATGACCCGGGTCATCATTCTATTCCTCTGTTTAGGGGTTGTGTTTGGCGCCGCGAAAACGACCTTGACTGAGCCCCGAGCTGCGGGCCCTCTCCCTGCCATCATTTTTGTTGAAGCTCCCATCGTTGCGGCAGGTCCGTTGGCAGAGCGATTTCCCCGGGGAAGCCATCTGGCCCGCCTGAAGCTGGGAACCCAGGCGGACTCTGCCGTCAACCTGACTCCGGAATTCTTTGCGACGGCTGATCCGCGGGTGTCTTTTGACGCGTCCAGGGTTCTTTTTGCCGGACGAAAGGAACGCACGTCCCGGTGGCAAATCTGGGAGATGAATGCGGACGGTTCGCATCAGCGCCAGCTGACGCATTGCGCCGGGGACTGCATTCAGCCCGCCTATCTTCCTCGGAACCAGATTGTGTTTACGATGGTCACAAGCAGAGGCACTCAACCGGCCTCAGCCATCTACGTTTCGCAGGCCAATGGCGCCGGCGCCCACCCCATCACCTTCGGCCCGGGCAATTTCCAGGTTGAAACCGTCCTGCGCAGCGGCCGGATTCTCGTTTCGGCAAAATCGTCGCTGGTGGCCGGGCGCCAGGGCAGTGAATCCCGCATGTTTTACACATTGCGGACGGACGGCTCGGGACTCACTCCGTTTCGTCAGGAAAGCGCGCCAAGCTTTGTTCGAACCGGTGCGATGGAATTGGACGACGGCACCGTGCTGTTTGTGAAGAAACAGGATCCCAATGACCGTGTGACCGGCGGTGAGCTTGCCTGGGTCCGGCCGGGCGCCCTGCACAATTCCGTGATGACGGCAGCGGGTTCGGGCTACTGGTCAGCTCATGCACTTGATGGGGACCGTCTGGTGGTGGCAAGGGCAGATTCCGATTCGTCCGGCGCCGCAGCGAAATTCGGTCTCTATGTCTTCAACCTTAAAACGCGAAAAGTTGAGCAAACCATCTATCGCAGTCCGAAGTTTTCGGGCGTCGAGGCCGTTCCCCTGGAGAAGCGCTCGGTTCCCCTTTATTACTGGAGCATCCTCCACCCGGACCGGGATTACGGACGCGTTGTCTGTCTGAACTCCTATCTGTCGGCTGATGCGCCCCACGGCAGCCTGGCGGGCCACATCGCGAAAGTCCGGGTCATCGCCCTGCAGCCGGACCACCACACCGAGCGAAGTCTCGGCGAAGCTCCGGTGGAGAGCGACGGCTCCTTTTACCTCAAGGTCCCTGCCGACACCCCCATCCGGTTCCAATTGCTCAGCACAAAAGGAGAAGTGGTCCACCAGCAGAAAAGCTGGATTTGGGCGCGCACCGGGGAAGACGTCCCCTGCCTGGGTTGCCATGAAAGCAAGGCTCTGGTCCCGGAGGATCGCTGGCCGCTGGCGCTGAAACGTTCCGACGCACCGATTCCGATGGGACTGCCTTCGAAACCACAAACAGCACGACACTGAGGAGCGCATGAAGATTTCTCGAAGACAATTCGTAACCCTGGCTGCTGCCGCGGGACCCCTTTGGGCGGCGCGCGGACTTCTGGGACGAGGTCTTCCCCCGCAGTCTGCCACAGCGTCTTCGCTTCCTCAATTCGTGGATGTTACCGCGAAATCCGGCATTAACTTTACGCACTCGTTTGGCGAAAAGGAACTGAGTTCGATTCTGGAAGGCACGGGTTCGGGTTGCGCCTGGTTCGATTACAACAACGACGGACTTCTGGACCTTTATGTGGCTAATGGCCGTTTTGTCGAGGGCCTGACCAACCATTCAGCTCCTGACGGCAAAGACGCCACCAACCATCTTTACCGCAACAACGGCGACGGCACCTTCACTGACGTCACCACCCAGGCCGGCGTGGGCGGCAAAGGGATCGGCGTGGGAGTGACGGCCGGGGATTATGACAACGACGGCCACGTCGATCTATATGTCACGAATTATAAATCCGCCATCCTCTATCACAACAATGGCGACGGTACGTTCACCGATGTCACGGCCGAAGCGGGTGTTGACAATGCCTTTTTCGGGACGGGCGCGGCTTTTCTGGATTACGACCGCGATGGGCGGCTGGACCTGTTTGTCGGAAACTACCTGAAATTTACTCCCAACTACCGGCAGTTCTACCCCGGCGATCACTATCCGGGCCCGCTGGATTACAACCCCGAATTCAACCGTCTGTTCCATAACAACGGCGACGGAACTTTCACGGATGTCTCAAAGGAATCGGGAATCGCCCGTCAGCCCGGCCGGGCGATGGGTATTACGGTCGGTGATTATGACAACGACGGCTGGCCCGACATTTATGTGGCCAATGACACCATGCCCAGCTTCCTCTACCACAACAATCACAACGGCACGTTTACAGAGGTTGGCGTGGATGTCAACGTTGCCTACGGGCAGAACGGGGAAGCAACAACTTCCATGGGCCCGATCTTCGGCGACTACGACAATGATGGCTGGCAGGACCTGTTTGTTTCCGACGCCCGCTACCACCGCCTGTTCCACAACCCGGCCAAGCCCAAAGCCTACTTCCTGGATATGACGGATGAGGCCGGCATCGGCAAGGTTTCCGGCCAGTACGTTGCCTGGGGTGACGGCTTTTTCGATTTCGATAACGACGGCTGGAAAGACATCTTCCTCGTCAACGGTGGTCTGGCGTGGCTGATCCCCATGGAAAGCACCCTGCTGCGGAATGACGGCAACGGGACCTTCACCGACGTTTCAACCCGGGTGGGCAGCTTCTTTGAGCAGAGGCACGTCAGCCGCGCAGCGTGCTTCGGCGACTACGACAATGACGGTTACGTGGACGCGTTCATCACCACGCTGGGCGGCAAGGGCATCCTGCTCCACAACACACCGCCCGCGGGAAAGCGCAACCACTGGCTGACGGTGAAGCTGGTCGGAACGCGAAGCAATCGTGACGGTTTCGGCGCAAGCCTTGAGGCCGTGGCGGGCGACTTGCACCAGTACGTCCAGTCCGTTTCGGGGTCGGGCTACCTTTCGCAAAACGACCCTCGGCCGCATTTTGGCCTGGGGCAGAACACCGAGGTGGAGCGATTGATTATTCGCTGGCCCAGCGGGACGGTCCAGACGCTTGAACACGTGAAGGCCGACCAGATTCTGACCATCACGGAACCCGCCGCTGCCAAAACGGAAGCGGCCAAGAGCACAGGAAAATGAATATCCATCCGGAAAAGACGGAAGGCGGGAACAGGCGGAGAGGATCATTCCTCTTGAAGATGGCCGTCGTCATACTGGCGCTTATGGCCGGGTTGGGGATAGCGCGTTCGCTGGTGGACGCTTCGCCCCAGAATCCGCCGAACCTCGATGGTGCCGGTCCCCACTATCTGAATCCCACCGCCTTGAAACTTTCGCCCGGCGGCCAACGGCTTTACGTGGTTTGTGCGGCCAGCAACCTGGTGCTCGTAGTGGATACGCACACGCGGCGCGTCGTGGGGCGCTTCAGCACCGGCGCCGGGCCTGCGAGCATCGCGATCTCTCCGAACGGAAAGACCCTCTACGTCTCAAACGAGCTGACCAATTCGGTCAGCGAATTTGATGCCGGAACTCTTCGCGTTCTGCGAACTTTCAAAGCCGGTTGGGGGCCGGTGGGAATCACGACCGACCAGGCGGGCAAGTTTCTATACACCGCGAATACGCTGGGCGACGATATTTCTGTCATCGACCTCTCGACCGGCAAGGAAACCAAGCGGCTCGCTGCCGGGCACTTTCCTGAGTACGTTGACCTTTCCCACGATGGAAAGTGGATCTACGTTTCAAACATCATGGCGAGGCTTGCGCCGCCCGAAGAACTGCCGGTTTCGGAACTGACCGTGGTGGATACCGCAAGGCAGATTGTGACCAGCCGGATCCCAGTTCCTGGCGCTGTTCAGCTTCGCCACATTGCCCAGGTGCCCGCGCAGGCCGGCGGATATCTGCTGATCCCGTTTCAGCAACCGCACAACCTGGTCCCGCTGGTTCAGATCCAGCAGGGATGGTACCTGACAAACGGGATGGCCATCGTCGGGCAGCCGCAGGCGGGACAGACTTCCAAAGTTAAAGAAGTTCTGCTGGATGACATTGACCGCTACTATGCGGACGGGTTCGGAGCCGCTTCCACCCCCGACGGGCGATGGGCGCTGGTGACGGCGTCAGGCGCCAACGCCGTCTCCATCATCGATGTTGCAAAGCTCAACCGGCTGCTGAAGCAGGCAAGCCTCGACGGCCACGAGGACCTGGCGCACCGGCTGGATTCCGCCCAGCAGTTTGTGGTGAAGAGGCTGGCCACCGGCCGCAATCCTACGGCCGTGGTGGTCTCGCCCGACAGCCATTTCGCCTACATTGCAAACCGCACGGATGATACCGTCAGTGTCATTGACCTGCAGCAGTTGAAGGTTGCTTCAACCGTTGACCTGGGCGGCCCCAAAGAGATCACAGCCCTCCGCCGCGGCGAACAATTGTTTTATGACGCAACCTTTTGCTACCAGTCGCAGCTTGCCTGCGCCAGTTGCCATCCGCACAACGGCTTTGAAGATGGCCTCGTCTGGAGCCTCGAAACCCCCGATCTGGGACACGACATTGT
>JBAUWE010000045.1:0-10361 GCA_049583595.1 Terriglobia bacterium
GTTCTATCTGAGCCCTTTCTACCTGCTGCTGATGCGCCGCGGGCTGATGTATCTTCTTTTCTGGCCGATTCTGGCCTTCCTGGTCCTGCTCGGCTGGGAGCTCATCTTTCCTGCCAATGGAAGAGAACCCGCAGGCCGGCTCCCGACAACTTAGTAAGGATTGCATAGTAGAGTGACGGACTCGCGTAGCGCCGGCATCTCTCCGGCCCTGAGTAGAGGTGCGGCCGGGACGGCGGCGCTACAAACGAGCGTTGCCGCCATATTTGAAATCCTCAGTAGAAGGTTCTTGCCGCCAACATTTCCTTTGGCATCGGGCCGCGTTTTTGGTTTAGGATAGGCACAGGAGGTTTCCCAAAGCACAGGCGGGTTTCTTCAGGAGTGCCGGAAACGGCAAGCGCCCTTCAGCAAGCAAGCGGGCGGGCGGCGGGCCTCCTTTGCAACTTTCTTTCTGTCTCCCGGCAGGGGGTGCCGGCGGGACGGTTTTTGCATCAAACTAGCGTCGGGAAAATCCAACGGGTCTTCAGCGATGACAAATGGGGCAGGCTGAATTTCCATCGCGATTGGTCGTGCTATCCGCGGACGGAATGCGTCCGGACTTTTACCGTCACCCGAAAAAGTTTGGACTGAAAGTTCCAAACCTGTGTGAGCTGGTTGAAGGCGGAGCAAGCGCTGAAGCAGTTGAGAGCGTCTACCCTTCCACAACCTACCCGGCGCACGTCACCCTGGTGACGGGAGTGCATCCCAGGCAGCACGGAATTTACAGCCACCTGGCCTCGCTGGATCCCACCGAGAAAATTCGGCCCTGGACATGGTTCGCGCGGGCCATCAACGTACCTACGTTGTGGGACGCGGTGGGGGCTTCCGGCCGCAAGACCGCGGCGGTGGCCTGGCCGGTGAGCGCCGGGGCGCGAATCACCTACAACATTCCGGAAATCTGGGACCCTGCTGCGCCGGACCCTTATCAGGATTTTGAAACCCCGGCGCGCCATTCAACCCCGCGCCTTTTTGACGAAGTTATCAAGCGCATCCAGTCATCGGCGGCGCGTGCTGCCGGGAACCGCCGGCAGCCGGAAATCCAAAAAATGTCGCCTGACCGCCTTCGCGCTGAGGCGGCGTTGCACATCTGGAAGCGCCACCATCCGGATTTGCTCCTGGTGCATTTTACGTTGTACGACCAGCTTGCCCACCGTCACGGGCCTTTTGCGCCCAAGGCCGTCGAGGCCATCGAGCAGATGGACAAAGAAATCGGACGTATTCGCGATGCGGTCAACGGCGACAAGGCCACAACCCTGGTGGTCCTCTCCGACCACGGGTTTGTTTCCGTGGACAAGGACATTGCTCCGCTGGTGCCGCTGATGGACGAAGGTTTATTCGGCAGGAGCGCCCACGGCGAGCCCGAGCTGAAACGCCTGGGAGCCATCCACTCCGGCGGGTCGTTCGCGCTTTACTGGCTGGAAGAGCCCACCAGCGAGAACCGCCGTTCGCTCGAGAAAGCGGTGGCGCAAATGGTGGACTCGGGCGCCGTACGTGAAGTGCTGAACCGTGGCAGGCTGAAGGCGCTGGGGGCTGATCCTGACGCGGAACTTATGCTCGATGCCAATCCCGGGTGCTATTTTTCTGACCGGCATGCAGGCCCTATCGTTCAGGACGGCGCGAAGGACCGCGGGACGCATGGCCACTTGCCCTCTGTCGCGGGAATGGAGGCCGGCTTTGTGGCCGCCGGCCCGGGAATCGAACCCGGCAAGGATTTGGGCCGAATTGGACTGACCCGGGTGGCCCCCACCTTGATGAACCAGATGCAGATCGCCAGGGGCATTCTGGCCTCAGAGGTCGAGCCGCTTGCTTTGTCGTAAGTTTGTGCTTCCGTAGCGCCGGCATCTTGCCGGCCTCGAAAAATGCCGCCGGGACGGCGGCGCTACAAGCGAGCGATGCCTGGAAATCTTCCCAGGATTCGTCAGCCGTCGCTTGAACACCGGTGGCAGCGCCATGGCCAATCCATTCAGGAGCACGGAGGTCCGCTATGTGTCCTGAAAAATCGAGCGTGCAAACCGCCATTCTGAATTACCTGCAATCACGCCCTCGAGCCGTGCGGTGGCGCGAGTGGCTGGCGGGCCGGCGTTACCGGCTGGCGCCGCTTGGCGACCGCTCCCGTCCGCTCTACGTGATTGCTCACCAGACGCGCGATGAGGGGCGGGCCGCGGAAACAGCTCGCGCGCTGGCGCACGACTGGATGGAGGCGCCCGGCCCATGCCGCGAAGCCTTCGACGAAATTCTTTTCCGCGCTCCGCAGCTGGTGGTCATCCAGCTCCAGCGCACCAATGTCTGCGGATGCCTGGGCCACCGGCATGTGGCGGTGCGCGAAGCTCCTTTTGCCATGCCCCACGATGCCTTCGGAGGCGAGCACTCCGGTGAAATGGATATTGCCTACGATCAGGTTCACACCTGGCAGGCCTTGCCCCTCAGCGATACGGCTCTGGATGCCAAGTTCCTGCACGGCAGCCGCCTTGAAGATTTCCATGCCAAGCAATTCCGCCTGCGCCTGTTGAGCGTCATCCTGCATGAAACCAACCACCTGGTAGCTCCCCATGAGCCGGAAACGTCCATCCGTGAACGCAGCCTGCATTTCTACCACGACGCCCTGGCCGCCTATGCCGAAAAAGCCGTCGCCACGCTGTCCTTCACCCTCGACCGCTCTTTCTCGCGGCTCGAGTAGCTCCGGCGGTTCATTCCCGACTTGCGGGCTTACCCCGGTTCCTTTATCAAAATAAAAAACCGCAGGGTTACAGAACAACCCTGCGCTTCGAGCCCCCGGAGGGGGCGGAAGAATTTAGCCCACGGCGTGAGCCATGGGAAAACGTACCACCAGAAATGCCAGTGAGCCCCGGAGGGGCGAAAGAGTTTCCACACCCGGCTTTCTGTCGCCCCTCCGGGGCTGACCGGAGTCGAGCGCTTACCTGAATCCCACGGCTCACGCCGTGGGCTAAATTCTTTCGGCCCTACGGGCCTGGGAAGGCAGGAGGCATTCAGCAGTCGCCGGCTTCTTCGGACCGCCTCTTCGGCACGACTAAAGTCGTGCCCCTTCTCCCCTTTCGCGGCCACATTCGCCGGCCCGCGAGTAGTCCGGACCAAATTTGTCTCGACGTTCCGCCGCTGGGATACTAAAATTAGAGTTTGGGCCCAAATAGACAAAAGAGATCTCCTGCCGGAATTCTGGTCCTGGCGACGGCGCTGGTAGCTGTCGCGCTTGCTACTTCCGCCTGCCACCAAAAGGCCACCCGTCCTGTCACCCATCAGGTCATCGTCCTGGGCTTCGACGGAATGTCTCCCATCCTGGCCGCCCAGTGGATGAAGGAAGGCAAGCTTCCCAACTTTGCGCGCCTGGCGCAAACGGGGACCTTCCAGAAGCTGGGAACCACGAACCCGCCGGAATCTCCGGTGGCCTGGGCGTCGTTTGCGACGGGGCTGAATCCGGGCGGAACGGGCATCTACGATTTTCTGGCCCGCGATCCCCAGACCTATCTCCCCCGCATCGGGCTGGTGGCAAAACAAAAGCCCAAATTTCTTTTCGGCCTGATTCCCATCCGCGGCCCCAAGGTCACCAACGAACGGCATGGAACTCCGTTCTATGAAGCGGCGGCCGATGACGGGTTCAAGACCGCCGTGCTCAGAATGCCGCTGGAATTTCCACCCACGCCGGTGCCGGGCGGCAAGCTGCTGGCCGGCCTGGGCGTTCCTGACGCTCGCGGCACCTGGGGAACCTTTTTCTATTTCGCTTCCAATCTGCCGACGGAAGAAGCCGGCAACACCACGTTTGGCGGGGAGCTGGTTCGACTGGAAATGAACGGGCGCAGCGCCAAAAGCGAAATCTCCGGACCGGTTGACCCCACCACGGACCAGTACAAACGCATTTCGATTCCTGTAAACTTCCAGCTGTCGCAGGACAACCAGTCGGTAGCGATTCATCTGGACGGCCAGACGGAAACCGTCGCCAGCGGCCACTGGAGCAAGTGGTTTGCAGAAGAGTTTCCCATCAATTTGTTCCTGTCCGTCCACACCATCAGCCGTTTCTATATTCTGGAAACGTCGCCCGAGCTGAGAATCTACATGTCTCCGCTCAACATCGACCCCAAGGACCCCGCCCTGCCGGTCACTTATCCCGCCGGCTGGAGCAAGCAACTGGCCGAGAAGTGGGGCGACTTCAAGACACTGGGCTGGTGGCACGACACCTGGGCGTTGAACGAGGAACGCATCGACGAAGGGGTCTTTCTCCAGGACACTTTCCGCACCATGGATTCGCTGACGAAGATGGTTCTCGACCAGATCCAGAACCATCCTTCCAGCCTGACGGTGGCCGTTTATACCAGCACGGACAGCGTCCAGCACATGTTCTGGCGGCTCACCGATCCTACCAGCCCCCGCTATGACGCGGCGCTGGCAAAGAAATACGGCGACGCCATCCTGCGGGTTTATCAGGCGGCGGACAAGGTGGTGGGCGAGGTTGAAAAGAACATGAAGCCCGGCACAACCCTGATCATCGTCTCGGACCACGGCTTCCATGCCTTCAACTACGGCTTCAACACCAACACCTGGCTGGTGCAGAACGGGTACATGGTGCTCAAGAATCCCAATGCCCAGGAGCAGCAGTACAAGCTGGAAAATCTCTACAGCCACGGCAACTTCTTCCCCAACGTCGACTGGAGCAAGACCAAAGCCTACGCGCTGGGCCTGGGCCAGATCTATCTCAACATTTACGGGCGGGAGCGTTACGGCATCATCGAGCCCGGCCAGCAAGCCCACCAGGTGGCGGAGGAAATCCGCGGCAAGCTGCTGGCTTTCCGCGATCCTCGCACCAACAAACCCGTGCTCGAGGATGTCTATCTCGGCCAGGAAATTGACCACGGCCCCGAGGCCAAAAACGCTCCCGACCTGCAGCTCAATTTCGAGCCCGGTTACCGCACTTCCTGGGAGACTTCGCTCGGCGCCATTCCGGAGGGCATCGTGGTCCCCAACCTGCGCAAGTGGAGCGGCGACCATTGCGCTTCCGATCCGAAAGATACACACGCCATCCTCTTCATCAACCGCAAGCTCGACTCTTCCGATCCCAGCATCATGGACGTGGCTCCCACTGTCCTCAAGCTGCTCGGCGCACCTACAGATGAAAAGTTCGACGGCAAAGCCTGGACGCTTTCGCCCGCCGCCACCACGCAGGCCGAACGCTAACAGCCTGCCATCTCCAACGACATCCGCGTTTCTGAACAGTCTGAATGAGGATTGCATTATGGGGTGACAAGGCTTGTTTGTAGCGCCGCCGTCCCGGCGGCACTTTTCAGGGCCGGCAAGATGCCGGCGCTACGGAAGTCCGTCACCCTATTTTGCAATCCTCAGTAGTACAATCCACGCAACAAAAAACACGACCGCACTTTCCCGGCACCTCTCGTGCGAGGTTGTCGCCAACGGCCTTATTCGGTATAATCCGAGCCACCTGAATGAGGCCGGACACGCCGGCACTCCCTGTCAGGGAAAACCTGCACGAATGCCGGGGCAATCCGGGACCAGTTCGGTAATCGATGCCGGTCCCTTCTGTGCAGTG
This sequence comes from Terriglobia bacterium, assembly GCA_049583595.1. Lineage (GTDB taxonomy): Bacteria > Acidobacteriota > Terriglobia > UBA7540 > UBA7540 > SCRD01. The sequence continues at coordinate 5,591 of JBAUWE010000045.1, forward strand.
CTGTTGGATGAAGCAACGCCCCCCACGTTGCGCACAGTCCATCGACTCAAGGATTTAATTTAAAAACTTCAGATTCGAAGAACAAGCTCGCGCCAGAGAGGTCCACCGGCCGGCTGGAGGACGCAGTGCCAAAGGACATGGGTCTTTCTCCATCGCACTCGCACAAAAACGAGCGGCGGGCCGGACAGGCGCCGCTCGCAGGAAGTGTATGACACAACTCCGCCGGAATCTCGGGCTGATGGAGGCCATCGGCCTTTCACTCTCCATCATCGCGCCCACCATGGCGATGGCCTTCAACGTGACGCTGGCGGTGGGCGCTGCGGGCCGGGCGGCGCCGCTTGCCTTCGCCGTGGGGACCGTGGCCCTCGCCATCGTGGGGCTATCGTTTGTGGCTTTCGCGCGGCGGGTGGCACATGCGGGTTCAGCTTACGCTTATATCGCCAAAGAGTTTGGGCTGCGCGCGGGTTTTGTGGCGGGATGGGCGCTGCTGCTGACCTATCTTGCGTTCGGGGCCGGGACAGCAGTGTTGGCGGGGAATTTCGTTGACGCCGCGGTTGCAGATGGCATGCCCGGCGCGCCCCACGTTTGGGTCCCGGTCAGCATTCTGGCGATCGCGGGTGCGATAACGCTGGCCTACCGGAACATGCGCCTGGCGGCGCGGGTGATGCTGGTGCTGGAGGCCGTCTCGGTATTCGCCATCATCGTGCTCGGAGTGATCGTACTCGAGGCGGTGGGCAGGCAGGGCGGGCTGAGCGCAGCGCCGTTTGTGCCGGATCCGAACTCCGGCTGGTCGGGCGTGGGATATGCCATGGTGTTTGCGGTGCTCTCTTTTGCGGGTTTCGAAGGGGCGGCGACGTTGGGCGAGGAAACGGGAGATCCCAACCGGTCGATTCCCATCGCCGTGCTGGGAACGGTGGTCCTGGCGGGAGCGTTCTACGTGTTCGCTTCCTACGTGCAGGTGGTGGGCTATGGGCTGGGCAACATGAAGGCGCTCGCCGGCGACAGCGCCCCACTCAACACGCTCGCCCTCAGGTTCGGCTCGCGCGATTTCGCCATGGTGCTGGACCTCGCGGCTGCCATCTCAGCGTTTTCCTGCGTGCTGGGAAGCCTCAGCGCGGCCTCGCGGATGCTGTTTGCGCTGGGCCGGGCTGGCCTGGCGCCGGCCTTGGGCCGCGTGCATGAGCGGCATGGGACGCCGGGCCTGGCGGTTCTGGCGGTGGGGGCAATTTCAGCGGCCGGCGTGGTGTTGTGGGCTCCGTTCACCGGGGCGGCCAACTTTTACGGCGCCGTGGGCACCATCGGCACACTCGCGCTGATCCTGGTTTACATCGGTGTTACGATAGCGGAGGCAATGGACGCAGTGCGGTCACGCAAGGCATTGTGGGCGGCGCTGGGGACGGCGGGAATGCTGATCCTGCTTTGGCCGCTTTACAATTCGGTCTACCCGGCGCCGGCGTATCCGCAGAACCTTTGGCCCTATGTGGTGATGGCTTACCTGCTTTTTGGATTCGCTTTGCTGGCCATGCGGCCGGCCATGGCGCGGGTGGGATGGGAGGCGCCGGGGCAGGAATTTTCAGGGCCGGATATCGGAGGCAACAACGGGCATTCATGAGAACGGAACCACTTATATTTGCGGGCGTGTGTGACTGGGCCGGCCTTGTCCGTGGCAAGGCGTTTCCCGAGGCCGACATCGGGGTGCGGCTCAAGAAAGGGGTGGGGCTCACCCATTCCAACATCATGATGTCCTGCTTCGGGCCGATTTTGACCACGCCCTTTGGCACTTCCGGTGACCTGATCATCCGGCCTGATCCCCGGGTGAAAATCGACTTGCCGTTTGACGACGGCACGGCAGAACGCTTCTATCTGGGCGATATCGTCAACACCGACGGCAGCGCGTGGGATTGCTGCCCGAGGACGTTTCTGGCGCGGGCCCTGGAGGCGCTGGCCACGCTCGGCCTCAAGCTTGTGGCAAGTTTCGAGCATGAGTTCGTCCTCACGGGGGTGGAGCACCGCCCGGGCGCAACTTATTCGCTGGATGCCTTCCGGCGACAGGGGAGTTTTGGCGAGGCCCTGATGGCCGCGCTGAGAACTGTGGGATTCACGCCGGACACTTACCTGCCCGAATATGGGCCGCGGCAATATGAGGCCACGGTGGCCGGCGAAGAAGGCGTCCGCGCCGCGGATGGGGCTGTGGTGCTGCGCGAACTGGCGCGCGCCATCGCCTGGAGGACAGGACAGCGGGCGATTTTTTCCCCCATGTTGACGCCGGGCGGGATTGGGAACGGCACCCATATCCATTTGAGCCTGTGGCAGGGCGATGAGCCTCTCACCTATGACGCCGCTTCGGCCTGGGGAATTTCAAGCCGCACGGCTCCGTTCTTTGCCGGGATGCTGGAACACCTGCCGGCCATCTGTGCATTTTCCGCGCCTTCCGTCGCTTCCTACTACCGGCTCACGCCGAATCGCTGGGCGCCGGTGAATGCCGATCTTGGCGTGCAGGACCGCGGCGTGGCTCTGCGTATTGCGCCGGTTTTCCTGTCATCTCCGGAGGAGCCTGCGCGGCAGTTCAACGTGGAATTCCGCGTAGCCGACGGTTCGTGCTGCCCCTACCTGGCGCTGGGCGCAATTGTCTGGGCCGGAGTCGACGGGCTTCGGCGGGGGTTGGCGCTTCCGGCTGAGGATGCGGAGATGCACCTGCTGCCTCGCTCGCTTGAGGAGGCGCTCGCCGCTCTTCAGGCGGACGAGCTGGCGGAGGGCTGGTGGAGCCGCGAAGCCAAGTCGGCCTACCTTGCGTTCAAGCGGGCGGAAATCAGGGCGCTGGAAGGGATAACCACGGAAGAGATATGCACCCGCTATGCGGCTGTCTATTGACGATGAGAGGTCTGAACAGGAGAAGAGGCCTGCCATGGCGTGCACCCTGAAGACAGATGATGAAGCTGGCTGGAGGATGGCGTGAAGGACTTCGGGCTATCGCGCGATGTGCCCGTGAAGCGGGGAGCCACGGCGCTGCTTTTTGTCGATGTGCAGAACTATTCGGCCGAGGGCGGCGGAGAATATGCGGGCCTTCCGCCAGAAGCCATCGAGGCGCGTTATGGATATTTTTTCCTTCAGATGCGGGAGCGCGTGGTTCCCAATATGCAAAGGCTGCAGCGCGCCTGCCGGGAGGCGGGCGTTGAGGTCATGTACACGGTGATCGAAAGCCTGACCCTGGATGGCCGGGACATGGGCCTGGACTATAAGATCTCCGGACTGTTTTGCCCGAAGGGCTCGCGCGACGCGCAAGTGATCGACGCCATCGCGCCCGCGGGTGATGAAATGGTCTTTCCCAAAACCTCTTCCTCGGTTTTCATCTCGACCAACATCCATTACGTGCTGGGCAACCTGGGCGTCAGGCATCTGGTTGTATGCGGCGCGCTGACGGACCAGTGCGTCGATTCCACAGTGCGCGATGCCTGTGACTACGGGTATCTGGTGACCCTGGTAACCGATGCCTGCGCCACCCTCACCGGCGAGCGCCATGCCACCTCCATTGCCAACAACCAGGGCTACTGCCGGCAGCGGACCACCAACGAGATGATTGGAGAGTTGAAGGCCCTCAAGTAAGCATAAGGACGCATCCCATGGAAAATCGGATCGGCGGCGATTCCACCTCTTCGCCGGCACAAACTTGCGCCGCAAGCCCAGATTGCTCTCCAGCGCGCGCTGGTGTTGCGGCGTCAAGTGGTCGAGACAGAGGCCTGACCTATTGCGGCAGCAGGTGGTAGCTGACAAAAGCGACGTGCAGGCTGTCGGGCGACCAGGAGGCGACGTTCATGGTTCCCTGCCCGCCGAAGAGGCGCGCGAGCGGCTTGATCGTCCCGTCGCTCATCTGCATGATGCGCAGCTCGACGTTCTTGTTTTCCGGATGGCCGGTCACGTCTTTCGGGTAGGAGAGAAAGGCCATCCACTTGCCGTCCGGCGAAAAGTGCGGAAACCAGTCGTTGGTTTCATCGTTGGTCACGCGCTCCTGGCCGGTGCCGTCAGGATGCATCCGCCAGATCTGGTCAAGTCCTGAGCGGCTGGAGTTGAAGTAGATGTACTTTCCGTCGGGAGAATATTCCGGCCCGTCGTTGTGGACAGCGTTTTTGGTCAGTTGCTTCTCTTCCCCGCCCGCGGCTGGAATGGTGTAGATGTCATACTTTCCGCCGCGCTCTCCGCAGAAGGCGAGAGTCTTGCCGTCGGGCGACCATCCGTGAAAGTAGGAAGGCGATTTGCTGGTGACGCGGCGGGGCGTGCCGCCGGCCAGGGGCAAAATGTAAATCAGCGACTCGTGCCCATCCTGCGAACTGTCACTGATGGCCAGCGATTTGCCGTCGGGCGAAATGCCGTGATCGTTGTTGCAGCGCGTGGCAAAGCCGGTCGAGAGCGGTTCCGGCTCCCCGCCCTCCACGGGAATTCTTTCAATGCGTCCCTCGCTATTAAAAAGCAGCAACTTGCCGTCAGGCGTCCAGTTGGGAGCTTCAATGCGTCCCTCGGTTGTGTAAACCTCACGGCGGTCGCCCGACTGGATGGCCACCTGCTCCAGCGTGCTGTAGAGAGTCGTCTTGGCGGAGGGCGCAGGCTCCGAGGTTTTGAGATCAACGTTTGAAAACACCGCCGTCTCCGCCCGGTCCTTGTCATGCGAGCAGACGCCGAGGCCCACGTAGAACGGCGCCTTCAGTTTGATCAGCGGCGATCCGGCCGCAAGCTTGAGATCATCGCCCTGGCCGAGAAACATGTAGAAGTAATCGCC
>JBAUWE010000046.1:0-2092 GCA_049583595.1 Terriglobia bacterium
ACGCAGGAGACGTCAATAAATGGGCTGTCCTCGATGGACAATTTGGCCCACTGGCTGATGCGGGAAGTTTGCGACGATATCAAGGCTGAGAACAGGGGGAAGTGGCTCGACGACCTGATCTCGGAAATCTTAAAGTTGCGGCTTAACGCTCCGCTTCGCGCCGCTATCGGTGAGTTCGTTGAAGGAGGTTCACCCAGGGGGATAAGGTGGTGGGGTGCGGCTGCTTTGGTTTGATTCGCGGGTGGGGCAGACTCCGTTCAATTCGAAGTATGCGACCGTTTCCAGTGGATTTTCCGAAACCTCGATTAGTTTCAAAAACCGGAAGCTTTGCGCTACTCTGCAAACATGTCTACTGCACCCACGGCAGGAGAACCATTCCGCATTCTGCTGACAGGGGCCACCGGCTACGTGGGCGGGCGCCTGCTGAAGGCGCTTGAAGGCAGGGGCTATCGCGTTCGCTGCCTGGCGCGCCGGCCGGAATTTTTGCGCGCCCGCGTGGGCGCTGGCACCGAAGTCGTCCAGGGAGACGTGCTGGACGCAAACTCCCTGGGCCCGGCGCTGGCCGGCATTCAGGCCGCCTACTACCTGGTCCATTCCATGGGCTCCGCCGGTTCCTTTGAGGAACAGGACCGCATAGCCGCGTCCAACTTTGGACAGGCGGCGCGCGAGGCCGGCACCGAGCGCATCATCTACCTGGGCGGGCTGGGCGAGCAGGGCAAGGGGCTTTCCGAACACCTGCGCAGCCGGCAGGAGGTGGGTGAAATCCTGCGCGGGTCGGGCGTGCCCGTCATCGAGTTCCGCTCGTCGGTGGTGATTGGATCGGGCAGCGTTTCCTTTGAAATGGTGCGGGCGCTGGTGGACCGCCTGCCCGTGATGATCTGCCCGAAGTGGGTGCGAACTCCCACGCAACCCATCGCCATTGAAGACGTGGTCGCGTACCTGGTGGAGGCCGCCGAACTCCCGCTGAAAACAGGCAGCGAGATTTTTGAAATCGGAGGCGCGGACGTTGTTTCCTACGGCGACCTGATGCGGACCTATGCCGGCGAGCGAGGGCTGCGCCGATGGCTCGTTCCGGTGCCGGCCCTGACGCCCTGGCTCTCCAGTCTCTGGCTGGGGCTGGTAACGCCTGTCTACGCGCGCGTGGGCCGCAAGCTGATTGAGGGCGTGCGCAATCCCACCGTGGTCCGGGATAACCGGGCGCTGCAGGTTTTCAGCGTGAGGCCGCGCGGCGTGCGCGCAGCCATTGCGCGGGCGCTTGCCAACGAAGAGCAGGGCTTTGCCCTGACGCGCTGGTCAGACGCCCTCTCATCCGCTGGGGCCCGGAAGTCCTGGGCCGGCACCCGCCTGGGCAGCCGCATTGTGGACCAGCAGACGGCAGCGACAGACTTGAGCCCGGCTGCGGCGTTTGCGCCCATCCGCCGCATTGGCGGGCAGAACGGCTGGTACTTTGCCAACTTCCTCTGGCGGATTCGCGGCTTTGTTGACCTGCTGGTGAGCGGAGTGGGACTGCGTCGCGGACGCCGCAACCCGGAACACCCGGCGGTGGGAGACGCGCTGGACTTCTGGCGCGTGGAAGCCTATGAAGCGGACCGGCGGCTCCGCCTGTTTGCGGAAATGAAAGTGCCCGGGCGCGCCTGGCTGGAGTTTGATGTGGAACCGGCGGGCAGTGGGTCGGTTGTGAGGCAGACCGCTGTCTTTGAGCCGGCAGGCCTGGCCGGGCTCGCTTACTGGTACCTGCTTTACCCATTCCACGCCTGGATTTTTCGCGGCATGCTGCGGGAGATTGTGAAGAGGGGAAAGCTCGCAACGGCAGGCAAGAACAATCATGGACCCTCTTGAAAAGCTGGCGCAGGATGCGCGGGTGACGGTGCGGCGCGGCGGCCCCGCAAACGCCGAAGGCCGCGCCGTGGTCTACTGGATGCAGCGCGCCCAGCGGACGGTGGACAATCCGGCGCTTGAAACAGCCATCCGGGCTGCCAACCTGCTGAACAAGCCGCTGGTGGTTTTTGCCGGCATCGTGCGTGATTATCCCAACGCCAATCTGCGTTCCTACAGCTTTTTTGCCGAAGGGCTGAAGGCGGTGGCCGTGGGG
>JBAUWE010000047.1:0-6119 GCA_049583595.1 Terriglobia bacterium
AGTTGACGGCCCAGAACGAGCGAGAGGTTCTTGAGAATCCGCTCCACGTGCGAGCCGTGCCAGTAGACGCGCCCGCAGCCGGCGCAGCGGTAGAACTCCGAATAGATCTCGTACACTTTGGGTTTCACCAAGTCCTTTACATGTTCCTTCGCTACAGGTGAGATGCGGCCGTTGCAGACCGTGCAGCGTGTCCACAACCCCGATTGGGGATCGAGAATAAATTCCGCGACGACCTCGCGCAACTGCTCCGGGGGATATTCGCTCCGGATGCTGAACACGTTGGTTGCGCCGGGAAATCGCAGGCACGTCTCGCCGCGGGTCAGGATGATGCGGCCTTCGCGCCGGGCCAGTTCGGCGAGCCCTGCGGGATCAAGTTCAGGCCGGTAGAGAGTGTCGTAACCCAGCAGGCGCAACATCCGCGCCAGGCGTCCGATCATGCGGTCTGCAACAAAGCGATGGCCCGGCATCCTGCAATCCCCGTCATGCCGCGCGCCGGAAACGGCGTTCAGGCGGCATCTCCCGTCCAGCGCCGGAGCCCAACCAGCCAAAGCACCCCTGGAATAATCATAACCAATCCCAGACTGGCAGCAAGCTGCCGCGCTGAAAACCCCCAGGTGTCCAGACCCATGCCCAGGATGTAGTTGGAAACGGCAATCATCAGCATGAACAGGCCGAAATCGAGCGAGAAGACGCGTCCCCGCACGTTGTCCGGAGTGTTGAGTTGCAGCAGGGAGGTGGACATCACCCAGACGTTGCTGCCGCCCATGTGTCCGACCAGGATGCAGACGATGGCCAGGAGCAGGCTGGGCGCCTGGCTGAAAGCGATGTAGGCTGCAGCAATCACAAAAAAGCTGATGCCGATGCTTTGCCACATGCGGCGCTCGAGCCCTCCGGTGAGGCGGTCGCCTACCAGCGGCCCGATGCCGGAACCCACGCCGCGCGCGGCGTAGAGAAGCCCCACCGCCAGGGCTCCGTGGCCGGCGACGGGGAAAATCCGCTCACCGAAAATCACCAGCAGCAGCAGCGAGCCTCCCAGAAACCCAATCCCCGTCTTGGCCAGGACGAGCGTCAGGACCTTTCCGTTCTCGCGCAGGTAGACCACGCCCTCGCGCACGCTGGCCGTGGCTTCAGAAAGGCTTTCCGACAGCCTGCGCATGGGAGCAGCGTGAGGTTCGCGGACGTGGATGCGGAGGATCAGTAAAGCCGAGACGAAGAATGAGAGCGAGTCCGTGGCAAAGGCGAAGTTGCGTCCCATCAGCGCCGTTACGGCCCCGCCCAGCGCCGCTCCCATGGCCAGCGCGAACGCCCAGGTGGAGGATGAGAGAGCGTTGGCGGGAAGAATTTCATCGCCCGAGACGATGTTGGGAAGCAGGGCGCTGCGGGCCGGCTCAAACAGGGAGGCGAAAATGACCTCCACTCCCAGCAACAGATAAATCAGCCCGACGTCCGCAGCGACGACCGACAGCAGCATGCCCAGCACAATGACTCCGCGAAAGATGTCCGCAACAATCATCAGGGTCCGGCGCGGAAAACGATCGGCGACGTATCCGGCAAACGGCGTCATGAAGAACCAGGGAAGGGTCTGGATGATGATGGCCCAGCCGACCGCCGTGCCGCGGTGGGTTCTGGCCAGCAGCAGGTCGTAAATCGCCAGCATGTAAAACCAGTCGCCCATCTCACTGATCAGTTGGGCCAGCCACAGCCGGCGGAAATCAGGGTTGGAGCGCAGCAACGCGAGATAGCGGAGGTGCAGGGCGGAAGGCAGAGCGCCCTGCGATTCCGTGGCCGGAACGGGAGAAGATTCGCCATTCATGGATGGCTGGATTGTAGCACGGGCGGGCTGGCCCATCGGCCTTTGGGCGTGAGTTTATTGACCATTGCCAGAGTGTCGGCCGCTCGAAATGCGCGAGAGTTTTGATTGCAGATAGCTCAGCGGAACGTCATACAACAGGGCTCTGGGCGAGTGGCGCAGGCTGTCATGAATAAAGCAGACGTGCGTGCACCAGCACTGGTCATGAACGATGGCGGCGGGCTCGTTCTGCCGCGCTTCGGTTTGCCAGAAGCGCTGGAAGTCGCAGTCAAAGTCGCGCAGGTTCCCGAGCTTGCCGCGCAGTTCACAGGCGCGCACGTCGCCGTTGTAATCGATGACGATGGAAGTTTCACTGGCCGTGCAGGGCATGGGCCAGGCGTGAGGCGAATCCATGTTTTCAAGCTGCACTTTGTTGTGGAAGGCGAGGACGCCTTCGTAGTAGGCTTGGCCGATTCGGCTGGACAGTCCGCCGGAACGGCGGGTGGCAATGCGCGCGTAGTGGGCGTAGATCTTCCGGATTTCGCCATAGAGCGCTGGGAGGCGTTCGGTGGAAATCCGCTTGAGTGACGGGTCTTTGGCGCTGCCGCGAATGATGTTGAAGTAGTGGCCGTCCACCCTGCAGTTCTGCCGCACAAAGCGCCCGATTTCCAGAACGCTGTCAAAGTTTTCCATGCAGATCACCGTGTTGATGTTCACCCGCAGGTTGGCGAACTTCTCCCGGCAGGGCTGAAGGGCTTCGAGCGTCTTCAGCGTCTTCTCAAAATTGCCCGGCACGGAACGGATGGAATCCTGCACGCCGTGAAGGCCGTCCATGGCCACATTCAGGTCAAGCTGGAGCTTTGGATTGTCCGTGCAGATTTTCGCCACCTGCTGTGCGGTGCGTTCCGGCAGCAGGCCGTTGGTGGGCAGGTTCACCCAGCGGATTCCATTGTTCTCGTAAAACAGGTGCAGGATGTCGGCGAGCTCCCGGCGCAGCATGGGTTCGCCGCCTGAAAGCCACAAGTCCGTGAAGGGCGGCATGGTGGCGGAAAGCCTCCGGATTTCTTTCCAGGTGAGATCGCCGCGCTGGTTGAGTTCCTCCCAGTAAAAACACGTCCGGCATTTGGCGTTGCAGACCGAGGTGACAAAGAAGATCACAAGCTTCAGACGCTTTTCGGGCCGCAAAGCGCGAAAGATCGGGCGAGTTCGGGTTCCCTGTTGGACAGGCATCACTGATGGAGATTGTACCAAACCCGGGACCGGCATTGGAAAAAGTGGAAGTTCGCCCCGAAGCCTGTTCTACTTTGCCGCCTGCGCGGGGAGAAAGTGAGTCAGTGCGGCCTGGGCCAGGCGGGCCAGAACCAGCAGGGCGGCGTTGTCGGCCGTCCATTGGTGATCGGGAGAGTCGTATGCGAACCCAGCCATGACGATGGGACCGGCGGGCGTTTCGGCAATGCCCACGTCGTTGCGGAGATCCTCGAGAGCCCCGGTTTTGTGCTCCCAGGTGACTCCCGGGAGGTTGCTGGTGTAGCGCGGGAAGGCGTTCAGGTCTCGCTGCTTGCTCAAAATCTTCAGCATCTGGTCGCACGCCGCCGGAGTGAGGATGTGGTGCTGCCTGATCAGGGTGAGCAGGTGGACCATGTCATCGGCCGTGGTTTCGCCCAGGCCGAACTTCTTTGCTTCAGGGTCGGAGGAATCTTTTTCATGGAAGACGTAACCGAACAATTTGGTATGCTTCAGCCCCAGGTTCCGCATGCGGGCGTTGACGGAGTCGACGCCGACGGTCCGGATGACCATGTTGGAGGCAGTATTGTCGCTCAGGTCGATCATCAGGGTGATGGCGTCGCCGAGCGTCAGGTTGATCCGTTGGTTGAGATCCTGGAGGATTCCTGAGCCACGGACGCGGTCAAATCCGGTCTCTTTCACCCGCTGCGACCAGTGCAGCTTGCCCTCCTGCATTTTGTAGAACGCCTCCACCATCACCGGCAGTTTGATTACCGAAGCCGTTGCGACGGGCCGGTTGCCGGCGAGACCAAAGTGCTCGCCGGTTTTCAAGTCTACGGCGGCGAAGGAGACTTTGCCGCCAAAGTGCGAGGCAATGGCGGCCAGCTGGCGTCCGAGTGGCGTGCGGTGCCGCTGCGGCGCGCCTTGGGCAGCGGCCGCGAAAAATAAAGCTGACGTGCAGAGGATTGCAAGACGGGAATGACGGCAGGGAATCAAACGCATCAGAAATACCCCCAGGGGACCGGATTGTGCCGGTGTCTTGTGGCGCAACTCATTCCTCATGAACACCGGGTTCTCCAGGTTGATACAGCGGAATTCAGCGATGCCCGCTCTGCGCAAGAGTAATCGTTTCGCGGGCCGATCGCAACCCCAACCCGCCACGGGGTAACCCGGTGCGGCGCCTTCGAGATTTGAGACGGCGCGGAGGTCTTGACCCGGGACATGGAATTCTATTAATAAATTGGATTGGGCTGCCCCTGGGCTTGCCCAAAGATCAAGAAGCCACAGCCGGAAAGGAGCAAACTGTGGCTGACTGTTGAAGGAGGATGAAGGTACAGTGAACGAAAAGTCTGTCGCTTCTGAAGGCATGAGCCAGACGGGGCCGTCCGCTTCCGGGAGCCGGGAGCAGGACGCCATCTACCAGCTGGGGAAACTTGTGGCGCGTGTCGTTGAACTGGACATGGACCTGGAAGCCAAAGAAATCCGCTTTGATGAGATCGTGGACAGCGACCATCTGGTGCTGGCCGACGAATGCGAATTTCAGAAATACAGAATCATGATCCAGAAAATCGCTTTTGCGACCAAAGTGGACCATCGGCCGGGCCGGCAGGGGAGGACCCTGGCGGGATGCACGGCGGAAATTCTCGGCTACATTGAGCAGTGAGCGGGAGCAGGCGGGGACCACATTGCCTGCCGGGAAGAGTATACGCACCTCGATGAATGGCGATTGGGGCGCCGCGTGCCAGGTCCCGTGGTTAATTCACCAACATTTTTCTCACGAAGGGTTCTTCTTCGTCAGGGCCTGAAAGGCTCACGCGCCCTCGCGCCCTGGCCACCTGCCGCCGGATGTTCTCCCAGGTCTGCTCGGGAAGGGAAAGGAAGACGCGCACGACGTCCGGGTCAAACTGCTTTCCGGATTCGCGGATGATTTCCTCGTGCGCGGTTTTGAACGGCAGGGCCTGGCGGTAGGGGCGGTCTGAAGTCATGGCATCGAGGGTGTCCGCCACCGCAAAAATCCTGGCCCCCAGTGGAATCTCTTCTCCCGCGATCCCTTGGGGGTAACCCTCCCCATCGTACCGTTCCTGATGCGCCAGCACGATCTCTGAAGACGTGGAAAGGAAAGGGATGCGGCTGAGCAGTTCGTAACCGATGCGGACGTGAGTTTGCATGATGGCCATTTCTTTGGGAGTGAGCTTGCCCTGCTTGAGCAGGACCGAGTCTGGAATGCCGATTTTCCCGATGTCGTGCAGGTAGGCGCCGCGGGCAATGGTTTTGAGTTGCTCGCTGGTGCAGCCCATGGCCCGGGCGATTTCCAGGCAATAGAGGCCGACGCGGCGGGAGTGGCCGGCGGTTTCTGTGTCCCGGAGATCGAGAGCGGCGCCAAGAGCTTCCAGGGTTTCGTCGTATGCGCGCTCGATGCGCTTCATGGCGACCTGGAGCTGGTGGGTCCGCTCTTCAACCATTTCTTCCAGGTGATGGCGGTACCTTTCCAGTTCCGCTTCCATATGCTTCTTCCGCAGGGCGCGGCGCACGGATTCCACCGCCGCATCCAGGTGAAACGGCTTCACCAGATAGTCATCCGCTCCATGCTTCATCGCATCGACGGCCACCCGAATGTCGTCTTCACCGGTTGCCATGACGAAAGCCAGGTGAGGGTGTTTCGTCCGGGTTTCAGATAGGAGTTCCAGTCCTGTCATGACGGGCATTTTCAGGTCAGAAATGATTGCGTCAAAGTGTTCCTTTCCCAGAAAATCCAGTGCTTCCTTCGAGCTCGAACAGCCGCGCCAGTCAAATCCGCTTCTGCCAAGTTTTTCTCCCAGGATCTGCCATACGGCGGCCTCGTCATCCACAAGCAGGACCCGCGGTTTGGCGTTTTCATCGCTCATTCAGATTCTCCCACCGTTCTCAGGCCTCGATCCCGTTTCTTCCTGCCGGTGTAACGGGTTCCCTGCAGCAGGCCAGAGCCCGATCGCAACTACGAGGTGGTTTCGAATTCCTGCTGGAATGTCTGATGAACGCAGGGCAAGCTCTTGTCACTTGCCAACCCGAATTCACCGTCAAGTTCCCCGATGTATCCTCACTCTGGGGAAGCCGAGCGCCCCGGTAC
>JBAUWE010000048.1:0-1604 GCA_049583595.1 Terriglobia bacterium
CTTCGTGCAGCAGGCCCGGCTTGCCCTCGATCAGTTTTTTGGCAATCACCGGAATGCCGCCGGCCTTGTAAACATCCACGGCCACGTACTTGCCCGCGGGTTTCAGGTCGGCAATCAGGGGAGTTCGTGCACTGATGGCGTCAAAGTCGTCGATCGAAAGCTCAACCCCTGCCTCGCGCGCAATGGCCAGCAGGTGCAGCACCGAGTTGGTGGAACCGCCGGTGGCGGCCACGCTGATGATGGCGTTTTCAAAGGCCTTGCGCGTGAGCACGTCGCGAGGCCGGACGCCGCGCTTGAAGATGTCCATCACCAGCTGGCCCGCCTTGAAGGCGGCTTCATCCTTGGCGGGGACCATGGCCGGAATGCCGTTGAGTCCCATGGGCGAGAGGCCGATGAATTCCATCACCGTGGACATGGTGTTGGCGGTGAACTGGCCGCCGCAGGCGCCCGCCGCCGGGCAGGCCACGTTTTCAAGCTGCTGCAGGTCCGTGTCAGACATTTTGCCGGCTGCATTTGCGCCGATCGCCTCATAAACGTCCTGGATGGTGACGTCGTGATCCTGGAACTGGCCCGCGGCGATTGAGCCTCCGTAGAGAAGCACGCTGGGCACGTTCAGCCGCAGCAGCGCCATGGCGCCGGCGGGAATCGTTTTGTCGCAGCCCACCAAGGCGAACATGGCGTCAAACATGTGGCCGCGACCCACCAACTCGATGGAATCGGCGATCACCTCGCGGCTGACGAGCGACGCCTTCATGCCCTCGGTTCCCATGGTAACGCCGTCGGAAATAGCAATGGTGTTGAACTCCATGGGAGTACCGCCCGCCGCGCGGATGCCCTCCTTCACCTTGGCGGCCAGGCGCCGCAGGTGATAGTTGCAGGGCATGGTTTCAATCCAGGTGTTGGCAACGCCCACGATGGGCCGGGCGAGGTCTTCGTCGGTAAAGCCGATGGCTTTCAGCATGGAACGCGCACCCGCGCGATCGCGCCCTTCCAAAATGACGCGGCTGGATATTTGCGGATCGACTGGCATGAGGCCTCCAGAAAATTGGGTTGATTCAAAGCTGAACACAAGATCATCGCAGATTCCATTTTGAAGAGCAAGCGCCTCCCGGCATTCGAGAGTTGGAGTATGATGGGCGGACGCAAGGAATTCATTCAAAGGACACAACAACCGTGAACCCGAAAAAAACAACGAACTCAGGCAAATGTCAAATTGACCGCAGAGGTTTTTTGAAGCTCGGCGTTGCCGGTGGCACAGCCGCAATGGCGGTGCCGTTTTCCAACTGCAAGTCGGAAGCACCCAGTCCAGCAGAACAGGGCATCCGGCCGTTTGAGCTGGATGAGACCACCATCACCGCGCTCCAGGACGCGATGAAATTCGGCAGGATGACCTCGCACTCCATCACGGAAAAGTACCTGGCCCGGATCGAGGAACTCGACCGCCGCGGGCCGTCGCTCCAGTCCGGGATTGAGGTCAACCCGGACGCGCTTGCCAGCGCCCGCCAGCTTGACCGCGAGCGCAAGGCCAAAGGCCCCCGTGGGCCGCTGCACGGCATTCCCGTGCTGGTAAAGGACAACATCGGAACGGCCGACCGCATGACCAC
>JBAUWE010000049.1:0-22824 GCA_049583595.1 Terriglobia bacterium
CTCGAACATCTGCCGCCTGAAAAGCGCCATCGAATTGCCCATGAGACCCTTGAAATTTACGCGCCCATCGCCCACCGCCTGGGCATGGGGAAAATTCGAGGGGAGCTTGAGGACCTGGCATTCCGGCATCTGGAACCGGAGGCGTATTTGGACGTCAAGAAGTCCGTGGAGGGCCGGCGAAAGGTCAACGAGCACTTCCTTGCCGATGTCCAGGGCCTGGTGGAAGGCAAGATGAAGGAGAACTCGATCCCCGTCAGGATTGAGGGCCGGATCAAGCGGCTTTACAGCATCTGGCAGAAGCTCAAGAGGCAGAATATCGCTATCGATCAGGTTTATGACCTGCTCGCGGTCCGCATCATCACCGACGATGTCAAGAACTGTTACGCGGCGCTGGGCGTCATCCACAACACCTGGCGGCCGGTTCCAGGCAGAATCAAGGACTTCATCGCCATCCCCCGTCCCAACCTTTATCAGTCGCTCCACACCTCCGTGATTGGCCCGCACGGCCAGCCCTTCGAAGTGCAGATCCGCACCGGAGAGATGCACCGCGTGGCCGAAGAAGGCATCGCGGCCCACTGGAAGTACAAAGACGGACACGGGACGAGCGTCCAGGATGCCGAGCGCTTTGCATGGCTCCGGCACCTGGTGGAATGGCAGAAGGAGATGAGGGATTCCAACGACTTCCTCTCCACTCTCAAGATCGATCTCTATCCCCAGGAGGTTTACACTTTTACTCCCAAGGGCAAGGTGATCGTCCTGCCGCGTGAGGCCACTCCCATCGATTTTGCCTACGCGATTCACACCGAGGTTGGCAACCACTGCGTCGGAGCCAAGGTCAACGGTCGGATCGTCCCGCTGAAGACCAAGCTGCTGAACGGCGACATCGTTGAGATCACCACCCAATCCACCCAGACCCCCAGCCGTGACTGGCTGGCGCACATCAAGACATCCCGGGCGCGAAACAAGATCAAGCACTGGATTAACATCGAGCAGAGCAAGCAGGCGCTGGAGATTGGCAGAAAGCTGCTGGAGAAAGAGGCCCGAAAGCACAGCGTCGTTCTGAAGAAGATCTCCGAGGAAGACTATCAGCGCGTGGGCCGGGAATACGGCTGCGGCCTGACGGACGACCTGCTGGCCGGCATCGGTTTTGGCAGGTTCTCGGCCCGCCAGGTCCTCTCGAAGCTCAGTCCGGACACGGGCCGCGAACCCGGCCAGCCGTCGCGGCTGACCAGCACCTTCAAGCGTGTGCTGGGCATGCGCTCCGACGCCGCCATCCAGGTGCACGGACATGGCGACCTGATGGTTTACCGGGCGAAATGCTGCAACCCGATTCGGGGCGATCAGATTGTGGGATACATCACGCGGGGCAAGGGGATTTCCGTCCATGCCAAAGACTGCCCGAACGTCCAGAACCTGATGTACGATGCCGAGCGGCGCATCGAGGTGGAGTGGAAAGGTCCAAAATATACCTTCTATCCTGTTCGGCTGACTCTGCTGACTACGGACCGCCAGGGGATGCTGGCGGACATTACCGCCGTCATCAGCAGCGACCGTTCAAACATTCAGGACATTGAAGCTAAAACCGGCGATAACCAGGCTTCCATCGATGTTACAGTGGACATCGTTGACAAGACGCACCTGGAGAAGATAGTGTCATCACTCCGGAAAATCGAGGGCGTTTACAAGGTTGAGCGTGTCCAGCGGACCTGAAACGGCCGCGCGCATTTGGGGTTTTCGGACCTCTGCCCTGACGGGAAGGATTTTGTGAGAACTGAACTTTTGATTAAAGGATGGAAGGGAGCCTGCCACCCTTGTTCCGGGTCCTGTGGCTCCTTGCCGATTTCTCTGGCTGAACGGCCTTGGCGGACGTTTCCGCGCCGGAGACCGCCCTCAGGCGGCTTTGGTGATCTTGCCGGCACGGATGCATGCCGTGCAGACGCGCAGGGTCTTCCGGGCCCCGTTCACGACGGCGTGAACACGTTGGAGATTGGGATTCCACCTTCGCCGGGTGACGTTGTGAGCGTGGCTCACGTTATTTCCGTAAGCAGGACCTTTGCCGCAAATTTCGCATCGACGCGCCATCAAAAACTCCTTTGGAAATGGACAATATCTTGAATATACAATCTTTAATTCTATCAGATGTACGCCGTGTTGCCTACCGCCTCTTTACCCCGAACGGATGGAAGGGGCGCAAGGCCCGGCCCAGCTTTCGCAGTCATTCAAACGGCAGAACTGGCCGTCGATTTCCTGTCGCCGCCTGCCTGCTGGGGGTTGCAGGAATCGTGCTGTTGATGCCGGCCTGCAAGAGCAAACCCTCCGGTTCGGGCACCGCCTGGGCGCAGGTTGACGGGCGTCCCATCTACCGCTCCCAGGTGGAGAAAATTTACCGCAGCCGAGCGGGCTCGACGGGCGAGGCCGGCGACCGGGAAGAAGCGCTCAGTTACAAACTTAACATTCTGAATGAGCTGATCAATAACCAGATCCTGATGGCGCACGCTGCTCAATCGGGCATCACCGTGTCCGAATCCGAAATCGATACCAAGATGGGACAATTGAAAAGTCCGTATTCGCAGCAGCAGTTTGAGCAGAAGCTGAAAGATCGCGGCATCACTGAAGATGACCTTCGTGACGAGGTGCGCACCTCCCTCACCGTGAACAAGCTGATCAACCGCGACATCAACTCGCGCGTTTCCGTGAGCGACGCTGACATCAAGGCCTATTACGAGAAAAACAAGGCTTCGTTCGATGTTCCTGAAACCGAGTACCACCTGGCCCAGATCCAGGTGACTCCCGGGTCAAGCAACGAAGTGCACAACCTGAAAAACGACGACGCCAAAACCCCCCAGATGGCGCAGCGGAAGATTCAGGCCCTCTATGCCCAGCTTCGTTCGGGGCAGGACTTCGCCGCCGTCGCCCAGAACTACTCCGAGGACCCGGCCACCTCCATGAGTGGCGGCGACATGGGCTTCGTTCCTCAATCGTCGATCGAGGCCAATCCGATGCTGGAACGGATGGTCAAGCAACTGAAGCCGGGGCAATTTTCCCCGATCATCAATACCGACCACACCGGCTACCACATCATCAAACTCCTGGGCATTGAAAAGGCGGGGCAGCACCCCATGACGGATCCCAAGGTGCAGAGCCAGATTCGCAAGACGTTGCTGAATGAAAAGGAACAGTTGCTGAAGGCCGCCTATATTGAAAATCTGCGAGACAACGCCAAGGTGAAAAACCTGCTGGCGGCGCAGATTGTCAAAGAGTATCAATAGGCTCGTGACCGGGACTATCTCTATTCCAGCCGCAGAAGCCGGGCGCCGGCTTCAATTCCAATCCCTTCCTTGACGTGCACCTGGGTGATGCGCCCGGCGCGCGGAGCCCGCAGTTCGTTCTGCATCTTCATGGCTTCAATCACCACCAGGCCCTGGTCCTGCGCGACATCCTCGTCGCGGCTGACCAGCACCCGGACAATCTTTCCCGGCATGGGCGCCAGCACCTCGAGCGGGCCGTCGTGCGCGGCAGCCTGCGCGGCGAATCGGTGCGTGCGCGGGTCGCGAACCTGGACGTGGAAATCGTACTCGGCGATGGTGACGACCCAGGTGTCGGGCCGGCCCGGACGGCTGTCTGCCGCAGGGGCAACGCGGGCTTCATACGACTGGCCACCGACCAGAATCGAATAGTGCCCGGAACGGATTTCGGCCCAGTCGGCCTCGAGGGGCTTGCCGTCAATCCGGAACTGGGGGTTTTGGCGGCCGCCCTGGCCATCGGACAAATTCTCAACGGAGAGCCGATGCTCGCTAGTCTCGGAGTCTTCGCGCAATTCGACTTCAAAGTTCATGAGGTCTCTTTCCCGGTTTTCTTAGCGGCTGGGCCAGTGGTTTAATTCTTCCGCGCGGCCCGCGGCTTTCCATCGTGAGGCGCGTCCGTTCGGCCGCTCCCCGGCGCGGCGTGATTCCTGCTGCCTGCGCATTTCGAGCGCGGCGGCCAGAATGGCCACGCGCCGCAGTTCCGGCGGCGGCGGAATTTTCAGCGTGCCTTCGGCCAGCATGCGGTCAATAAATCCCGTGTCGAGCTGGCCCTCCACAAATTCCGGATGCGCCAGCAGTTGCCGGAAGAATTGCAGATTGGTCTGGGGGCCGGCCACTTCATATTCGCTGAGAGCGCGCCGCATGCGGGCTACGGCCTGCCGGCGGTCGGTTCCCCAAACCACCAGCTTGGCCAGCAGCGGATCGTATTCCAGCGGCACCTGCCAGCCCTGGTAGACGCCGCTGTCGCTTCGAACGCCGGGCCCGGACGGAATGGCGAGGCGCGTGATCAGACCCGGAGAAGGGAAGAAGCCGCGCGCGGGGTCTTCCGCGTAGATGCGGGCCTCGATGGCCGCGCCGCGCAACTGCACGTCTTCCTGTCGCCATGCGAGCGGGTCGCCGGCGGCAACGTGGATCTGTTCCTTCACCAGATCAATGCCCACCACCATCTCGGTGACCGGGTGCTCCACCTGCAGCCGGGCATTCATTTCGAGGAAGTAGAAATTGCGGTCCTGGTCAATCAGGAACTCCGCCGTGCCGGCGTTGGTGTAGCCGGCCAATTTGCCGATGCGCACCGCGGTTTCGCCCATGCGGCGGCGCAGTTCGGCATCAAGCATGGGGGATGGGCTCTCCTCCAGGACTTTCTGGTGGCGGCGCTGCAACGAGCATTCGCGCTCGCCCAGGTAGATCAGTTTGCCGTGCGTGTCCCCCAGAAGCTGGATTTCAACGTGGCGTGGCCGTTCGATGCGCTTTTCGAGATAGACGGACGGATCTCCAAAAGCGTTCTGCGCCTCCGAGCGAGCGTTGCGCCAGGCGGACTCGAGTTCGTCTTCAGTTGCCACCATCCGCAACCCCTTGCCGCCGCCGCCCGCCGAAGCCTTCAGCATCACGGGGAAGCCGATCTGGCGCGCCACGCGGACCACTTCTTCAAAGCTGTCGAGATTGGCGTCGGTGCCGGGAATCACCGGCAGGCCGGCGTTCATCACCAGGCGCCGGGCCGCCGTCTTGGAGCCCATCAGTTCCATGGCCTCGGGCGTGGGCCCGATAAAGACCATGTCGGCGTCGCGACAGGCGCGGGCAAAATCGGGATTCTCGGCCAGAAACCCGTAGCCGGGGTGGATGGCCTCGGCGCCCGTGCGTTGGGCGGCGCCGATGATGCGGTCGATGCGCAGGTAGCTGTCAATGGCGGGCGCGGGACCGATGGCGATCGCTTCGTCGGCGTAACGCACGTGCAGCGCCTTGCGGTCCACTTCCGAATAAACCGCCACGCTGCGGATGCCCATCTCGCGGCAGGCGCGCATCACCCGCACCGCAATCTCACCACGATTGGCAACCAGAATTTTCTTGAACACGCATTCCTCCGGTGTAGCGGCAGTCCGTGACCACCGGCTACGGTTTTCGGAGCATCCCATAAAAATCTGATTATACACGCGGTTGCGGCCTTTAAAACCCTCACCCACCCCGACAGGTCGGGGTCCCCCCTCTCCCGCAAGCGGGCGAGGGTTGGGAGGGTATTGGGTGGGCCGTTTTCCCATGGCTTGCGCCATGGGCTAAATTCTGCCGCCCCTGCCGGGGCTGGCGTTTGTGTCGACCCCAACACCTCATGGCGTTCCCTCTTTGTGATCTCAGTGTCTGGAAGAGCCTTAAGAAAGAGGTCACAGAGACCCTCTGTGCACTCCGTGTTAAAGCTCGTGGGCCGCAGAGGCCACTGAGAAAACGCGTCGGATAGAACAGGTTGAAGTTGTAGAGCCGACCTTGAGGTCGGCATGTCCGGGTGTGCCGGGCTGAAGCCCGGCGCTACAGAATTCAGGCGAAATCACAGCGGGATGTTGCCGTGCTTTTTGGGGGGCAGGGTATCGCGTTTGTTTTCGAGCATGCGCAAGGCGCGGATGAGGCGCGGGCGGGTATCGCGCGGGGCAATGACGGCGTCCACGTATCCGCGCTCGGCGGCGATGTAGGGATTGGCGAATCGGTCGCGATATTCCTCGGCCTTCTGCTTGCGTATTTTTTCCGGGTCTTTGGCCTTTTGCAGTTCGCGCCGGTTGACGATGTTGACGGCGCCTTCCGGTCCCATAACGGCAATTTCTGCCGTGGGGTAGGCGAGGTTGACGTCGGTGCGGATGTGCTTGGACGACATCACGCAATAAGCCCCGCCGTAGGCCTTGCGAGTGATAACGGTGAGCTTGGGAACCGTGGCCTCGGCAAAAGCGTAGAGCAGCTTGGCGCCGTGCCGGATGATGCCGCCGAATTCCTGCTGGGTGCCGGGCAGGAATCCCGGAACGTCCTCAAAGGTGACGAGAGGGATGTTGAAGGCATCGCAGAAGCGCACGAAGCGGGCGCCTTTGACCGAGGCGTCGATGTCGAGGCATCCGGCCAGCACGGCAGGCTGGTTGGCCACGATGCCCACGCTGTAACCGCCCAGTCGCGCGAAACCAACCACCAGGTTCCCGGCAAACCGCTCGTGAACCTCCAGGAAGTAGCCGTCGTCCACCACGCGGCGGATGATGTCCTTGATGTCATAAGGTTTGTCGGACTCCGCGGGAACCAGGCTGTCGAGTTCGGCGTCGCGGCGATCCACGGGATCGTTTGTTTCCACGAAGGGCGGGTCTTCGCGGCTGTTCTGCGGCATGAAGGAGAGCAGCTCGCGCACCAGCGCCA
Source organism: Terriglobia bacterium (assembly GCA_049583595.1). GTDB lineage: Bacteria > Acidobacteriota > Terriglobia > UBA7540 > UBA7540 > SCRD01. The sequence goes on from JBAUWE010000049.1 coordinate 6,681, forward strand.
GGCACTCGGGGTCGTCGCGGGTGACGAAGTGCGAAACGCCGCTGGTGGCGCTGTGTGTGCGCGGCCCTCCCAGGTCTTCCTTGGTGACGTCCTCGTGCATGACGGTGCGGATGACGTCGGGGCCGGTGACAAACATGTAGCTGGAATTTTCAACCATCAGGACGAAGTCGGTGATGGCGGGCGAATAAACCGCCCCGCCCGCGCAGGGTCCCATGACGGCCGAAATCTGCGGCACCACGCCTGAAGCCAGAGTATTGCGCAGGAAGATGTCGGCGTAGCCGGCGAGCGAGGCAACACCTTCCTGGATGCGCGCGCCGCCGGAATCGTTGAGGCCGATGAGCGGGGCGCCCACCTTCAGCGCCAGGTCCATGAGCCTGCAGATTTTGGCGGCGTTGGATTCACTGAGCGAGCCGCCGAAAACCGTAAAATCCTGGGCAAAGGCGTAGGCCAGACGGTTGTTGATGAGGCCGTAGCCGGTGACCACGCCGTCGCCCGGAATGCGCTGGGCCTCCATGCCGAAATCGCGGCAGTCGTGCTCGACGAATTCGCCGGCCTCTTCAAAGGTGGCTTCGTCAAACAGAAGCTCCAGCCGCTCGCGGGCGGAGAGCTTGCCTTCAGCGTGCTGTTTGGCACGGCGCTCGTCGCCGCCTCCTGCTTCCGCCTGCGCACGCCGACGGCGGAGTTCTTCGAGTTTTTCTTCAAGTTTCAAATGATAACCCTTTGAATTCACAGTTGTAGCGACACTCTGTGAGCGCCAGCTTGTTCATTGTCAGAATCAGGTGGCAATAGACTGCCACTACAACTTTCCTTCAGGCCTTTTCTGTTGCCCGGGTGGAATTTGCAAGCGCGCCTTGGCCCTCCGACTCGCTGGCGCTGAGGCCACGGATTCCTGACCAATCCTCGCAAATCGCGATGGAATTGCTGGGATGCTTCATATCGTACTTGACGCTGATGCCCTTACCGACCAGGTGAGGCGCCTGCGAGGCAACTGCGGGCAGGGTGGAGACGTCCTGGGTTACCTCGTAGGTGACACCCGCAATGTCATAGCGGTAAACCAGCAGCAGCGCCGTGTTTTCACCTTCCGGTTCAATCAGGCCGGTGATTTCGCCGGCGACGATGCGGCCCGTTCGGCCCAGCCACGACCGGCGGAGGCGCTCAATCTCAGCGGGGTCTTTCTTTCGGAGCAGCTTGAGATAAGCGAAGAGACCGGCGCTGATGAGAACCACCACCGCGCCCACGATCAGTCCAATTTCAAGAGGCGACAGGGTTTTCACCGTTGATTTCACCTCTTCAACTGCCGGTGCGTCCGGCAGGAATCTCAGTCCGGGAATTTTGCGGGAACGAGCGCCGCTCCCGGTTCCGGCGGAATTATACCATTTTGCGCCCGGCAGCGCGTGGTGTCCCGCTCACTGCGCACCCGAGGAGGGCGTGGCGACGCTTGCGGGTTCAGACTTCCTGCTCTCATTTCCGATGACATCAACCGCCGTCACGGCGTATTCGTAGCTGTGGCCGGGCTCGACCGTGGCGTCATGGAAGATGGGCGTGGGCACCCCTTGTTTGTTGATGCGGTGGAACGGCCCACCCTCCGTGCTGCGGTAGACATTGTAGCCGGCGAGGTCGCCCCCGGAACTGGCGTTCCACAGCAGATCGACCGCGCCCGCGGCATTCACCGCTGTGAGGCCCGTGGGGACAGGCGGAGGGAACACATCGCGCGGCGTGATGCTGACCGGCGCGGAGGGCACACTTTCCGCCGTCGCCGCACCGATTGTGGTGACGGCACTGACGCGGAAAAAATACTGTTGGCCGAACTGGAAAGTTTTGTCCTCAAAGTGGTTTGAAGATACTTTGCCCAGCAATTGAAATGAATCAGGCTTTCCCGTAGCACTCTGATAAACGCGATAGCCGGAAAGGTGCGTGGGTGGAAGGCCGGTGAGGGTTTCAGCCGGCGGGTCCCAGGCGAGCCGCAGTGAATGCTGGGAGGCTTTCGCCACAAGATTCATCACGGGCCCTGTGGCGTCGAGCAAGGTTGCCTGGGCGGCGTTGGAGGGTTCACTCCTGCGCGGATGTCCGCGGAAGCCGTGCGTCAGGGCAACCACCGCGAATGAAAAAGTGGAACCCTGTCGCTGGCGGATTTCCTGGATTGAAAATGGAAGCGGGTAATCAACCTTGCCGGAGCGGGTGAAGCCGGCAAGCTGTTTCGGGTCGAGCGTGAGCCAGGGGGCGGCGCTGGCGTCAGGCAATACGGGCGGTTGGCCCGGGGGAGTCACGGTACGAAAGATGTTGACCGTGACCGGCTTGTCGAGACTTTCGCCGTCCGTGGCCAGCACGGGCAGGGTGAAAGCGATGTAAACGGAGCGGCCAATCTGGGCCGCGGCAAGGTCCTTGATCGTCTGCGGGATCTCAAGGCGCGGAGGCTGGGGTGGCGCCTGCACGCCACAACCGGAGAGGGCCGCCCCGAGCGTGGCAAACAACATCAGACGCAGAAGCCCATGCCAGCGCAGGCGGGGAAGCGGACTGGGAGTTTGAGTTGAAGTTGTGGCGGTGTTGCCGCCGCGTTCGGCCGTTCGCAATTGAAAGTTCACAGAATGTAGCGACTGAGATCCTGATCCTTCACAATTTCCGCGAGCTGTTTCTTGACGTAGGCCCCGTCAATCCGCGCCGTCTTTTTTTTCAGGTCGGGGCCCTCAAAAGAGATTTCGTCCAGAAGCTTTTCCATGATCGTATGGAGCCGCCGCGCGCCGATGTTTTCCGTCTGGTCGTTCACTTTGGCGGCGAAGCCGGCGATTTCATCCAGAGCGTCGTCGGTGAACGAAAGCTTGATGCCCTCGGTCTCCAGAAGCGCCACGTACTGCTTGACCAGCGCGCTTTTGGGTTCTTTCAGGATGCGGACAAAGTCGTCGACGTTCAGCGAATGGAGCTCGACGCGAATGGGGAAGCGGCCCTGGAGTTCGGGGATCAGGTCCGAAGGCTTGCTGACATGGAAAGCGCCGGCGGCGATAAAGAGGATGTGGTCGGTGCGGACCATGCCGTAGCGCGTGTTGACCGTTGTCCCTTCCACGATGGGCAGGATATCGCGCTGCACGCCCTCACGGCTGACGTCGGGGCCGGAACCGCGCTCGCGCCCGGCGATCTTGTCAATTTCATCGAGGAAGATGATGCCGGATTGCTCGGCGCGCTCCACTGCGGTCCGCGTCACCTGCTCCATATCAATCAGCCTGTTTTCTTCTTCCTGGATCAGGTATTCCATGGCCTCGGAAACCGGCATGCGCCGCTTCTTGCTGCGCTGGCCGAACAGGCCGGGAAGCATGTCCTTGATGTTGATGTCCATCTCCTCGATGCCCTGCGAGGAGATAATTTCAAAAGCGGGAAAACTTTTCTCCCGGGTCTCGATTTCCACCTGGCGCTCATCCAGCTTGCCTTCGCGGAGCTGGGCGCGGAGCTTTTCGCGGGTGCGCTTGAACTGTTCCAGCGCCGTGCGGTAGCCGTCGTCGGGCTGGTCCTTGTCGGTGCGGGGCGGCATGGGCGGCGGCAGCAGCAGGTCCAGCAGACGTTCTTCGGCGTTCGTCTCGGCCTTTTCCGCCACCTCCTCGATTTTTTCCTCGCGCACCATGTCGATGGAAATTTCCACCAGGTCGCGGACCATCGACTCCACGTCGCGGCCCACATAGCCCACTTCTGTAAACCGCGAGGCCTCCACCTTGATGAAGGGCGAATTGGCCAGGCGGGCCAGGCGGCGGGCGATTTCCGTTTTGCCCACGCCCGTGGGCCCGATCATGATGATGTTTTTGGGCAGAACCTCCTCCGCCAGTTCGGCGGAAAGTTTCTGCCGGCGCATGCGGTTGCGCAGAGCGATGGCGACGGAGCGCTTGGCCTCTTTCTGTCCCACCACGTGCTTGTCGAGTTCCGATACGATCTGGCGCGGGGTCAGTTCATCCAGCATAGTGGCCGTTTCAATATTCTCAGGCAAATAGAAAACCATTCCAGCTTCCTTTGGGTCCGGGGGCACTAAAGCTCCTCGATGGTGCATTGCTCGTTGGTAAAAATGCAGATCTGACCGGCGATTCGCATGGCTTCCTCGACGATGTCGCGGGCGTTCATTTTAGTGTTTTTCAGGAGGGCTCGGGCGGCCGAGACGGCATAAGGCCCTCCGGAGCCGATGCCCACGATGCCGTCATCCGGCTCAATCACGTCGCCGGTGCCGCTGACGAGATAAGTGGTCTTCTTGTCCGCGACCAGCAGCAGAGCTTCCAGGTGGCGCAGGGCGCGGTCCGTTCTCCAGTCCTTGGCCAGTTCCACCACGGCCCGGCTGAGGTTGCCGTGGTACTCCTCGAGTTTGGTCTCGAAGCGTGAAAACAGGGAAAACGCGTCTGCCGTGCTGCCGGCAAATCCGGCCAACACCTTCTCGTTATAAAGGCGACGGATTTTTTTTGCCTTGTGCTTGATGACGCTTTCGCCCATCGTGACCTGGCCATCGCCGCCCATCACCAGGCTGCCGTTGCGCCGAACACAAAGAACTGTTGTGGATCTGATGAACCGTTGGCGTGCCAAATGTCCTCCGCCCGTCATTATAGCAGATGGGGCTGGTTGTCACCGTGAGGGCTGGAAATAGTTTGCGGGGACGTCCACGTTGTAGCGGGCCTTGCTCCGGTAGACCGCGCCGGTCCGCTCGCCGTTCTTCTCCCGGCCGATATTCATGGGCGTCATGATGCCGTCGAAGCGACGGTAATCGTTGTAATCGTCGGTGTAATCGTCCCAGTCCTGCGTGGTGGAATCCTGAAGGCGGTAGGTGACGCGCAGGGGGAGATAGTTGGATTTGCGAAGATAAAGCTGGAGGTGGACGTCCCGGGCGTCGATGATCTCAATAACGTATGCAGGCTGGTTGGCGACAAAGTCAACGCCGTGATCGAGGATCAACACCCCGGATTCTTTGGTGACCGATTGGAGGAGATTGCGCAGGTTGTAGCGGTTGGCAATTTCCCATCGCCGGACTTGCTCAGGAAGCTGGTGAACCAGGCCGTATTGGTCCAGTTCCAGGGCTTCCTTGCCGTTGTTGATCAGCGTGACGGGTTTGCCCCTGCCGTAGGTGAAGCGGCGCTTGTCGGGCGGCACATAGGTGCTTTTGTAGGGCTGGACGCCGGCCATCTGTCCGTTGGAAAAGCCGAACACGCGCCCCGAGGTTGAAATGCTTTTATAGTTCAGAAAGGCCGGCCCGCCCAGTGCCTCGATGGCGTGGTGGAGCAGTTCCTGGGCCTTGGGGCTGATGCGCGAAGGCAAGGCGGCTGACGATTGCGTCGGCGCCGAGGCCTGCTGCGCGCCGAGCGAAGCGGCATTCCCAGCCAGACTGAGCATGATGAGGCAGGTCGCACAGGCCGCCATTTCCGAAATTGTTAGGTTTCTATTACCCACAGAGAACGTTCCCCCCATTGATATTGATGATTTCTCCGGTTATATAGGTTGACATGTCTGAGGCCAGAAACAGAATGGGCATGGCAATCTCTTCAGGACTGCCGAAACGGCGAAGCGGAATCGAGCGGGTCGCCTTGCGCTTCTCTGCGGGTTTGCGGAGGACCGGTTTGGCCATGTCGGTCAAAACCCACCCGGGGGCCACAGCGTTCACCAGAATGTTGTGCGGGGCCAGTTCCGTGGCAAGGCCTTTCACCAGGCTGATGACGCCGCCCTTGGCCGCCCCGTAATGCGAGTGGAAAGCTTCGCCGCGCTGTCCGGCGGTGGAAGAGACGGCGATGATGCGCCCCCTGTTTTGCGAAATCATGTGAGGCGCGGCGCTCCGAATCACCGTATAAACCCCCTTCAGATTGACGGCCACCATTTTGTCCCATTCACTCTCGGTGATCTCGTCAATCCGTTCCGGGCCGGCATTCCAGATGCCCGCGTTGGCCACCAGAATGTCCAGCCGGCCGAAATCTTGGATCGCCTTATCGATCAGCTTTCTGGTGTCGGCCATTTTGGCGACGTCAGCCCGGACGGCTACGACAGCGCCCGGCAAGTTGCGGCATGTGGCCACGACTTGCTGTGCGGCACGTGCAGCCTGAAAGTAGCTGAACACCACGTTGCAGCCGGCCTCGGCAAAAAGCCTGACGGTGGCCGCGCCGATTCCGCGCGAGCCTCCCGTCACCACCGCAACCTGGTTTTCAAAGCTGATCTTCATTGCAGGTTTGATGCGCGTCCGGCGTCCCTGGCTATTTTAGACAAGTCTGTAACCTCCAACTATACTGCTTCGGTCTTAGTCCTGAGGCATCCCTATAGTCATAATTCGCTTCACAGGTATCTTTCCTCGTTGATCTCTGTGCCAGGGAAAGCATCAACACAGAGGCCACTGAGGGCCTCTGTGCTCTCTGTGTTAAAGCTCTTGGCGCGGAGGGCGCAGAGAAGAGCGAGAGCTGGGCCTTCAATGCCATCGGTTCTCCAGTACGATATGGCATCGACTGCTCCTGCCTTGTCAATCCTTTGCAACCTTCAACCCTGAAACAATCACTTCCCGCACGCGCTTCGAGAGACTGCTGGCATCGTGGACCGTGAGTCCGTCGGTGGACATGGCCTTGTGGATGATCACCCGCACGCGGCCGGCGCGGATGTGGAGCGAGTCCGGCTTCAGTACCTCCCGTGAACCGATCAGCGTGACGGGCACAACGGGAACGCCGGAAAGGATGGCCAGATAGAAGGTTCCACTCTTGAAGGGAAGCATCTCGCCGGTGCGGCTGCGGCTCCCTTCCGGGAACACAACGACGGGGCGGCCTTCCTTGATTCTTTTGGCGGCCTGGTCAAAGCCTTTCAGTGCTTCACGCGGGCGGCCGCGCGCAATCGGAATGTGCCCGGAACGGCGCAGATGCCAGCCCAGGAACGGAACATGGAACAGCACGCGCTTGGCCAGAAAGCGGAACTGCACGGGCAGGCTGACGAACAAGATGGGAATGTCCATGGCGCTCGGATGATTGGAGCAGAAGATGACCGTCTGATGAGGATCGACGTTCTCGAGTCCCTCCACGCTGAGACGAATTCCGCTGGTTTTGAGAATCAGCCATGACCACGTCCGGGCGCATCCGTGCTGCCAGCGGCCATGGGCGTCAAAGAAGGAGCCGCAGACGGAAAAGGTTCCGCAGACCGCCGTGTAGAGATAAATCAGAAGGTCGGTGAACAGCAGGGAACGGGCATAGCTGAGAAAATTCCGCACTCGACCCCCGCTGGATGATTGCAGAACGGGCGTCGGCGAGGTGGAATCCATGATGAAATCAGTAGAGCTCCGAAAGGACTTCCGGCGGCGCCAGGTTTTCAGACACGAGCCGCCCTTCAGCGATGGCCTGCTTGATGGCGCCCACGAGAAACAGCGAGCCGGCCACCAGGACGATATCGTCGGGCAGGGAAGCCTCAACGGCCTGTTCGAGGGCGCGCGACGGGTCCGGCTCAATGACGGCCAGCCGGGGAACAGCCACCGCAGACTCGAGAATCGCTTCAGGCAAGGCCGCGCGGTCAAGGCCCGGCCGGGTGAGATAAACCGCCTCCGCCAGCGGGAAAAGGATGCTGCTGATTTCCCCGACAGATTTGTCTCGCATGGTGGCGTAAACCAGGCGGAGCGTTCGCCCCCCGAAATGGCCTCGAACGAATTCCGCCACTTCGCGGGCGGCTGCCGGATTGTGCGCGCCATCCAGCAGGATCAGCGGACGCTGCCGAATGATTTCCAGCCGGCCGGGCCAGGATGCCGCCTGCAAGCCCTCGCGGATGGCTTCCGGCGGAATGTGAAAACCTGCACGATCCAGTTGCCCCGCTGCGGTTGCCGCCACGACAGCGTTCTTCACCTGGAACCTTCCTGCCAGTTGAAGCATGATCCCTCGGAGGTCGCCGCCGTCCATTTGCAGGTCGAAGCCATAGCGGCCGTCGAGGTGGAAAAGGTTATGGGCGACCCCGATGTCTCCTGGTTCAATCAGTTCGACCTTGGCTTCCCGGCACTTCTTCCGGATAACCTCGCAGACTTCAGGATGCTCACAACCGGAAACCACCGGTCTGCCCGGCTTGATGACGCCCGCCTTTTCCGCGGCAATGGCAGCGAGAGTGTTGCCCAAGAACTCCTGGTGGTCAAGATCGACGTTGGTGATGACGGCGACCGACGCGTCGGTGACGTTGGTAGCGTCGAGGCGCCCGCCCATGCCCACTTCGAGCACGGCAAAATCCACAGCCGCGAGTGCAAAGTGCTGGAAGGCGACGGCTGTGAGGTATTCGAAAAAGCTGGGACGGTGCGGCAGGACGTGCGCCTCGATCAGCTTTTCCACTGCATGGTGGACCGCCGCAAAGGCGGCTGCAAATTCGTTGTCTGAAAGCTCCCGGCCGTTAATGCGAATCCGTTCATTGACGCGAATGAGATGCGGCGAAGTGTAGAGCCCGGTGCGGTAGCCCGCACGCTCCAGGATGGCCGCCAGCATGGCGGAGGTCGATCCTTTGCCGTTGGTTCCCGCCACGATGGCCGTTGGGTAACGGCGCTCGGGACTGCCCAGGGCGGTGAGGATCGCCCGAATCGCATCGAGATCAAACTTTCTGCCGTGCAGTTCGTGCCCGCGGTCCCACAGGATCCTGAGGCACTCCTCAAATGGAATGGCGGCTTGGAATGCGATGGGTTCGATCATTTGCGGGGTGTGGCGGAATTCCATGCTCCCATAAAATCCAGGGTTTTTGAAAGATAAGCTTTCAGCTCGGTGCGCGGAACGATGGCGTCGAGCATTCCGTGGTCCAGCAGAAATTCCGCCGTCTGGAAACCATCCGGCAGCTTCTGGCGGATGGTTTGCTCGATCACGCGGGGACCGGCAAACCCGATCAGCGCCCGGGGTTCGGCGATGTTGAGGTCGCCGAGCATGGCAAAACTGGCCGTGGTGCCGCCCGTGGTCGGGTTGGTCAGCACAGAAATGTAAGGCTTTTTCACTTCGTCAAATCGGGCAAGGGCGGCGCTGATTTTTGCCAGTTGCATCAGGCTGATGGTGCCCTCCATCATCCGCGCGCCGCCGGAGCAGGAAACGATCACCAGCGGCAGCTTCTTCTCGATGCAGTGGTCGATGGCGCGAGTGATTTTTTCTCCCACTACGGCGCCCATGCTTCCGCCGATAAAACGGAATTCCATGGCGCAGGCGATCAGCGGCTTTCCGTCCATGGTGCCCTCGCCCACGCGGACGGCGTCCTTCGCTCCGGTCAAAATTTCAGCGGCCTTCAGGCGGTCGCGATAGCTCTTTCTGTCCACAAATTGCAGGGGATCGGGAGAGCTCATGCCGGCGTCGTGCTCGGTATACTTGCCGTCGTCAAACAGCATGGCCAGGCGAGCCTCAGAGGTCATCTTGAAATGGAAATTGCACTTGGGACAGCAGAGCAGGTTCTGTTCCAGGTCCTTTTTCCAGAGGATGCGCTTGCAGGATTCACACTTGATCCACAAGCCTTCCGTCTGGGCGCGCTTTTCCGCCGCCGGAGGCGTTTCAAGCGGTTTCTTTTCTTTTCGGAACCAGGTCATAAGAAAACCAGTTTTCAAGCGCACCGTTCGCTGGTATTCATCAGGCGGGGCGCAACGTTCAGTATTCGATGCCGCGCTGGGCGAGGATGCCCTTTTGATAAGGGTGCTTCACCTCGCGCATCTCCGTCACCAGGTCAGCAATCTCCACAATAGACGCGTGGGCATTCCGACCGGTCAGGATCACGTGAACCATCTCAGGCTTTCGTTTCAGCGTCTCTACAACCCTTGCCGGGTCGAGCATCCTGTAACTGACGGCATAGTTCACTTCGTCCAGGATCACCATGTCGTACTCTCCGCCTGCGATGGCCTGGCTTGCGTATTGCCACGCTTCTTCCACCATGCGGACGTCTTCCGGGTCCGGCTTTTCCACGCCGACCTTGACGAATCCTCGTCCCATCGGCAGGATTTTGATCCTGTCGCCTCCCAGCATTCCGCACGTATCCAGCTCTCCGTAATGCCAGGAGCCTTTGATGAATTGTACCATCAATACCTTCAGTCCCTGGCCGATGGCCCGAAAAGCTGTGCCCAGCGCCGCGGTTGTCTTGCCCTTGCCCGGCCCGGTAAAAACGATGATCAATCCTTTTCTGGATTCAGGCAAAGACATTCCTTTCTCTAAAAGTAGCGGCGGCTTCATGCCGCCACGTGGCAAGGAAAACTTGCCGCTACATCAATCTCTGCTCAGCGGGCGTAGGGGAAGCCCCGAAGGATGGTGAATCCCCGGTAAATCTGTTCCAGCAGCATGGCCCGTGTCCAGTCATGCGTCAGGGTCATGCGAGAAAGCGAGAGCAGGATGTTGGCGTGCTGCCGGAAAGCCGGCGAAAATCCGTCTGGGGCGCCCACCACGAAGGCAATTTCCTTCGTTCCATGCACGCCCTGGTCGCCCAGCCAGATAGCAAATTCCTTTGAAGTCCACTCGGCGCCCTCAGGGTCCAGAAAAACCCGCGTGCAGTTGCCCATTTTCTCCAGCATGCGCGTTTCTACGGGCAACGCCTTATTCACGCTCCTGCTGCGTGACTTCCTGGCCTCGGGCAGCTCTTCAATCACAATATCGGTAAATTTGGCAATGCGATTGGTGTAATCCGCGATCAGCGCCCGCAGGTGCGAGTCTTTCGTCTTGCCTTCCCAGAGTACTCGAATGCGCATGGCGTCCGCCCATCGGTTGCCGCGATCGAATTTGCCGCCCTGGCGCCGCCGGAGCGAAACGTTCCGGCCTTGCTCTTCAGCCCTTGGGCACGTGGACCCGGGGGGCCGACTTCCAGAGCCTTTCAAGATCGTAAAACTCGCGGGCCCGCTCTGAGAAAATGTGGACTACGAAATCGAAGTAGTCCAACAGAATCCATTCCGACTGCGCATAACCTTCCAGGTGCGAGGGAAGCAGGTCCCACTTCTTCTTCAGCTTTTCCTGGATGGCGTCAGAAATCGCACGGGTGTGCCGGGTTGAAGTGCCGGTGCAAATCACAAAGTGGTCTGCAAAAGAACAGATTTTGCCAACGTCCAGCACGGTCAGGTTCACGGCCTTCCGGTCCTGAGCGGCGCGGATGGCCTCACGCAAGTTCGCCGTCATTTTCCTCCACGGAGCTGGTGTGCAGCCTGGTACAGCCCTTCCTTCAGTATATATTCTTCCACCATCGGAGGCACCATGCCCTTGATGTTCCGCTTCTGCCGGATGGCCTTCCGTATGCCGGTGGAAGCTACGGGAACCTCCACGTGCGGCAGGATGTGCAGGGTGGAGCGCCGCAGATGGATCTGGCGGGAATTTCTGCGAGGCCGCCGGTCGAGCATCTCGCGCGGCAGCGTCCTTTCAACTTCGCGGCTGTCGAATCCCGGTCGGGACACGACGATAAAATCCGTGAGATCCAGCAGTTGCCGAAACTGTTTCCAGTGGGGCAGGTCAATCAGCGCGTCGATGCCGATCAGAAAGTAGAGATTGTCGCCGGGCTTTAGCATCCGCTTCGCGCGCCGCACCGTGTCAATGGAGTAGTGCGGACCCGGGTGCAGTTCCGGCGATTCCAGCGTGGAAGGGACGAATCGGGAATCCTCAGCGCAGGCCAGTGCCACCATCGCGAAACGGTGATCGTAATCGATGAGGCCGTTTGAGGTTTTATGCGGCGGACTTCCCGTGGGGACAAATAATACCTTGTTCAAGCGCAGCCGCTGGGCCGCGGCCTTTGCCGCCTGGAGGTGGCCGGAATGAATCGGGTCGAAACTTCCACCAAAAATAGCAATTTTCACGCGGTCGTTAATCCTGCCAGCCGTTGGGCCAGGTTTAAAGTTTCAAATCACAACTCACGCGACTCAGAAACAGAGTCTTCGGAAAGGCTGAGCCGTGGAATTTCCTGTAGACTCGCCCAAGCGGCCCGCTTCAGCTCGTCGAGGCCTTCGCCGGTGACGGATGAAATTTCATAGAGCGGGCGCTTCTGTTCCCGGCAAAATTCCCGCAGGGCAAACAGTCGATTGCTGTCACCGACGGCATCCACACGAGAAGCTACCATCAGCATCGGCTTTTTTGCAACTTCCGGGCTGAAACTCTCCAATTCCCTGAGAATAACGTTATAGTCCTCGATCGGATCCCGGCCGGTAAATTCCGCCACATCCACCAGATGCAGGAGCAGGCGGGTGCGCTCCACGTGCTTGAGGAAGCGGTCACCCAGTCCCTTGCCTTGGTGCGCGCCGGCAATCAGGCCGGGGATGTCGGCCATCACAAAGGATTCTTCATCGTCCACGGCCACCACGCCCAGCGAGGGTTCGAGCGTGGTAAACGGGTAGTCGGCAATGCGCGGCCGGGCGGCGCTGAGCCGCGAAATCAGGGTGGATTTGCCGGCGTTCGGAAACCCGACCAGGCCAACGTCTGCCAGAAGCTTCAGTTCCAGGCGCAGGTCGCGCTCTTCGCCGGGAGTGCCGGGATCGGCCCGCCGCGGGGCCTGGTTGGTGGACGTGGCAAACCGGGCGTTGCCCCGGCCGCCACGTCCGCCTTTCGCCACCAGGAAGCGCATGCCCTCGGTGATAAAATCGACCAGCTTGTCGCCGTTGGCGTTGTCATAAACCATGGTCCCCACGGGAACCCGGATCACCAGATCTTCGCTGTTTTTCCCGTGACGGTTGGAGCCTTCGCCGTGCCCGGCGCGCCGCGCGCGGAACTCTTTGTTGAACCGGAATTTCAGGAGTGTGTTGAGATGGGCGGTGGATTCCAGATAGACGCTGCCTCCGTTGCCGCCGTCACCGCCGCTGGGGCCGCCGCGCGGGACGTACTTCTCCCTGCGGAAAGCCATACAGCCGTTTCCGCCGCCGCCGGCCGTGACATGGATCTTGGCTTCGTCAACTAACATCAGGAACTCTTCCGCCTCATTAGAGACAAGAATACCCCGCGCCCCGCCCTCAGGCGAGCATGAAGTTTACGGTCGCTGGGTGATGTCTGATATAAGAAACGCGGCGAGAAAGCCCCGCAAAGCGGGTTTCGCCCACCGCGCGAAGGATTCAGTTTGCTGACGGGATCAGGATGCTGACGAAGCGGCCCGCGCGGCCCTTGTCCTCAAACTTGACCACGCCCGAAACCTTGGCAAAAAGCGTGTCGTCCTTGCCAATCCCCACGTTGTCTCCGGGCTTCAGCGGGGTGCCGCGCTGGCGGACCAGGATCGATCCGCCGCTGACCATCTGCCCGTCAAAGCGCTTGACGCCGAGCCGCTGGGCGTTGGAATCCCGGCCGTTTCTTGAACTGCCTAAACCTTTTTTGTGTGCCATTTCAAAAGCCTCTTCTATGGTCTTGCCCCGCTGTTGCGTTTAGGGGGCGACGATATCGTTGATCCGGACTTCACTGTAATTCTGCCGGTGGCCAATCGTCCGGCGATACTGTTTCTTCCGTTTGTACTTCAGGACGCGGACTTTGCTTGCGCGGTCATTGGCCAGAATGGTTGCCGTTACCTTGGCGTTTTCCACCAGGGGCGTTCCCACCACCAATTCCTTTTTGCGCACGGCAAAGACGTGGTTGAATTCCACGCCGGCCCCAGGGTCTCCCGGAAGCCTCTCGACTCGAAGCACGTCTCCCGGTGCAACTTTGTACTGCTTGCCGCCGGTCCGAATAATCGCATACATATACAGTCACCTCAGTGTTGTTGACAGAAAACAAGCTATTTTAGCGTTGATTGGCACGCGCTGTCAACGAGTTGGACGCTTCCTGTTAAGGCCTTCGGCTCGGGGCACTCCTCGTATCAGCGTGCTTGACCTTTCGGCCCGAACCCGCCGCTGGCCGCTGCGTTTTCAGGCGCGCCTTCAGCAACTGTGACTTCCGGTCCGTCCGCTTGCCGAGTTTTTGGTTCAGAAACCGGCCCTTGGCCATACGCTATCCCTTGGTTTCAGTTTAGACCTTTCTCCTGAAGAGACAAAGCAGATCCTTCCCCCGCCTTGCGGGTTCAGGATGACATGGAAAGGGACTTTGCGTGGCGGTCTGATGGTGCCGCATGCCGGCGCGGTTCATGCAAGCTCGATTTCAAGCTTTGTCACCGAGGCGGGCTTGAACGTCCAGGTAAAGCGCGATCCCGAAACATTTGCGGGCCCTTCCGTGGGATGCACTGCGTCCGGATGTTCAAAGGTGTTGTGGGCGTGAATATCCGCATGGGTCAGCACCGTAGCCCGGCCCGAACGCGCTGAAGCGCCGCGCAGCACGATTTCTGTGCTGCGCGCTTCGCTGGCGTGCGAATTCACCACCGTTACCACCAGCTTCTTCTCTTTCTGATGGAGCGATGCCGACCCGGCCAGCCCCCAGAGCGTTTTGCTTTTTCCTTCGTAGGTGTAGGAGATGGACGGCGCGTCGGCAACAAAGCGCAGCGAATGGCCGCCGCGATGCGCCTTATACATATCGAAAACCCAGAAGACGGGTGTGACGGTAAAGCGGTCTTCCAGGGCCAGGAAGGACGTATGGATGTTGTTAATCAGCTGGGCCGCGTTGCACATGGCGAGCTTCTCCGCGTGGCGATTGAAGATGTCGAGCGTGATGCCGGTCACCAGAGCATCCCGCAGCGAGGGCGGATAGCTGAACAGGTAACTGGGAGCGATGGACGGCCCTTTGTGCCAGGCGCCCCATTCGTCCACCACCAGCTTAACGTGATGCCCCTTGTCGATTTCTCCCATGGCCAGCCAGTGCTTGGGAAGGATGGAATCCATCGCGTCGGCCTGCCACAGCATCTGGTACCAGCCGGGCACGTCGAATTCAATGGAACTTCCCTTATTGGTGGTCCAGCAATAGTAGTGCAGGGAAAGGCCCCACATCTTGCTGATCTGGTCCCTGCTCTTGGCGGCCAGGCCTTCAAAAAAGCCGCGTGTCCAGTCCACCTTGGCATCATCCATGTCCACGCCCGGGCCCGAACCAATGAAATGGAGCCTCATGCCGAAGTTGGCCACCCAGGTGGCGAAGCGCCGGAACTCCGTTGCATATTCCTGGGGCGTGAAATTTCCGCCGCAACCCCAGGACTCATTTCCGACGCCCCAATAGACGATGTTGTACGGGTCCTTGCTGCCGTCGGCGGTGCGCTGTTTGGCCAGCGTGGTGCTGCCGGCCGGCGAATTGCAGTATTCCACCCACTGGTAAAAATCGTAAGGCGTCAGGCTGCGGACGTTGGCCGCAAAGTAGGGTTTGGCTCCTGCCAGCCGGCAGAAACGCATGAATTCGGGAGTGCCGAAAGTGTTGGGCTCGTACTTCTGCGGGCCGTCCGGGGCTTCCCGAAGCTCGCGGGTGTTGGCCCAGAAGTTGGTACGGACCGGGCGCTCGGCCTGCGGGCCGATGCCGTCGCGCCAGTTGTAGCTATCGGCAAAGCAGCCGCCCGGCCAACGGTCCACGGGAACTTCCATCTGCCGCATGCGGTCCACCAGCGCCTTGCGGACGCCGCCTACGTTCGGGATCTTCGAATTCTCGCCCACCCAGATGCCGTCATAGATGCAGCCGCCCAGGTGCTCGGTGAACTGGCCGTGGAATTCCGGAGCGATTCGACCTATCGGCTCGTCGATCAGGATTTCGATTGATCCACCGGCCGCCTGCGGTGCTCGCGGAGCCATGCCCGTGGCGGCCAGCGCCAGTGATGAAGAAAGAAATTCGCGACGTTTCATGGGTTGCACCTTCCTGGAATCAAATAGTTGCGCCGGCCAAGGCGCCGTTCCCAGCGGCCCTTTATGCGCTCGCATTCACTGAAGCGAACCTACAACAACATAGGGGGTGCCGCGTTGTCAATCACTCTATAAATTCGTCCCCGCCGGTTGATAGCCACTGTGGGGCGAAACTTTCTTCCACCGGTACCCGCCCTGGAAGCTTTCAGGTGCATGCCACTCGGTGCGAACCAGCGAAAGCGCTTGCCGTGACTGTGCAGCCGTATTCCCACACCAGAACGCTTACGCTGTGGCATCTCCGGGTCGCGAGGGCGCGGAGGTTGGGACGGGTTCAGGGCTGGTTTTGAGCAGATCGTCCAGGCCAGTCTGCCCGTGGCATTCTGCCTGAACTCGTTGCCGGCCGGACGTGGCGTGCGCAGGTCCGTCTGCTTTGTCCGCTGAAAATTGTTATCCTGAAAGAGGATACCGCTGGAGTCGATGCGTTCTCCGGTCTCCTGCGGCAGTATTGACTGAGAGGTAGAGGTGAAGTTTGAAGACAAAAGATAATCG
>JBAUWE010000050.1:0-1723 GCA_049583595.1 Terriglobia bacterium
TGCCGGCTGCCGACGTGGTGGTGGGACATTTCTTTACCGAGGGCATGGCCCGTGCGGCCCGCAACCTGAAGTTGCTTCAGGCCCCCAATGCGGGGATTGACTCCTTCAGGACAGACCTGCTTTCATCGCGGACAACGGTGGCCAACGCCTATTTCCACGGTCCGGCCATTGCAGAGTACGTGGTGATGATGGTGCTCGCCCTTAGCCGGAACCTGCTGAATCTCGATGCGTGGTTCCGGAAGGGAAGCTGGGAAGGTTCCTGGACCACGGGCGAAGTTCCCGTCGCGGAAGTATTGGGGAAAAGCCTGGGGCTGGTGGGCTACGGCACTATCGGGCGCGAAGTTGCCTCCCGCGCGCGGGCGCTGGGAATGCCCATCAAGGTCGTCAGCGCTCATCCGCCGAAACGAAGGCCGCGAGATGTGGCTTTCTGGAAAGGCCCGGCCGCACTGCCGCAGCTTCTGAAAGAATCCGATTACGTTGTTCTTGCCTGCCCGCTGAACAAAGACACGCGAGGCCTGATGGGGCCGCGGGAATTCAAGCAGATGAAGCGCAGCGCTTTCCTCATCAACGTGGCGCGCGGCGCCGTGGTGGAGGAAGAGGCCTTGTATCGCGCCCTGAAAGACCGACGGATCGCGGGCGCGGCCATCGACGTCTGGTACCGCTATCCGAAAGGTGACGAACGCTGCCGCCCTTCGCGCTTTCCGTTCCACAAACTGCCCAACCTGGTCATGACTCCGCACGTTTCCGGCTGGATGGCGGGCACGCGCCGTAAGCGGCTTCAACTGATCGCCGAAAACATCAACCGCCTGGTTGCAGCGAAGCCCCTGCTGAACGTTGTGCAGGGGCCGCGCAAGCACAGCCGCTCAGAGTGGAACCCCAGTTGAAAATTGCCGCCATGGGCAGCCCGGACTACTGATGAACTATTGGACCTGGATGTGAAAGGGCACGGATTTATCCGTGCCGAGGAGGCCGTTCGAATCAGGCGGGCCAACTGCTGAAGGCTTCGCGTCTACTTTGCAGGCCCAGAGGGCCGAAAGAATTTAGCCCACGCGCGTGAGCCGTGGGGTTCCTGTCGCCCGATACCGATAAGCCCCGGCAGGGGCGACAGAGCACCGGTCAGATGGAAATTCTTTCTTTCGCCCCTCCGGGGCTGGACGGATCTTTTTGCTTTCCGCTGTCCCATGGCTTGCGTCATGGGCTAAATTCTTCCGCCCCCTCCGGGGGCTCGATGCCACGAGTCAACTCGTGCCCTTTCACTGAGTCCGGTGGCGGCGTGAATCATTCAGCCTCACGGATTGGCCGGATGCATCCGCGGCAGGCGCTCTTCCACGGGCGGCAGCGGCGGCAGCGGCGTGTGCGGCTCAGTCTGATACCAGTAGGCCACTGAATAGTAATTGTCGCCGCGATTGTTGGCCGTGCCGTGCTCGATGGTGGCGCGCAACGACTTCGTAAACGGAATCGGCGAGTCGAGATGGAAGCGGTAAACCGACCACCGCGCTCCCTGGCGTTCGGGCCCCACCACCGGGGCGCCGAACAGGCCGTAGGCGAACGGCTTGCCGCCAAAGTCCCAGGCGCCGAGGAAATAGTCTTCCGTTCCGGTGCCGACAATCGAAGGCATTTTCTCGCCGTCGATAAAAAACATGTCGTCGCCCTCGCCCCACCAGCCGTCCTTGTTTTCAAGAATCGACATGGTGACGCCCACAAACTGTCCTCGCCCTTTGGC
>JBAUWE010000051.1:0-1977 GCA_049583595.1 Terriglobia bacterium
GCTCGGGCCTCTTCCAGGGTAAAGTTGCGGCCCCTCAGGATCGGGATATCGAGAGCCCGAAAGAAACCTGGTGAGACGAAATTGTATGAGACCCCAATCTTGCCGTCAACTAATGGAACCGTCGGCAGCATTCCATTTAGTGGGATGGACTCTGCGGCCGCGACCGTTTGAACTGCCGGTTCCTCTGCGATCCGCGAGAGAATTCTCGTCCGATATTTCTCATTGATATCCATTTCTAAAACGCCCTTTGTCGTAAAGCCCACCCGCTGCGTGCTCATGCGAGCGCTGGCACGAAAGGACATCCATGCGCAGGCAAGCAACATTGCGCACGCAGAGATCTGCACAACGACCAGCGCGTCACGGAGTTTGGTTGGTCGCAGTCTGCCTGTAAACTCACCTTTCGTCGCTTGGGCCAGATCAAGACGTGTGCTTTGAACGGCGGGTGCAAGCCCGAAAAGGATTGCCGCGAACGCGGAGATGACGATCAGGAAACCGAACACACGAATATCGAAATGCAGCGATGGCACGGTGGTGACCTGAGCGTAGTCCGAGGGCATGGCAGAGAACAAAGCCTTCTGGCCAAGTTGAATTGCCGCCATGGAGAGAAGTGCACCTGCCAGGGCGGCGGGCACTGACAAAGCCAGGCTTTCAGTCAGGAGCTGGCGTACAAGCCGCCGCCGGGTTGCGCCGAGAGACAGCCGTAGCCCGACCTCGCGCTGACGGGCGATGGCGCGCGCAAGCATCATACTTGCGATATTGGCGCATGCGATCAGGAGAACTAACAGGAAGGCCAATAGGACCGGGAGAGCTGCTGCGATTGCTTGAGGGGTCAAGGGAATCGAAGTTGCCCGTGACACGAGAACGATTCCAACTGCTTTTTCCTCCCGACTTTTCTCGGCGGTCGCATGCCGTGCCCACACCCGCAAGGCTGCCTCAGCCACGCTGGCGGTCAGGCCCGCTTTCAGTCGACCGACAATGTCGAGCCGGTGCGGATGTTCGGCACCGAAAAGGTTTGGCCCGCTCTCCAACTGGCCCGCCATGGTGATGGGCACCCAGAAATCGCGCGCGGTCAGGTTCAAGCCTGTAAACTCGGGTTTTGTGATCCCAATCACCCGGAGGGGAAAGCCACGAATCACGATGGTTTTTCCAATGATATTTGCGTCGCCGCCGAGTTTCTTCTGCCAGGCTGCGTGGCTAAGCACAACGACCGGAGGTGATCCAGGATGAATACCTTCGTCCGGGAGGAATGTTCTCCCATCTATGGTGCTTACACCCAGCATTCGGAAGTAGTTGGCGGTGACTAATTCGCCCATGAGGGGGTGGCTATCAACACGCGCGAATAGAGGCTCTGAGCCTGTGACCTCAGAGAACGCAGGATTGCTATCGCGAAACGCGTTGAATTCCGGCCACGAGAAGGAGTGCCCCGTTCCACCGCGGTTGGTCCATGTGAATCGATAGATGCTGCCTGGATCTCGAACCGGGACGGGTCGAAGAACATAGGCGTTGAAAATTGTGAAGAGTGCAGTATTGAGCCCGAGGGGGAGTGCAATGGTAGCGACGACTGTCAGCACGAAGCCTGGCTTGCGGCGGAAGCTCCGCACGGCGAACCTCACGTCTGCCAGCGTATCCTCGATGATACGCACGCTCCAGGTGTCGCGGCAATCTTCCTTCACCTGCTCCAGGCCGCCCAGTTTGATGAGCGCCTGGCGGCGGGCTTCTGCGGGCGTCATTCCGGAGCGGAGGTTGTCCTCGATGTCCATCTGGAGATGGCTTTCCAGTTCCTCGGCCATCTCGCGCTCGCGCTGCCGCCTGCGGAACAAGCCGGCGAGGCGAATCAATGCTGCTCGTAGTCGTCGCATGGTTAACGCTCCTCAAATCGCGGGCTCGCACACATCGCGAAAGTCACGATGCATGCGTCAGCCAAGGCGCAGGGCCATTTCAAATCTGAAATTTCAGATTTCAAATCCCGGAACAGAA
>JBAUWE010000052.1:0-3346 GCA_049583595.1 Terriglobia bacterium
AACTTTCAGTGGAACCCACTATGTTTCTCCGCGTTCGATTACCGCTGAGATCGGTTTTCACTTCTAACTGAAACCCGCCTGGAGAGAAAGACGGTCGGCCTTCCGGCCGTCTTCCCTTGCCAAATGACATCTCAACAGGATTGGGCAAACGTGCCGCGCTGAGTCGGGCACCGCGATTTGTGTCTACAGGAAGTGACGGCCCCCCCGGCGTAAAGCCAGCCGGACTTGATGCACTTAAATTGATTTTTGCGATGGGTCGCGGTTAGAATCAGACCATATTGGGGAATGGGGTCTCGTTTGCGAAAGGAGTTTTGGAGCTTGATTAAAAGGCATTGGAATTTACTGAAATCGGGCATGGCATTCCTGGTTGTCCTGCCCGTGGCCCTGATTGCTACACAACCGGTCCAGCGGGCCGCTGCGGAAGCGACATCCGCCACCAACCAGAAGATCATTCAATATGTGCGGGAAAGGTTTGGGATTCCCGATAATGTCAAGCTGGCGGTCGCCCCGTTCCAGGACTCCGAGTACAAGGATTTTTACAAGACCGAGATTTCCGTGGACAACGGAAAGCAGAAGAAATCACAGTCGGCTCTTATTACTAAAGACGGCCATTACCTGGTGATGGGTGACGTGGTGGTCGCTTCACCCACCGAGCAGCGGAACGTGGCCGCCAATCCTTCGGCGACTGACAAGAAGATTGTTGACTATGTGCGGACCAAATTTAAGGTTCCCGCAGACGTTAAGTTGACCGTCGGGCCCTTCCACGACTCCAAGTTTGCCGATTTTTATGAGACCACCATATACGGCCAGCAAGGGCAAAAGAAGTCTGCGACCCCTGCTTTTCTGACCAAAGACGGGCGCTACACGGTGATTGGCAGCGTTTTTAACCTGAGCGACGACCCTCGACAGGAAGTTCAGCAAACGATCAACCTTAGGAACCAGCCTACAATTGGACCCGCCAAAGCTCCCGTTACGATTGTGGAATTTGCGGACCTGGAATGCCCCACCTGCGCAGAGATGCATAAGTTTATTGAGACCCAGTTGATTCCCAAGTACGGCAACAAGATCAGGGTCGTGTTCAAGGAGTACCCCCTGGTCACCATCCACGATTGGTCCCTGCAAGCCGCCATTGCCAACCAGTGCGCTTATCAGATCAACCCCGCGGACTACGTCCGGTATCGCTCCATCATTTTCGAGAGCCAGGGGATGATCAACGCCGCAAATGTGCGGCAGCTCCTGCTGGACTTTGGCAAGCGGGCTGGCGTGAATCAGTTGAAGCTGTCGGTCTGCATGGATTCGAAGGCGTCTCTCCCCCGGGTGGAGGCCGATATGCAGGAAGGGCATAAACTGGGGATCATGAGTACCCCCACGCTCTTCATTGACGGCACGCCGGTGGTGGGGCTGATTCCCGATCGAATCTATGGGATGATCGACCAGGCCCTTCGGGCTTCCAGATAATTCATCTGCAAACGCTGAGCTGTTGTCGCACGCCGATTTCCTTCAGGCGTCGTTTTCAGGGTAGCCGGAGAACCGTCCTTCCTGGCGCAGCCGGTTGAGCGAAATCTGCAGAATCAGGAAATAGACCAGGCAGACCGCCCCTCCAAAGCCCAGGGCAAACCGCGTTCCAACGGCCTGCGCCATTGCCCCCGCCTGCAGGCTGCCAAAAGGCATCAACCCCGACATCGCCATGTAGTACATGGCCATCACCCGGCCACGCAGTTGCGGTGGCGTGGTCATTTGCAGCGTGGTGTTGGCCAGGGTCAGGGTGCCCACGATGGTTCCTCCCATGACGGCCAGCAGGAAAAACGCTCCCCAGAATGTTTGAGCGCGCGAGAGGAGAATCAACGCCAGTGAAAACAGAGTGGCGCTGGTGAGGATCAGCCTTCCCCGGTTCTCGGAGGTTCCGCGGGCGGCGATGAACAACGCAGCGGCAACGGCTCCCAGGCCCGCCCCTCCCATCAGATAGCCCAGGCCGGTTGCGCCCACGCCGATCATGTTGCGCGCGACGGCCGGCATCAGCACGATGAACGGCAGCCCCAACAGGCTGAGACAAGCGGGTACCGTGAGCAGCAAAATCACCATCCGGTGCTTGTTCAGGTAGCGGACGCCCTCAACCATCGCGCCCCAGAAGCGGGGGCCCTTTTCCCGGTGGACCGGCGGAATGGTGATGGCCAGCAGTGCGATGATCAGGGCAAGAAAGCTGACGGAATTCAGATAGAAGCAGGCGGCCGCGCCCAGTGTTCCCATCGCCAGCCCCGCCACGGTGGGGCCGATGGCCCGCGACATGTTGAACTGCGCGGAATTGAGCGCGATGCCGTTCATCAGGTCTTCGCGGGGAATCAGGTCTGGAATCAGGGCCTGATAGGCCGGATAGTTCAGTGCGGAGGCCACCCCGGTCAGAAAGCTGATGGCCAGAATTTCCGTGATGGTGATCTGGCGGATCGAGGTGAGAACGGCCAGCAGCAGCGCCAGCAACATCATGGACGTCTGGGTGATCAGCATCAGCTTGCGGCGGCTCAGGCGGTCAGCGATGGTGCCGCCGGGCAGGGCAAACACCAGCGACGGGACCTGTGCCAGAAATCCGTTCAGCCCCAGCAGGAACGGTGAGTTGGAAATGATCAGGATAACCCACCCGAGCGCCAGGTACTGCATCCAGGTGCCAATGTTCGAGAGAAAGTTTCCCGCCCAGAAAATTGAGAAATCGCGATGATAAAGCGAGCGGAACATCATGAGGCGGCGGGGGGCCTCAGGCGGCGTGTTTGTTTCCTGTTGCAACTCTGAACGATAGGGATCCATCAGGTGCCAGAGAGAGCGCAATCTAAGCCATCAGACTCTCTGTCTACTATACAGGATCGGCCGCTACAGGGGTGAAGCGAGGTTCATCACAAGCCGCAAGGCTGCAGCCGCAGGATGCCCGGAAAAAGCGACCAGGCCAGTCCCCGCGCGGGATCGGGATCCGTATAGCTTGCATCGGTGGGTTCGAACCGCACCAGGCCATAACCGCGGGTCATTCCACATTCAGGCTGCGCGTGACGGACTCGCCACTGAGGAGATTATGCACGGTGATGGTCCACTTGCCCGGCGGATCATTCACGGCAAGTGGAATGGATTTCACGCCTCCGCCCTGCCGGGCAATGATGTTGCCCGAATAATCCATCATGCGGTTCCCCTGGGGATCACGGATGTCAATGTGGAAAATGCTCACGTCCGCAGGTGTTGGCGTGGCGTGCAAGGCAATTCGGACGAGCGATCCCCGCTGCGCCCGCTCCGGCATGGATATCTGCATGGGCGGCAGCGGCGTGCTGCTGGTCACCAGGATGGTGGGATCATGTGGACCCACGGTCAG
>JBAUWE010000053.1:0-2433 GCA_049583595.1 Terriglobia bacterium
GCTGAAGGGATTCAAGGAGACCCTGTCGTCCCTGTACGCCCCCTCGGCATTCTACGACCGGTGCTACCGGTCGCTTCTGCAGTGGAAAGCCCGCAAGCCGCAGAAGTCGCCCGAAATTCCCTTCGCGCTAATGCTTGGAATCTTCGTTCGCTCCTTCATTCGCCAGGGTCTTCTCTCCAACTACCGGAGTGCGTATTGGAAATTTCTGCTTCGGCTCCTCGGGCGTTGGCTGTTCGTTCCACGCAAGCTCAGCCTGGGGTTCGCGATGCTGCTGTCAGGACACCATTTCATACCATACGCGAGGCGCATCGAGGACCAACTGGAGATCGAACTCGATAAATACAGAGGCGAGAATGAAACCGCAGAATCACTGAAAGAGGCGGTTGTTTGCTAGGGATCGTCTTCAGCAACCGCGAGTTGCGGAGGTGGCTGGCCGGGCACTCATTCTCACTGGCGCTCAGGTCCGCTCCCCCCTTTACGTCTTTGCGCTGACTGGCTTCCCAGTCAGCAATCGTTTAACGGCATCCAGGAGAGTGGCACGCGTTCATCCGCAGCGCCTCCGAAGTTCGTGGGGCGCGCTGGACCTCTCCCCTCCAGTCGGTGGCTTCTAAACGTCAATCCTCAGTGGGCGGATAGATCAGAACCAGTCCATCGCGGCAAGCGTCAACAGGACGCGTGAACTGGTCCTGGTTCTTCATGATGAAGTCTAGAATCGGATCTTAGTACATTCCGCCGCCCATGCCGCCTGCCGCAGACCCCGCCGAATCCTTTTCCTCTTCGTCCGGGTACTCGCTGACCGACGCCTCGGTGGTAAGGAGCAGCGAAGCAATGGACGCCGCGTTCTGGAGCGCCGCCCGCGTCACCTTGGTAGGATCGATGACGCCCTCCGCAACGAGGTCGCCGTAGCCCTCGGTCTCCGCGTTGAAGCCATAGTTCGGGCTGCTGTTCGACTTGACCTTCTCCACCACCACCGCGCCTTCATAACCGGCGTTGGCGACAATCATCCGCAGCGGTTCTTCGAGCGCCCGCCGGACGATGTTGATGCCGATCTGCTCGTCGCCTTCAGCCTTGAGCTTCGCAAGCGCCGGGATGCAGCGCAGCAGAGCCACTCCGCCGCCCGGCACGATGCCCTCCTCGACGGCCGCCTTGGTGGCGTGCATGGCATCCTCGACCCGGGCTTTCTTTTCCTTCATCTCGGTCTCGGTCGCCGCGCCCACCTTGATCTGGGCAACGCCGCCCACCAGCTTGGCCAGGCGCTCCTGCAGTTTCTCCCGATCGTAATCGGAGGTGGTCTCCTCGACCTGCGCCCGCAGTTGCTTCACCCGGCCCTCGATGTCAGAGCTCTTGCCGGCGCCCTCGATGATGGTGGTGTTGTCCTTGTCGATGGTGATCTTTTTGGCCTTGCCCAGATCCTCCAGCTTCACGTTCTCAAGTTTGATGCCCAGGTCCTCGGAAATGGCCTTGCCGCGCGTCAGGATGGCGATGTCTTCCAGCATGGCTTTGCGGCGATCGCCGAACCCCGGCGCTTTCACCGCGCAGCACTGCAAGGTGCCACGCAGCTTGTTGACCACCAGGGTGGCCAGGGCCTCGCCCTCAACCTCCTCGGCGATAATCACCAGGGGCTTGCCGGACTTGGCAATCTGTTCCAGCAAGGGCAGGATGTCCTTCATCGAGCTGATCTTCTTTTCATGGATCAGGACCAGCGCGTTTTCCAGCACGCACTCCATCCGCTCGGGATCGGTGACGAAATAAGGAGAGAGATAACCGCGGTCAAACTGCATGCCCTCAACCACTTCCAGTTCGGTCTCCATGGTCTTGGACTCTTCCACGGTGATGACGCCATCCTTGCCAACCTTTTGCATGGCCTCGGCGATGATCTTGCCGATGGTGGGATCGTTGTTGGCCGAAATCGCGCCCACCTGGGCGATCATCCCACCCTCGACCGGCTTTGAGATCTTGTCGATCTCGCCCTTGATGTGCTTTTTGCTGCCGTCCTTGCCGGTTTCGTCGTAACCACAAATCACGCGAACCGCGCTCTCAATGCCGCGCTTCACGCCCATGGGGTTGGCGCCGGCGGCCACCGTCTTCGCGCCCTCACGGAAGATTGCCTGAGCCAGCACAGTCGCGGTGGTGGTGCCGTCGCCCGCAACGTCACTGGTCTTTGAAGCCACCTCGCGCACCATCTGCGCGCCCATGTTTTCAAGCGCATCCGGCAGCTCGATTTCCTTGGCCACCGTGACGCCGTCCTTGGTGATTGTGGGGGCGCCGAATTTCTTGTCCAGCACTACGTTGCGGCCTCTGGGACCCAACGTAGCTTTCACCACGTCCGCCAGTTGATTCACTCCCCGCAGAATCGCATGACGGTTTTGCTCACCATATACAATCTGTTTTGCGTTTGCCATTTTCAATTCCTCCACGAATTCCGATTAATGC
>JBAUWE010000054.1:0-13839 GCA_049583595.1 Terriglobia bacterium
AAAGCCGCGGAGAACCTCGAACACCAACGGTTTGAAATTCCCGCCAACAACGGCTACCAGATCAAGCCGGGCGTCCGGCTGCCCGGCAACGGCGGCGTGTACGCCTATGACGGAATGCGGGTCATCCCCCTGATCCAGGATCCGGCCAAAGTGGTGACCGACAAGAAGCGCATTGCGCTGATCATGGTGATGCCCGGACCGCTGATGAAAAAACAGGCGCTGGTGGTGCTGCCAGGCGACAAGGCCGCCGTGCGGATTACCGTGCCGAACCCGGTGTTTTACGTTGAGGATACCGACAACTGGCCCCTGCGGGCGCTGCTGGTGCCACTGAAGGAGAAGAAAGATTCCCGGGTGGTTGAGAAGATACAGTCCGGGATCGGCCTGGGGAAATCCGGGGAAAAGAGGACGGACATCCCGCTGGAACGGAAGCAACTGGCGGCGGGCGTCTACGAATTGAAGCCGATGCAGCCACTCGATTCCGGCGAGTATGCGCTCGGTGAAATGATCGAGCAGAAACTCAATATCTCTGTGTGGGATTTTGGCGTTGATCTGCCGGGATCAAAGTGATTCGCCGTTCCCCACGTTCAGGGCCTGAAGGCCCCTTGCGCTTGCCTTCTTGATGGCGGAGCTGAAGCTCCGCCCCCCTAAGGCGTTGTGCCGCACAGTGTCCCATTTGAGGGATGCGAACAGCTAGGCGCTCTGTTTTTCAGAGATTAACTTGGCCTGGGTCAACAACAGGAGATAATCGCGCCCGCCGGCCTTGGAATCCGTACCCGACATATTGAACCCGCCGAAGGGATGTCCACCCACCATCGCTCCCGTGCACTTGCGATTGAAGTAGAGGTTGCCCACGTGGAAACGCTCCGCGGCCTTCTCGATCTTCGCGCGGTTCTTGGTGTAGACGGCGCCGGTCAGGCCGTATTCGGTGTTATTGGCAAACCGCAGCGCTTCATCAAAGTCGGTTGCCTTCAGGACGGCCAGCACCGGCCCGAAAATCTCCTCCTGCGAGATTCGTCCATCGGGAGGAACGTCGGCAATCACGGTGGGAGCAATGAAATGTCCGGGGCCGGAAGCTTCCTTGCCTCCCGCCACCAGACGGCCCTCGGTTTTCCCAATCTTGATGTATTCCAAAATGGACTTTTTGGCCTGGCTGTTGATCACCGGACCCATGTAAGTTTCAGCGTCCGCAGGATCGCCCACTTTGATGGTCTCAACGCGTTCCTTCAGCTTTTCCAGGAAAGGTTCATAGACCGTCTCCACCACGATGGCGCGCGAGCAGGCTGAGCACTTCTGTCCCTGATAGCCGAAAGCCGCAGCTGCCACGCCCTCGACGGCCGATTCCAGGTCCGTCTCGCTGTCGACAACAATGGAATCCTTGCCGCCCATCTCCGCGATGACCCGCTTGATCCAGATCTGCCCGGACTGGGGTTTTGCCGCCAGTTCGTTGATGCGCAACCCCACTTCCTTTGATCCCGTGAAAGCGATGTAACGGGTGCGGGGATGTGCGACCAGGGCATCGCCGACCGTCGAGCCGGGACCCGGCAGAAAATTCACCACGCCGGCGGGCATGCCTGCTTCTTCCAGCGCCTCAAAAAACTTGTAGCCGATGGTGGGCGAGTCGCTCGAGGGCTTCAGCACCACGGTGTTGCCGGCCACAATCGAGGCCGCCGTCATCCCTACCAGAATGGCCAGCGGGAAATTCCACGGTGGAATCACAATGCCAACGCCCAGCGGGATGTACTCCAGGCGGTTCCGCTCGCCCGGCACGGGAGTGATAGGCTGTCGGCCGGCCAAACGCAGCATTTCGCGGGCGTAAAACTCGCAGAAATCAATGGCCTCGGCCACGTCGGCATCGGCTTCAGCCCACGACTTGCCCACTTCATAGACCATCCAGGCGCCAAAGTGGAACTTTCTGTCGCGAAGAATCTTCGCTACCGAGACCAGCAGCTTCGCTCGCGTTTCCGCTGGCCTGTGGCTCCAGCTTTCAAAGGCCTTTTCCGCCTTCTCTATCGCCAATGTGGCAAGGCTGGGATCGCCCTTTGAAAACGTTCCCACCACCTGGGCTTTATCCGACGGATTGTAAGAATGAAAAGTTTTTGGTGTTTCGATGCGCTCAGAGCCAATCACCGCGGGATATCTTGCTCCGAGCTCCTTCTTTACGTCTTCAAGTGCTTCCTTCATCTGCCGGAAATGCTCGGGATTAGCCTTGAAGTCGCTTAAAGGTTCATTTTTGAATGATGAAAGCTGCATTTGTGTCCCCCTGTTGATTCCCCCCAAACCGTTCATTATATCGGCAACCGTGAATTGCGGGGAACTGATCTACAGCTAAATCGCCGGAATCGGGGTCGAAAGAGAGAATTCATGGCGCGAAAGGATTCTCCGGGCGGTTTGCGGAAGGTCCGGCCTGAGACGACCGGCGGACTCGCTGCTCTTGTGAGGACCGCGACCTATCGATGGGGTCTGGATGACAGGCGCACGCGGATTCAGTTGGGTTCGGCGTGGCCATGGAAGATGCGCACCAGATCAATCCGGGTTCCGCCATCATGGGGCGAGAGGGACACAACCTTGTCCTGCTCGTTGTATTTCATCTCAAAAACGGCCTTGCCGTCGCGGTTGGTCTGGCTGAAGCTGCTGACTTCACCACCCAGCTGCTTTTTGTAAAATTCCTGGACCTTGCTAAGCGCGTCGGGCGTGTTGAATTTTGCCGCCGCAATGCGAAGATTCGTTTCGTTGGGCAGGTCAAAGGCGAGCGAGACAGAGTTGTCGTTACTGGAATCCTCTGCCCGGGTGGCTCCTGGATAAACCGGAAGCCCGAGATGGAGATCGCTGACGCTCTGCTCCCTGGCGATTTTGAAGTTGCCCATCGGCGTTTTGACCGTGACCACTTTCGTGTCCGAGCTGGGCTCGCTGACCTTGATGTGGACGCCGTGGGAAAGGATGCGCAGGCCGAACCAGACCATGAAAATGCCGGAGGCGATGATAAATCCTACAACCAGCAGTATCGCCCAGACGATGTGCTTATCTACCGGCTTCCGGGGAGGCTCGGCAGGTGGCGGGGAGGTAGGCAAGATGATCTCCTTTCCTGAAAAGTATTTTACCGCAGCCACACGGCAGATCGGGAAGAGATTTCCCGCCGCGTAATCATTGATACGGTCGATTCCAGCCGCTGGTTCCATGGGATGACCTCTCCGTTCAGGGGCCTTTTTCCTGCCTTGCGGGATGTCTCGTCATTTCAAGACAAGAGCCGCTAGGTTGCGGAGTGAACGTTGCGGTACCAAGTTAAACTCGGTGCTGCAAGGCGGTTAGCCAACCTTGAGGAGACATCGCACGGGTGTTATTCTGAACATTCATTGACAAACCGGAAGCGGAGGCGGAGGAACATGCAATTCAGAAAATTGGGTCATAGTTCGCTTTCATTGTCAGCCCTCGGGCTGGGATGCATGGGCATGTCGGAATTCTACGGCGCGCGCGACGACGAGGAATCCATTGGCGTCATCCATCGCGCTCTGGACCTGGAGGTGAATTTTCTCGATACGGCCGACGTCTACGGCAACGGGAAGAATGAGGTCCTGGTGGGTAAGGCCATTCGCGGTCGCCGGGACCAGGTGGTGCTGGCCACCAAGTTTGCCAACATGCGCGACGAGGCCGGGAATTTTCTTGGCATCAACGGGAGGCCGGAATATGTGCGGCAGGCGTGCGAGGCCAGTCTGAGGCGGCTGGGGATTGAAACCATCGATCTGTACTACCAGCATCGGGTGGACATCAATGTGCCGATCGAAGAGACGGTGGGAGCCATGTCGCGGCTGGTGGAGGAAGGCAAGATTCGCTGCCTGGGGCTTTCAGAAGCTGCGCCGGCAACCGTCCGGCGCGCGCATCAGACCTATCCCATCAGCGCTCTGCAAACCGAATACTCACTTTGGAGCCGCGATCCGGAAGATGAATTGATCACCGTCTGCCGGGAACTTGGAATTACTTTTGTGCCGTACAGTCCGCTGGGCCGCGGCTTCCTGACCGGAAGGTTCAAGACTCCCGACGATTTTGAAGCGGGCGACTGGCGGCGCAATAACCCCCGATTCCAGGGAGAGAACTTCCAGCGTAATCTGGATTTGGTGCGGCGCATTGAAGAGATGGCCCGGGGAAAGGGGTGCAAGCCTGCTCAATTGGCGCTGGCCTGGGTGCTGGCCCAGGGAGAGGACATGGTCCCCATCCCCGGCAGCAGCCACGTGCCACACCTGGAAGAAAACCTGGCGGCGCTGGAAGTCAGCCTCAGCGCGGAAGACCTGAAGCGGATCGACGAGGTTGCTCCGAAGGGCATCGCCGCCGGTGAACGTTACCCGGAAGGCGGCATGAAAGTGGTCAACCGGTAAGACTGTGCCCTGTGGCCGGGCTTTGAATAGGCTGAGCCTCGCCTTCCAGCAAAGGGCTCTGAGTGTGTCTTCCGGCACGACTGCCCGGGTTTTCGTCTCCCTCTGCTTGTTCAGAACACTGCCCAGTTTCCGGAATGCCCGAACGTTGGCCTGAGGCCGCAGAGTCATAAACTTCGAGATTTCGGCTCTGAAATTCCGTTTCTTACTGATACGCCGCGATGCCGGTGGCGCGCTCGCCGATGATGAGCGTGTGGATATTGTGAGTCCCTTCATAGGTGAAAACCGATTCCAGATTGCACATGTGGCGGAAGACGGGATGCTCGTCGGCCACGCCGGTGGCGCCCAGGATATCGCGTGCGGTGCGGGCGATGTCGAGAGCGATTTTGACGTTGTTCCGCTTCAGCATGGAGATGTGGGCAAAGTCGGCGCGACCCAGATCTTTCAATCGGCCCACATGCAGGGCCAGCAACTGCGCCTTGCTGATCTCTGTAATCATCTCCGCAAAATGCGCCTGCACAAGCTGGTGCCCGGCGATGGGCTTGTCGCCGAACTGTTTGCGGACTCGGGCGTATTCCAGGGCTTCGTTGTAACAGGCCATCGCCGCCCCCACCACTCCCCAGCCGATTCCGTAACGGGCCTGAGTGAGGCAATCGAGCGCTGCTTTCAATCCCGTGGCCGCAGGCAGCATGTTGCCGGCAGGGACACGGACATCCTGGAGCGACAATGACGAGGTCACGGAGGCCCGCATCGACATTTTGCCTTTGATGTCTTTGGCGGAATAACCGGGCGTGTCCTTTTCCACCAGAAAGCCGCGAACACCTTCGGGCGTTCGCGCCCACACCAGGGCGACGTTTGCAATCGACCCGTTGGTGATCCAGGTCTTCTCACCGTTCAGAACGTAATCGCCGCCGTCCTTCACAGCGCGGGCGCGCATGGCGCCGGGGTTCGACCCGAAGTCGGGCTCCGTGAGGCCGAAGCATCCAACGGCTTTGCCCTGCTGCAACGCCGGAAGCCAGCGTTGTTTCTGCTGCTCGGAGCCGAAGGCGTGGATGGGATACATGACCAGCGCGCCCTGGACTGAAACAAAACTGCGGAGCCCGCTGTCAGCCCGTTCAAGTTCCTGCATCACCAGGCCGTACTGCACATTCGACATCTCAGCACAGCCGTAGCCGCTGAGATTAGCTCCCAGAAAGCCCATTTCGCCCAGCGCCTCGGCCAGGTGCAGAGGGAACTTGCCTTCGCGGTACCAGTTCTCGATATGCGGAATGATTTCCTGGTCGGCAAACTCGCGGACCGTCTGCCGGACCAGCTTCTCCTCGTCGCTCAGGAAAGCGTCGATTTCCATAAAATCAACACCGTGAAACGGAAACATGCTCAATCTCCTGCCGGGAATGATATGGACCGAAGGGGATGGCCGCCCGGGCGCTGACATCTGCAGACCTGTCGAGATGTTCGCGGCCGCACATCCTGAGAATTTAACACAGAGCTTGCTGAGGCGCCTGCGCGCGTTGCACTATCGGGTAGCGTCGGCTTGACTTTTGCCTGGTATAGACTCTCCTGAAGGACCAGGGCCGAGCCGGATTGGACTCCGTTGGCTGAACTCACGCGATGCGCCATCCCCGGTGGCCGGCCTATCAGGTGAACTTTTCGGCGTCCTTGATCCGCTTCTGGAGCTTCTTGAATTCGGCCGCTTTCGCTTTGTCGGCATTCTCTTTGAGCATCGTTTCAATGGGCGGAACCAGGCGTTCTGCCGCGCCGCAAAGGGTCTTCAACTGGCCAGGGTTGGCGAGGTATTTCGGGCCGAACAGTTCCACCCCCTCCACCATCTGCTTTTCGAGGAAAAGGGCGAAGTCCAGGCTATTCAACTTGACCGGGCCGGCCTCCATAGCCGTCCGGGCTTTGCTGTGGTCGCCGCCGATGAGCTCACCCAGAACGTCGGCGATCGCCTTGTGCTGAGCGTCGATAGCGGCGCTGTCCTGGGAGTCTTCAGTGACCCATGCTCCCCTGCGGATGCGTGTGAAAGCATCGATAACCTGCGGACCTTCCACGCTCGGCCACGAAGCATCCAGCGCTAAGTCTTTGGGGAATTCCGGCTCCGACGTGAATTGCATAACGACTTCACCCAAGTTCAGGGCCGCCTCGCTGCCGAACTGCAGCGCGTTGCTGCGCCGGCGGTTGTAAGAAGCGACGGTCTGAGATTTTGTGGCAACCTGGGCGCCCTTCTTGTACGTGTCAGCCAGTTCCCTGTAGACGTCGATGCGGCCGCTGTAAATCACCGCCCTCATCACCCGGGCGTTGAGGGTGTTGGGGCTGTTCGCGTTTCCTGCCGCCATTGCGTCTGTCAGACTGAGCGCACGGTCCAGATTGCCCTGTTTGAACATCACCTTGGCCTGCTGGTAATCCACTCCAGGGCCCTTCGGGGGAGATGAGGAGGAAGAACAAGCCGCAAGAAACGAAGTCAGCAACAAGGTTAGAGTCCAAAGACGGAGTGAACCGGAACCAGAAGGATCATCTTTGTTCATCGTCAAACCTCTTCGCGGGAGTATTAACAGCGGCGTGGGCCGTCAATCGAGTGGGTGTCACGGGCCGGCCCGGCGCGCCACCATTCTGGCGCTGATTATAGGCTCGCCCACCCCTTACTTCAACCCCTGAATTTTGCAGGAGGCGCCTGCAGATCCCAGGGGGCGCGCAGGTGACGCTGGAGGTCGTCCATGGTACCATACTGCCGCTCGTGACACGGCTGCAATAAGCTCAATTCATTAGGAAGCGGAGGATCGGTGATGAAAAAGTCCATTCTGCTGTTGGTTGTCATCTTTTTCTTTGCCCTGGCTCCCATGCGGGCCCTGGACAACGGGCTGGCAAAGACTCCACCCATGGGATGGAACAGCTGGAATAAGTTTGGCTGCAACGTCAGTGAGAAACTCATCCGGGGTATGGCCGACGCCATGGTCTCAAGTGGCATGAAAGACGCCGGGTACCAATACATCGTGATCGATGACTGCTGGCAGGTGCGGCGAGACGCCAACGGCAACATTGTTCCTGATCCCGAACGCTTTCCGTCCGGCATGAAGGCCCTGGCAGACTACGTCCATTCCAAGGGGCTGAAGTTCGGATTCTATTCGGACGCAGGGACAGGAACCTGCCAGGATCGGCCGGGCAGTCGCGGACACGAGTTCCAGGACGCCCGTCAATATGCCGCCTGGGGTGTCGATTACCTGAAGTACGACTGGTGCAATCACAGTACCCAGAATGTGCAAGCCTCCTATGCCATCATGCGCGACGCCCTCAAGGCTTCCGGGCGTCCCATTGTTTTCAGCATGTGCGAGTGGGGTGTGGATGACCCGTGGAAGTGGGCCGCTGATATCGGGAATCTCTGGCGGACTACCGGTGACATCACCGACTGCTGGAATTGCACGGGCGTTTACACGCGCGGCGTGATGCAGATTGTGGACCAGGAGGCTGACTTGTGGTCGTTCGCCGGGCCTGGCCACTGGAACGATCCCGATATGCTGGAGGTCGGGAATCCCGGACTCTCACTGGAAGAGAGCCGGTCGCACTTCAGCCTGTGGGCCATGCTGGCCGCGCCCCTGATAGCCGGCAACGACCTGCGCAGCATGCCTGCGGACATCCGCGAAATCCTGACCAACAAGGAAGTGATCGCTGTGGACCAGGACGCGCTGGGCCACCAGGGCCAGCGGTACCGTGATTACGGTGATACAGAAGTGTGGAGGAAGGAACTGACCGGGAAGACGGAAGCCTACCTTCTGCTCAATCGGAGCGAGTCGCCGAAAGAGATTTCAGT
Source organism: Terriglobia bacterium (assembly GCA_049583595.1). Lineage (GTDB taxonomy): Bacteria > Acidobacteriota > Terriglobia > UBA7540 > UBA7540 > SCRD01. Next base: position 8,170 of record JBAUWE010000054.1, read on the forward strand.
TTATGTAGGGAAGGACAAACGTGTTCGAGACTTGTGGAAGCACGCGGATCTCGGGCCTTTCGACGACGGATTCTTCCGTGCAAGAGTAGCCCCGCACGGCGTGGTGATGGTGAAGGTTCTCTCCCGATAAGCCGCCAGGGAAACACCGACGGCTCAGGCAACAGCAGGGCAGGAGGTACGAGTGCTTCAGTGGGCCCGGCGCGAGGAGCAGAATACAAACCTCATCCAAACGTCCCTTATGCGTCCGTCCATTCCAGCGGCTGACGGAGCCTCTCGCGGGAAGCCTGTTTTCGGCAAGTCGACTGTTTGCCAGAAAAAGGCATCGCTATGATTCGCGAGCCACAATCGGCAGCCATCGAATTGCCGCACCCGCTATTGGCCCGCTGATTTGGGCGTTTGCTGGGAAGAGGCTGGGGAAGCGCCTGACACACCAGCCTGAAGGCTGGCGATCTGGCCTTGGAGATCCTTGGCAAGTTCTTCAAGAATATGGACCTGCTGGGTCTTCCGGTCCAGTGCGGATTGGAGCTTTGCGATCTGACGTTGAAGGCGCTGATTCTCCCGGCGCAGGACGTCCAGTCCCTGCGGAGGGAACAGGTCGTCAAGGTCCTTACCTTTTGCAGCCTGGTTCCGCAATCCGGTTTTGATCGACGAATAGGGTGAAACCTGAGCTTGCGAATCCCGGATGAGGGAGTCCAGGTCCTTGCGCTCCTGGGAAGGGGGGCATAGCTGCCGCAAGGCCATTAATCGTGCCAGATCCGGACGGTTTCTACCGCGCTCCCAGTGTTGCACAGCTCCCTTCGTGGCATTCAGCAGGCGTGATAACCCCTCCTGGCTCACCTGGAGCTTCTGTCGTACTCTGCGAATCACTTTAGATACATCGAGCTCAGCCATCGAGGACCTTCTCCTGATTAGATTTCTCTTGACATGACTATAGTTATAGGCTAGTATAGCATACAGTTGTCAATTCGGAAGCATTTTATTGCTTCCGGATTTTTTTGTTGCACCAAGGTCGCATTGGCAAGCACCTGTTGCTGGGGGGGGGCGGTGCTGGCAGTAGGGCTTTGGACTCGCTGTTGTGTCGAAGTTTCCCCCAATACAATTAAAAAGGCTCTCAGGCAGTACCAATTCACGAGAATTCTGAGTGCTACCCCATGCTTTTGTCAATGAGCAAGCAATTTTTCACGGCGCGACTGTTTACTCTTATTATACTTGACCCATGCTGTATATGGGCATCTTCTCCGTCCGAAGGTATTTCCCATCTACTCTTTTTTCAAAGGATTGCGAAATTCCGTTTGACTTCTCCTGCCATGGACGGCCTTCCTGTTGGCCTTTCTCACTTAGGTTTTTTCGTGGGCACTGAAGGCAACTTAAACAAACCGGCCCTGCGGGGCCCGGCCAAAGTTCCTCCGCACCTTGCACGTAAACAACCTGCCTGCAGCCACTTCTATCTCACGGGTTTCTCTCCGATCTCACCCTAGATTCAGACACAAGGAGGAGTACGATGAAAGATCCGAATCGGAGTATCTATTTCCTTTCTCATACCAGTTCGGCCGCCACCCTTGAAGTGAAAGAAAAATCCCAGGAGGTCGGCCAGATCACGCAACCTCGAAAATTCAGCTTCAGCACCGGTTCAGCCGGAAAGCCTGAGAACGTTTCCTTTTCATCCACACGCTGCTCAGAAAAGGGATGTGTTTTCCCCGCTTCGTCAAAAGGTAGCGGGAAGTGTTCCTATCACCTCCACCAGCAGGAGGAACCTGCCCTTTTTCGTTCCCACCAGCCCACGGGCCTGCTTCTTGATCCTGCCAGATCCATGCCCATGCCAAGAGACGACAGTGGCAGCCGCAAGCGCGATCGCCGCCGGATGGCAGCCATCTGGGAACAATTCCAGAGCGACGGGACGACTTAGCTGGGTGATCCCACTCTGAAATAAAAAAACGACTCAGCGCGTTCTCCTGGAGCGCTTTCTAACGCAGGACCGCATCTCAAACTGCACCAGGCCGCCGGATTTCTCCGGATTGGCTTTGGGACCCGAAATCCATCAGGTAAAGAACCGCTTGAGTTGAAGCGGTGCCACTTCTATTCGAGGTGTTGACGCATGGTATTCAGGTCGAAAGTATTTGATCCATCGGTGATGCCTGGGGAGGCTCCCCGGACGGATGAAATCCACACACGCGCGCAGCTGCTGCCGCCTACAGCCGCCTGGCGGATCCTCCGCAGAAGAACCGGAGGCCACGTTTCACGGTCAACCTTCTACCGCTGGCTGGACAGCGGCAAGGTGTTCTCTTTTCGAATGGGTTCACGAATGTATGTTCCCTGGCAGGAACTTCAGGAAGTCATTGGGCGGTGCCTCAGCGGGGAGCCGTTCTAAAGGGGCAGCCAACCGGCCCCATAATCGGCACCGAAGATCGCATGCGACAAGCGCTGGCATTTGCGAACGGACAAGCGCTCCATGTCTCCTGTCCTCACAGGCCCGCACGCTGATTGGGATGCAAATCGTCTTCCAGCGCAGTCCGTTTGACAAGGGCTCCGCGATGCCACACGCGCAACATCCTGATTAGACCGGCCATCATTCGCATCGAATGGAGTGACATGGTATAAGTTTTCGCAGTGAGTATTTCGCCAAAAGCTCCGGACCTGGAAAGGGCCGGGGGTCTGCTCTGCGAGGATGCCGATGCCAATGGGTTTTGACATGGTGGTAATTGGCGGTGGGGCCGCCGGGCTGACCGCCGCGGGTCTCTCCGCATCGCTGGGCGCAAAGACCGCTCTGATCGAAGAGAACAAGTTGGGGGGCGACTGCACCTGGACCGGATGCATCCCCAGTAAGGCGCTGCTGAAGGCTGCCAGAGTTGCCCAAAGCATCCGAACGGCCGACCGATATGGGTTGAACGCCTCGGAGCCCCAATTTGACTTTTCCAGAGTGATGGAGCGCGTGCACGAAATTCAGGCCGCCATTTACGAAGAGGCTGATGCCCCCCCCGTCTATGAAAAAATGGGCATCGAGGTTGTTGAAGGCAAGGCGCAGTTCATCAGCCCCAGGCAGGTTGAGGTGCTTGATCCGGGCGGCGGCAGGCGCCAGTTCAGCTCCCGCTTTTTCGTGATCGCCACGGGTGGGCGGCCAGCCATACCGCCCATCGAAGGGCTCGCGGTCACGCCCTGCCTGACCAGCGAAACAGTCTTTTCGATTTCAAAGCTGCCGTCAAAAATGATCGTCCTCGGGGCGGGGCCGATTGGGGTTGAAATGTCGCAGGCCTTCCGCCGCCTGGGAAGCGAAGTTGCCGTGCTGGATTCAGAGAGAGGCATTCTGCGCCGCGACGATAACGAACTCTCCGAGCTTCTGCGCCGGCACCTCACCGGCGAAGGCGTCACGTTCCTGCTGGGAAGCATGGTCAGGAGAATCGAACAAGCGGGCGGAACCATCCGGGTGACGTTTCAGCAGGTTTCTTCACCGGCGGAAAGCGCGGTGGAGGGCGATGCCCTGCTGCTGGCGACAGGCCGGCAGCCGAATATCGATGGCCTGGGCCTGGAAGCTGCGGGCGTTCAGTCCAGCCGCGGTGGCATCACCGTGGACCGGCGTTGCCGCACGTCGGCGGCGAACATCTTTGCCTGCGGCGACGTGACGGGCCTCTACCAGTTCACGCACATGTCGGAGCACATGGCCAAGGTGGCCGTCACCAACGCTCTGCTGCGCTTTAAGATGTCGGTCGACATCAACAATGTCCCGTGGTGCACTTATACCGATCCCGAGCTTGCGCACGTGGGCGCTTCCGAAATCGAATTGAAAAACCGGAAGCAGCGCTATGCCGTCTACCGCTTTCCGTTCAGCAAGATTGACCGCGCCGTGACCGACCGCGAGACCACGGGAATGGTGAAGGTCCTGGCCAGAAAGTTTGACGGGAAAATCTTCGGGGCCAGCATTCTGGGCGCCCATGCCGGCGACATGATCGGCGAATTTGCCCTGGCCATGCGGAACAAGGTGACGCTGCGCAACATGGCCGATACGATTCATCCGTATCCGACCTACGCGCTGGGAAACCGCCGCGCCGCCGACCAGTGGTACGTTCGCAAGCAGTCGCGAATGTTTGTGCGCCTGCTGCGATTGATCTTTCGCTATCACGGGCAGTTGCCCGATACCAGCGACCCCAATCGAATCGTGTGACGGGAATGTGAAGGAAGCGCTTGCGGGCATGGTCGGATTGCTGCGCACGGGAACCGGCTGGCGAGGTTCAGGAACCTAAATTCTCATACCACTTGACGTTGGCGGTGGATGAGCCGATGGCGACGATGTCCGGGCGGCCGTCGCCGTTGATGTCCGCGATGGCCAGGCAGGAAGCGCCCATCTCCGTATCGAGCGTTTCTCGCTCCCAGGCGGTTCCGTCTTTGCCCCTGGCGTGATAGATGAATAACGACGTTCCCGGGCCGCGGTATCCGGCAACGATTTCGTCATTGCCGTCGCCGTCGAGGTCGGCCGAGACCAGCGCGTGCCCGCTCTTGAAGCTGGAATCAATCACCTGCCGTTCGGAGAATCCGCCCTTCACCTGCGGGTAAACCACCACCTTGTCGCCGTGCCAGGGCTCAATGGTGGCCAGAAACCGCCGGCCGTGAATTTTGCCCACTCCGATTTCGCTGGCGCCGTGGTAGCGTTCACTTTGATCGCCCGGCGTCAGCAGCGTTCGCCTCCACTCGAGGTTCGCCCCCCGGCCTTTGGATTCGAAAAGGTTCACACCCTGGGCGCTTGCCGTGAGAATTTCATCGCGGCCGTCCCCGTTCCAATCCATCACATGGACCCCGTGGACGAGGTTCAGTGTGTCGTCAATCAGGTGGGGAACCCATTTGCTTGATTGCTGTCGGGCAGCTGCTGCGTGGCCCGTCAACAGCGCTTCGGGCATCTCGAACCAGGTGATTTGCGCCGGCACCGGGTAATCAGGAGGCCTCGATCCGGCGCCCACGATGGGAACCACTACCAGTTCCTGCCGCCCGTCGCCTCCAAGGTCCGCCCAGCGCAGACGATGCGAACCCGGGATCCGCCCAATCGGCGTCACCGGCCACTCCGCGTCGAGCGATGCTCCTGGCCGCGCCCACCAGATGTCTCCGCCCTCCTCAGCATGATCAAGGTTAAAACCACTTGCCAGCGCCATGCCCTTCGCCGGATAACCCGGCCGAAACAGTGGCGCCAGGCTGATGTTTCTTTCGGTTAGAGTTGTAACGGACCGCGCCCGCCATGAAGGATTCTGGTACCAGTCAACAATGTTCTGGCCGGAGCTCAGCGCAAGAATATCCGGCCGGCCGTCGCCGTCCACATCCGCTACGGCAACCTGATAGCCGCTGGGAATCTTCGCAACAGTATGGGCGCGCCATCGAGGTCTGCCCTTCCCGGCCTGCGCGGCGTCGCCAATCGAAAAACCAGCAAGCGCTGTGCCCGCTCCGAGCGCCACCCTCAAGAACGTCCGCCGCGAGGCGCTTTCACCCGCGACTTTCCGTGGGGACTTTCGCTTGTGATTTTGCTGTGCCATATGCATCGATTCTAAGCCTAAAACGCCTGTTCGGCGAGATTATGAAATCGAACCTGGTGCCGGGAGTTGCGGTGTATAATTCCTGCCAGTCATGGCGCTTCAACAGGGGACGCGGCTCGGGGCCTACGAGATCATCTCGCCAATTGGCGCGGCCTTCACC
>JBAUWE010000055.1:0-4002 GCA_049583595.1 Terriglobia bacterium
GGCATTGCGTTCATTTTGTCTTTGAAGGCCGGCGTGAACGCCACCTCCTCGGACAAGTTCTGCGAGTCCTGCCACGTCCACCCGGACGCCACGCAAACCTGGATTCACTCGCCGCATTTCACCACGAAGAGTGGCGTCGTAACCCATTGTGTGGACTGCCACCTCCCCGCCGGCGGAATGGAGTACTATACAGAGAAAGCCCGCTTGGGGATCCAGGATATTTACGGCAAACTTTTCATGGACCCCGCCAAAATCAACTGGCGATCCAAACAGACCTTGGCCCAGGCGCGCACGTTCACTTATGACAGTGCGTGCATTCGCTGCCACGCCAACCTTTTCTCTGTGGGGCTCTCCAAAAAAGGCACGGATGCCCACCTGCACTACCAGCGTTCCCGGGACAAGATGCGGTGCATCAACTGCCACCTGCACACGGGACACTATCGTGGCAAGGGAACTGAGAAAGCTGTGGATGAGGCCACGGCTCAGCAAGCGGCTCAAGAACAGGAACTCGCGAAGGCTTTTCCGATAAACCCGCAGGGGTTTAAGAGTTACACTGAAGTGATTCCCGGCTCGACTGTGAAAATCCGCATGGTAGCTGTTCCCGGCGGCACGTTCCAGATGGGGAGCCCCAAGTCGGAACCCTACCGGCGCCCTGATGAAGGCCCGGTCCACGAGGTGAAAATCAGTCCCTTCTGGATGGAAAGGGTGGAAGTGACGTGGCAGCAGTACGAGGTTTACCTCATGCAGCGCGGAAACAAAGGACGCAATCGGGACGCTCCGGCGTCTGCCGGCAAAGCTGACGCCGTCAGTGGGCCCACTCCGCCTTATGGGTCTCCAGACCAGGGCTGGGGCAGAGGGTCGCGGCCAGCTATCACGATGACCTATCATGCCGCCACCCAGTTTTGTAAGTGGCTTTCTGAAATTACCGGAAAGAAGTACCGGCTCCCCACCGAGGCGGAATGGGAGTATGCCGCCCGCGCGGGCACCACGACACCGTATTTCTTCAAGGGCAATCCTGCTTCATTCACCACGCATCGATGGCTGAATCGCCTGCTGGGGGTAAAGACCACGCCGATCAGCTATTATGCCTGGTATCAGGGTGACAGCCTGGATGAAACACATCCCACCGGATTGACCCGACCCAATCCCTGGGGATTGGAGGACATGTTGGGCAACGTGCGGGAATTCTGCCAGGATTGGTACGCGCCGGATGCGTACAGCGCCTATGCCAACACTGTGGCTGTTGATCCGCGCGGCCCGGACTCCGGCAAGGAGCACGTGGTGCGCGGAGGTTCGTACCGTTCGGACGCTGCCGACTTGCGTTGCGCGGCACGCGACCACACGCAAACAGACGCCTGGCTGGTGACCGACCCCCAATCGCCCAAGAGCATCTGGTGGTATTCGGACTGTACCGATGTGGGCTTCCGGGTGGTTCGCGAATACGCTGAAGGGGCCCAGCCCGCCGGAAATCGGCAGGAGGGAAACAGCGCAAAACGCTAATCGATGTCCCGCCGGCGTGGCGAACGCCACAAGGCAAGGGGCCGAGAGGGAAGAGGCGCGGCCCGGGATAAGACGAGTTTCTGATTTAGACTTTATTCTTATTGCAAAGGAGATCCGATATGACTGACGAAAAAAGGGAAGAGGGAAAACGCGATTTTAACCGTCGAACTTTTATCGGTGCGGTCGCGGCAGTCGGCGCGGGAGCGGTGCTGGCAAGTTGCAACAAGTCTTACCCGCCCGTGAAGTTTGTTGACCAGGCTGCGGATGGTCCGGTCCTGAAGGTTGGACTGGTCGGCTGCGGCAACCGGGGGACGGGGGCTACCCTGAACATTCTGGATGCGGGACCCAACATCAAAATCGTGGCGCTGGCGGACGTTCTGAAGGACCATATGGATACCTGCCGTGCCAATCTTGCCAAGAAGGCAAAGGTCCAGGTTGACGACGACCATTGTTTTATTGGCTTTGATGCCTATAAGAAGGTGCTGGATTCCGACGTGGACGTGGTGCTGCTGGCCACGCCGCCACATTTCCGGCCCCAGCAATTCGAAGCTACCGTCGACGCCAAGAAACACTGTTTTATGGAAAAGCCGGGCGCCGTCGATGCTCCTGGGGTGCGCTCCATCATGGCGAGCGGCCAGAAAGCCACAGCTTACAAGCTCTGCGTGGTGGCTGGAACTCTGTGGCGGCATGACCGTCCCCACCGGGAAACTTACAATCGCGTTTCCAACGGCGCTATCGGCAAGATCATCGCGGCCCGCTCCCGCTATAACGTCGGTCAACTGTGGTATACGCCGAGGCGGAAGGGGTGGTCGGATATGGAAGCTATGATTCGCGATTGGCTCAACTGGTGCTGGCTCTCCGGCGACCATATCGTGGAACAGTGCGTCCATAACATCGATACCGTGCTCTGGTTTACAGGAATGCATCCGACTTATGCGGTCGGTGACGGCGGGCGTGCCCGGCGCGTGACGGGCGACCAGTATGACCACTTCAACATACAGTATGCCTACCCCAACGGGGGAGTCAATGACACCATGTGCCGGCAGATTGACGGTTGCGCCAATGAGGTCTCCGATCTGGTGCTGGGTACGGAGGGGTCCACGAATTGTAAGGATACGATTTATGACCTGGACGGCAAGGTCGTGTGGAAATACCAGGAAGAAGGACAGGCCCCGGGAAAGACCAAATTCAATCCCTACGTTCAGGAACACATCGATTTTGTCAACGCTATTCGAACCAATCAGCCCGTGAACGAAACGGAACACGTGGCCTACTCGACGCTGACCGCCATCCTGGGCAGAGAATCGGCCTACACCGGCAAGAAGATTATGTGGGACGAAATGATGGACTCGAAAGAGCGCCTCGGTCCTACCGAATACGCCATGGGCCCTGTAGACATCAAAGCGGTCGTGCCGGTGCCCGGAACTGCGGCGAACATCGCCAAGCACGTACGGACTGCTTGATTCGCCGCTCTGCCACGCGGAGGGTTCGGGAAGGCGATTCGCCATCAGGCTTTCGATTGGCCCTTGCCTCGTGAGGCCTTGCCCTTTCTTTCTCCAAAAAGGGCAGCAAGCTCCTGCTGTCTGGTCTCCTCCGCGTTGGCGACGGCGATCTTCTCGGCGATGGCAGTGAGGTACCCGAGCTTTTCTACAGGCTGAAGCGCGACAGTTTACATCACAGCTCGTGGCTGTGAAACTGGCCTTGGCGTGACCAGAGGGCTATAGGCCGCCGGTACCGGCGGCCTATAGCCGAGCGCCAAGTGGGGTCGCCGCGTGTTGTGCTCCACCCGCCACTGCTCGATCACGACCTGCGCTTTTTTTCAGTGAATAAAAGATTTCTCCGTTCAGGCATTCATCCCGCAGCTTCCCGTTGAAGCTTTCATAGTAGCCGTTTTCCCAGGGACTCCCCTGCTCGATGGACAACCTTCCAGCGCCCAGCCCGGCCAGCCACTTCCGCAACTCCCGGGCCACGAATTCCGGGCCGTTATGCGAGCATAGAGGTACTAGATGATCCCTCGCCCTTGCCCCAGCAACCGGCAGGCGCGCCGCTCGCTCTATCCGTATTCCTGCTGCGCACGCTCCGCCGAACAAGGCCGCCGCTCGGGGCTCAGAAGTTTCCCTGCGCCACGTTGCGCAGAACCTGCTTCTCCAGGGAAAGTTCAGTTACCAGCCGCTTCAACAAGCTGTTCTCCTTCTCCAACTCCTTCATCCGCCGCGCCTGGTCGAGCTTCAGCCCGCCACGTCAGTGTTCGCGCAAAAAGAAACCGGGGCTGGAACGAGTCCAACCCCGGTTTCGGTCTTTTAGCTTCCCATCTCGGCAATACCCCCAAAGCCTTAATACCGGCCAGCGGGAGCAAAAAGCGCCGAGTATGCCAAAAATATGCCAGATTTTTGCGGCGTGCTCCCAACGAATTTAGAACACGCCACTTGCGCTTAGATGTCGTAGTACAACGCGAACTCGTAAGGATGGGGCCGCGTATTGATAGCCTGGACCTCACTCTTC
>JBAUWE010000056.1:0-8225 GCA_049583595.1 Terriglobia bacterium
GGATTATCACAACCGCGCTATCGAGAGGTCTGTTACCGGGTTCAACATTCCCCAGGATTTCAAGTTGACCTGGGTGTGGCAGACCCCGGTGGGGAAAGGGAGGCACTGGGACTTGCACTGGGCCAACCCGTTCCTCGGAGGGTGGCAAGTGTCGGCAATCCAACACTATTCGTCTGGAGGTTCGATCCGGATCTCAGAGGGTGATCTGTTGATTCCCGATGGGATCGCTCCTGGGATTCGACCGGATGTTATCGGGAGCCAGAGTCTGACCCTCGGCGGCGCCTCCAAAAATGTCGACATAAATGTCCCGACGCCTTACCTCAATCCGGCAGGGTTCTCGCCCGTCCCCCATACGGCAGACGGCGTGCCCTTGCGCGTGGGTACGGCTCCCAGAGAACTGCCGAACGTACGAGGCCCGGGTAGCGCCGGCGAAACCTTCCGGCTGGAAAAGAACTTTCCGATCACCAGCCGCGAGGGGACGTACTTCGGCCTTGGGATGACCATGACCAATCCCTTTAACCGCCATACCACCTACATCTCTTCAACGGACATCACGTCCTCGCAGTTTGGAGCGTTGTTAGCGAATGGTGGCGGCCGAACGATCCAATTGGACGCTCGCTTCAACTTCTAGTTGACATGCGGGCTGTTTGATTCCTTGCGCGGAGCGGATGTTACCCATCCGCTCCGCGTGCTATTATAGGGGGTCATGAAGCGCCGGTTGATCATCCTCTTCGGCACAGGGCTGCGCCCTGGGGCCGATTCCCGCTGCAGCGGAATCACCCACCGGTGGATAGGGCCTCTTTGCGCAGGGCTTTGCCTTTTGAGTCTGGCGGTCTTCACCTCGTGCAAGTCCGGAGAGAAGACGCCGGGCGAAGCGCACGCTACCTTAAAGCCCATCAACGTAGTCCTGGTTACGATCGATACTTTGCGGTCGGACCATGTCCACTGTTACGGATACCAGGACGTCAAAACGCCGACGCTTGACGCGCTGGCGAAACGCGGGGTGCTTTTTGAGCAGGCCGTGGCGCAGGCCCCGCTGACGTCGCCCTCCCACGCCAGCATCTTCACGGGCGAGTATCCGACCATGCACCACGTTCGTGACACGGGCGGATTCGTTCTGCCTTCCTCCGCACTGACCCTCGCGGAAATCCTGCAGAAACAGGGGTGGGATACGGCGGCGTTTATCGGCGCAGCTGTGCTCAAGAGAAATTTTGGATTCAATCAGGGCTTTGCGGTTTACGACGATCAAATGCCCCAACCGGGGCCTTCCGAACAATTTCTGCCAGACCCGGAACGGCCCGCGAAGGAGGTGATTGACCCGGCCATTCATTGGCTGAACACGCAGGCGGGAAAGCCGTTCTTCGTCTGGGTCCACCTGTACGATCCGCATATGCCTTACAAGCCGCCCCGCCCTTTCCGGGAACAGTACAAGACCCATCCCTACGACGGCGAGATCGCTTACGCAGACCAGCAGCTTGGCCGGTTGATCGACGTCGTGATGAAGAAGGCTCCACAAAACACGATCATTGCCGTCCTTTCCGATCACGGGGAAAGCCTGGGCGATCATGGTGAGTACACGCACGGCGTTTTTCTTTACGATTCAACCTTGCGAATCGTCTTCATCATGGCGGGGCCGGGAATCCCTGCCGGCATGCGGATCAAACGACAGGTGAGGAGTATCGACTTTCTGCCAACGTTGCTCAACCTGATGGGTGGGAAAGCGCCACATCAGGTGCAAGGCACAAGCCTGGTACCGGCGTTCTCGGGCAACCCGGTAGACACGGGAACTTCCTACGAGGAGACGCTTTACCCCAAAATCAACATGGGATGGTCCGAGCTTCGCGCCATTCGAACAAATCACTGGAAGTACATCCGCGCCCCGAAGCCTGAGTTGTATGACTTGACCCGGGATCCCGGCGAGACGACGAATGTCATTCAGCAGCAGCCCGTGCAGAGAGAGAGGCTCGAAGCAATTCTGAATGGAACCCTCTCAGCCGGGGGCCACGGGACGACCGAGAAGGTCCAAATGAAGTTGATTGACAAGCAGACGTCTGAGGAGCTGAACTCGCTCGGCTATGTGGCGGAGTACTCGCCCAAGACGTATGTGTTGACGGGCAAGGGTGTGGATCCCAAGGATCGCACGAACATTCTCAAATTGCTCTACGAGGCGGAGAACCCCTCGTCGAATACGAGTGAGGCGCGCCGCCTTAAACTGGAACGTCAGGCCTTGGCCGAGGATCCGACGAATCCGATGATTTACTACCAGCTGGGGGGGCGATGCGAGAAGGACGGACTTTACAAGGAGGCGATGCACCTCTACCGGACGGCGCTCAGCAAGGGCATCGAGAGTGGAAAGCTGCACGGACGCATCGCCAATTTGCTGGTTCGCCAGGGGAAGACCGACGAAGCCATCGCCGAATATGAGAAAGCGACGCAACTGAATCCCGTCGACACGGAGAGCCTGGCAAACCTGGCCACAGCGGACCTGCATGCGGGCAGGCTTGACGACGCAGAGGGTGCCTTTAAACGGATTCTGGCCATTCGTCCGGATAGTGCCACGGCACAAAACGGCCTGGGCCTGATTGCCGTTCAACGCCGGAATCCTCAAGCGGCGCGCAGGTATTTCGAGCGCGCCGTCCAGCTCAATCCCGACTTGCTGGAGGCGCAGGTGAACCTGGGTTTGATTTACGAGATGACGGGCGACCGTGAGGGGGCGCGGAAGTGCTTTGAAACCTTCCTCGCCAAAGCGTCCCCCGCGCAGTACGCCACGGTGATTCCGAAGGTGCGCCACGAGCTGGCGACTCTTCGCCAAAAGAAGCCATGAATTATTTCCTTCTCATCCTGCCTTTGCAGATTGCGCCCCTTGCCCCCACGAACAGACAGCAAAGTCCAGACACAACCTGCGGTACCCTCAGCAGCCTTTGCCGGTATTCGCAGGGCTCGGCCTGCCGCGCCCCGCGCTTCACGCGAATGGCCACAATTTGCTGGCAGATTTGCGCGGTTTTGCTGTGCGCTGCAACCCTCTGGGCTCAGGTTGCACCCTCTTCGGAGTCCTTGCGCCGTGCCAGGGACCTGGTGATCGCAGGAAAGCCCGAGCAGGCCGTCCCCATCTATCAGGAACTGGTCCGAAAGTTTCCCAGTAATCCGGGATTTCGTGTGGACCTTTGCGTCGCCCAGTACAAGGCCCGACATTACAGGGAATCGGCGGAGGAGGCGAAAGCGGCACTCAGGCTTCGGCCGGGGTTGCCCAGCGCCAATCTGTTTCTGGGTGCCAGTTATCTCCAACTTGGTGAATTCGCCTCCGCCATTCCACCGCTTCAGAAGTCGCTGGAAGCGCAACCGATGGACCGCAACGCGCGGCTCGCCCTGGCAGAGGCGTTTTCGGGGGCCCGGCGGTATGAACCAGCCGCCGAACAGTTCCAGAAACTGGCGAAAATCCTTCCGGACAGTCCCGAGGTCTGGTATGGCCTGGGCCATTGCTACGACAAACTTTCCGAGCAGGCGCCCGGACAAAGCGAACATTACCGGGAGTTGGCGCAGCAAGCTTACAACCGATTGGACCAACTGCCTCCTTCACCCGAAAGTCGCATTCACGCTGCCGAACTGCTCGACCAGAGCTCGGAGTGGATGGAATCGGCAAAGCAGTGGCGCAAAGCACTGGACCTTGCGCCGCATGATAACCGTGCGCGCGGAGGTCTGGCCTGGGCGCTCTATCGGGCACGGGACTATAAATCGGCGCTGAAGGTGATTGAAAGCATGCGGAAGGACGGCTTTGATTCCACTGTGGTGAACTTCTTAACCGGAGGATGCTGGCTCAACCTGGAGCAGCCGGAGAAAGGGATCCCATATCTGGAGAAAGCCATCGCCGACGATTCCCATTTCCTGCCTGCGAAGGCCGCTCTCGGACAGGCCCTGCTGCGAACCGGCAGAGCCCGGGAGGCTATTCCGTTCCTTCGGGCTGCGCTTTCCGTTGACGAAGACGGGACTACCCACTTCCAGCTTTACCGTGCCTACTCGATCGCGGGCCAGGCCGCGGCGGCAAAGCAGGCGCTCTCGGATTACGAAGAGTTTAAGAAAGGGCTGCCCCATGCCTCAGCTTCGCCTGGAAACGCTTACCGGTAAGAGAACTGCACCTTTGAGCTCAACCAGGGCAACTAAGGTTCGCGAACCCTTAGCACTTGATTTGTCTGAACGTTCGTGAGCACCTGGCGCGTCCCGCTGGGCCACCGAATTTCGATTTTCTTCACCTCCTTCAGCTTGCCGGTACCAAAATGGACGCCAAAGTGGCTGGAAGACGCATAGCTCATCGCGGAGGTCATGTGATTGACCTGGCCGTCCACGCGGATTTCTGCTCCGATTCCGTCGCGGTTGCTCCGGGTTCCCTGCAGCTTAAAGATCAACCAGGAGTTTTCACCCGGTGTGACGTTTTCCCATAACTCCGGGCCCGCGCCTAGTGAGGTCACGACCGCGTCCATTCTGCCATCATTATTGAAGTCGGCAAAGGCGGCGCCCCGGTGCGCCCGCGGCGTGAGAAAATCCTCTCCCACGGTCTCGGAAACGTCCTCAAAAGTCCCGTCGCCCCGGTTCAGGAATACCGCGTTGTGCAGCTTGTATTTCGTGGCTTCGTATAGCGCGACCATGTCGTTGACGTGAGCGTTGGAGGTGAAAAGGTCTTTCCATCCATCATTGTTGAAATCGAACATGCCGATCCCATACCCACTGTAGACCCTGCTCGCCAGGCCCATGTTGCTCGAGTAGGTCATATCCCCGAACAATCCCCTTCCCAGGTTGCGAAAGAGCGGGAAGGTTTCACCTGCAAGCGCGGAGTAAGCAATATCCGGCAGCCCATCATTATTGTAGTCCCGAAAATCCGTGCCCATCCCTGAGACGGGATTGCCCGTGTCGAGCAAAGCCACACCCGCCTGCATGGCGACCTCTTCGAACTTTCCGTGTCCGAGGTTGTGGAATAGGAAATTCCGCATCTTATCGTTCGTGACGAAAATGTCCATGAGGCCGTCACCATCGTAGTCAGCAACCGCGACACCCATCCCCTTTCCGATATGCTTCGCGATCCCGGACTCTTGCGAGACGTCCTTAAACTTTCCATTGCCCTCGTTATGGTAAAGGGCATTGGGGAGGCCTTCGAAGACGCGAGGATGGCAGTAGACGCGCAAATGGCGCGATGCATCGCCGCAGTAGGGTTCAAACGTTGGCGACCATTGCAGGTAATTGAGCACGAAGAGGTCCAATAGCCCGTCATTGTCGTAGTCGAACCAGGCGGCGCCAATCGACCAGGGGCTGCTCTTGATCCCCGCCTGCTCGGTCACGTCTTCGAACGTCCCGTCACCCCGATTGTGATAAAGAATATTCCTGCCGACCCCCGTCACGAAGAGGTCGACATGGCCGTCGTTGTCGTAATCGGCGGCGCTGGCCCCCATCGAATACCCTGCGCCGGCGACTCCCGCCTTTTCAGTCACATCCTGGAAATGAAATCCACCCAGGTTTCGGTAAAGGCGATTCCAGTATTTGGGCGATGTCTTCTTCAAAGACGGCAAAGACGCCCCGTTGGTGAAGTAGAGATCCGTCAGCCCGTCGCCGTCGTAATCGAATGCCGCCACGCCCCCCGCCATGGTTTCAACCAGGTGCTTGCTCGGAGTCGGGTTGTTCTCCAGCACGAATTGCATGCCCGAGGCGGCCGCAACGTTGCGGAACCGGACGGAATCTGTTTTGGGAGCGGGTTGGTCCGCAAGTCCAAGCTGGCTGGTCAACAGGGGAAGGCAGAGGCCTGCGCTTGCTTTCAGCAAATCGCGTCGGGTGAATTTACCGGCCATTACCAGATGTGTTTCCCCAGAGTGCTCATGCGGATATCTTGCCATTCCACAACATTTTGAGTCAACACAACCAGCACCAATGCATTGCGGAGGCCCGGGAACACTATACCGCCGGGATATCATGCCATCGAAGCGGCCTGTGCCACGAGAGCAGGGAACTTCAGGTGGGCCGGGATGGACTTGAATCCCGGTAGGACGGCCTGACTACGCTTTTCCGCCGAACTGAAATATGATTTACATTTCGAATCGGGCCTCGGGTGAGGAAGGCAGGAATGCCTCGGCGAATCTGATATGGCACTTCTACTGCTCAAACGAGGTTACACAGTTGAACCATGCGACTCAGTTGAATATACTCGGGGAGTGACAGACAGCAACCAAACACCTCGATGCACTCAGCAGCTTCGAGCTGAATCAGGTAAGGCTTATTAAAGTTCAATAGAAAGAACGGCTAGAACTCTGACCTTTCCCAGCCTTAACTTTTTCGGCTTCATGCTGATAGTATTCTCAGATGCCACCTAGGCGGTATCGCGAGTGCTGCTTGAACGAGTCAAGAGGCTCAGAGGTCGAATCAGTCTGATCATCGAACCTTCCCTTTGGGAATGCGGCAAGTTCGTGCAGATACTCATTGAGCTAGGCGGCCTTTTCTGGAATGTAAACAAAGCCATTTTCAATCGTGCTGGTCACGGAATGCACCCGCATGACTTTGTCCATCGTCTGTTCATACTTCTTGATGGCGTACATCCCCTCACTGACGAGTTCCTGAATCAGTTGGGTCCCTGATGCCTTGTCTTCAATCAGGATAGTTTTAGGACTAAATGCCTCGGCCTGTTCTCGAACGGCGTGTTTCAAGTCGGGATACCCGAGGCGTTTGCGGAGGACGTGGAGAAGGTAGAGGTGTTTCTCCTTTACACCCCAGGTGGTGCAGACGCTGTAATCGCTCAGTTCGGTGGGTTTGTTTGCCGTATCCCAGCTTTGTGGAACCAACTCAAATTTAGATGGGAGCTGAGCTGTGGTATAGGTCTTAAACCAATCCACTTTGACCATGCCGCCGCCCAGTGGGGCAGGTGCCTGCTGGTA
Organism: Terriglobia bacterium; assembly: GCA_049583595.1. Lineage (GTDB taxonomy): Bacteria > Acidobacteriota > Terriglobia > UBA7540 > UBA7540 > SCRD01. The sequence continues at coordinate 6,909 of JBAUWE010000056.1, forward strand.
TTGACCGGCGAAGTTATACTCCCCCTGGGCTTCTCGAAGCCGATGCAGTACTTCAAGTGGTTCTCGGGCCGGATGGAGGGCCTCTCCAGCACGACGCGTGAGGCGTTTCTGTCCCTAAGGCGTTTGAACCAGGTGTGATTCGTTTTCTTCAGCGATGGCAGGGAAGCGAACTCCCCTCCACGGTTCTTGCTCAAAGACATGGCCCGCGAGGTCGTCCTCGTGCAGGCGTTGCATGTTCAGGATGATGCAGCCATTGCTCTTGTCGTTTAGTCGGCTGTAGAGAGTGTGGTCATACCAGTCGTTCACTGCCTTCCGCTGGGTTTCCGAGAGTGCTTCATCGGGTCTTAAGGGGTCATCAATGATTATGAAATCGGCACCACGGCTGGTCAAGACTCCTCCCACGGACGTGGCCAGACGGAAACTCTGCTGGGTGGTTACGAATTCTTGAGCGGCCTGCCGATGACTCGCCAGCCGGGTAAGGAAGAGACCTTGATACCATTTACTCGAGAGGAGCGCGCGGCCATCCATCGTGTGCTTATTCGCAAGATCCTGGGCGTAGCTTGCGCAATGATCTGGCTGCTGGGCTCATGTCCCATGAGCCAGGCTGGAAACGCGACCGAAGCGCAGATTGATTTTAAGGAACGAGTCGGGATGCTAATGATGAGCCGCTTGGTGTTTCCGCGCCGGCATGCTTCCAGTTCGGCCGCTATTACTTCAATGTGCCAGTTATGTTGAAACGCCGTTGCAGGATTCAGTTCGCAAAACGCCTTTTCAATGAACGCATACAGATCCTGCCGCAGTAGTGCGTGGTATTCACTTACTCTCATTTTCATTTGGGTCATCTCCAACGTTCCGATTTTCGAATCGTTCCAGAATCCCCTGAACTACTCTTTGGTCGTCTGCGCCGAGGGGTGTATTGACTGGCGGCGTTTGTGCTGCCTGCTGCTCCGCGGACTGCACAAGTGCTGATAACTGTCGGAGCGCAGCCAAATCTCCCGCCGCGGACTTGTTCACGAGTTGTTTGACCGCTGCTTCCAGCTTGGTAACAACCTTGCGTTGCCCGTGCTCGTTGATAGCAACCCTTTCGCGTAGAGTTCGGGCGAGAACGTTCGCCAGGATGACGTGACCGGAATTTTCTGTACCAGATGAACTGAGAGAGCATTCACCTGTGAGCGGACCGGCTTTTTTGTACCAAATCTAAGGTGAGTTTTCGGCTGTTTTGAGGCCCATGAGATCGCGGCTAGCCGCGATCTCATGGGCGAATTCGTTCGGCGTCCTCTCCCCGAGAGCCCTTTGAGGACGGCTCTCATTATATTC
>JBAUWE010000057.1:0-46188 GCA_049583595.1 Terriglobia bacterium
CGGCATCTACGCTGACGGCCGGCATCCGGACCGCGTCGAGTATGCGAAATCCGCTGAAGAGGATGTCCGCCGGCGGGATTTTACCATCAACGGCCTGCTCTACGATCCCGTAGAAGACAGTGTGATCGATTATGTCGGTGGCCAGTCGGACATTCGACGCCGCAGGATCAGCACCATTGGTGATCCTTACAAACGCTTCAGCGAAGACCGATTGCGCATGCTTCGCGCCGTGCGTTTTGCGGCCCGGTTCAGCTTTGAACTGGATTCCGCGGTTGTCGGTGCCATCCGAGAGTTGGCCGCCGAAATCCGGATGGTCAGCGCCGAACGAATCCGCGACGAAATTCTGAAGATTCTTACAGAAGGCCATGCGCGGAGGGGCTTCGAGCTTCTGGACAGCACCAGCTTGCTGCAGCAGGTGTTGCCCGAGGTGAAGGCGATGCAGGGTGTTGAGCAGCCACCGCAGTTTCACCCTGAAGGTGACGTATGGACACACACCCTGATGATGCTTGACGGGCTCCAGGCTCCAACATCAACTTTGGCTCTCGGAGTGCTTCTGCACGACGTAGGGAAGCCACGCACGTTTGTTGTGCGTGAGCGCATCCGCTTTGACAACCACGTTGAAGTAGGGGCCATGATGGCGGAAGAAATCTGCAAGCGGCTCCGGCTTTCCGGCCAGGATACCGAGCGGGTGGTCGAACTGGTCCGCCACCACCTGCGGTTCAAGGACTTCCCGCAGATGAAGCGATCAACGCAGATTCGTTTTCTGCGAATGGATGGTTTTTCAGAACATCTGGAGCTTCATCGGCTGGACTGTCTGGCGAGCCATCGCAACCTGGAAAATTACAAGCTGGCATGGGAAATGCTTGGCCAGATTCCGGAACCAGAAATCAGGCCCGCCCGCCTTCTCAGCGGGGAGGACCTCATTCGCGACGGCTACAAGCCCGGACCGCTGTTCAAGCAGATCCTTCAGGCTGTGGAAGATGCACAACTAGAGGGCGACATTCGTACGCCAGAAGACGCACTCCACCTTGTACATCAGCAGTTCCCTGTGCCTCATTCGTAATCACTTCCCGTAGGGTGTCATTGCAAAGAAGTAGACTACGCCGCACAGAGCAGCAAAAAAAACAATGGTTAGCCCAATCTTAATCCACAGCATCTTTCGGTCTTCAGCAGTGGGCTTTTCTTCATTGATCATTTGAAACATGGGACCCTCCTCATACCGTCGGATCCAGCAGACGGACACGTCAACCACAAGAGTGTAACTCTGGCACTATGGTTCGGTTAGAAAAGCAGCTAGCACCCTGAGCAGTTGTGGCTTCACACCGGGACCCAGCTCTCCGAACCGGCGTACAGCACATCGACCTCTGTGCCTCCTGCTACTAATTTAGTCCTTCAAATACAAAAGTCAAGCTTAATGCGAACTCCGATTTTTGATTCCGTTGCGGACATTTCAAGGAGTGGTTCCTCTTTCGCCCTCCGGCTTGAAAATAAAGGCTCAACATCCAGGCCCGTAGCTGTTGTAAAATCTTTCCATCTTGAACAGGAGCGCTAAATGGCCAATAGCAAAAGAGTTGGGTATGCGGTGGTAGGACTGGGGAGTATTTCGCAGCAGGCTGTTTTGCCGGCATTCCGCCACAGCAAGAAGGCAAAGCTGGTCGCCGTGGTCAGTGGCGATCTGAAGAAAGCTAAACGGCTGGCTGCCCGTTTTGGCGCCGGCGCTTCGTACCATTACGACGACTATGACAGGTGTCTTGCAAACCCTGATGTGGACGCCGTATTCATCGCCACGGACAACGGGACGCACGCCCGTTATTCCGTGAGAGCGGCGGAAGCCGGGCGTCACGTCCTCTGCGAGAAGCCCATGGCGACCACCGCGGCTGAGTGCCGCCAGATGATCCTGGCATGCCGGGATCATGAAGTGCGGCTGATGATCGCTTACCGGAAATATTTTGAGCCTGCAAGCCTTGCTCTTAAAAAGCTGATAGCTTCCGGGAAGCTCGGCAAAATCAAACTTATCCACTCAGCATTCACCATCTTTTTGCCGCCTGGCAAGAAAGTGCCTGCCTGGCACCTGGATCCAGTGGCTTCAGGCGGTGGATCGCTGATGGACCTTGGGGTTTACTGCATAAACACCATCCGCTGGCTGACGGGCCGTGAGCCCAAAGAAGCTGCCGCTTATAGCTGGACCACTGACCCCGGCCGCTTCAGTGGCGTCGAGGAGAGCATAGGTTTTCAACTCAAATTTCCTGATGCCCTGCTCGTGCAGGCAAGCGCCAGCTTTGGAGCCGCCCAGGCTCATTTTCTGAAGGTCTTTGGCGAAAAGGGGTGGGTGTCTCTGGACCCTGCATTTGCGTTCGACGAAGAAAGGCGCCTTTTCGGTAAGATCCGAGGCCGCTGGTTTGAAGAACGCTTCAAGATTATCGATGAGTTCGCTCTGGAGCTTGATGCCTTCGCCGACAGTATCCGGCGAAAGCGCGACCCGGAACCAGACGGCCGTGAGGGACTTCATGACGTTGTGACGATGCAGGCGATCTATCGGGCGGCCCGCGAAGGACGGTGGGTTCCGATCGACTTTTCCGCAGAGGCCGGCTGATCATCTAATTCAAATCATTGCAGCGGCCCATCCAGGTACAGAATCCGAACCCCTGGAGTTAAGGGTTGCCTTACCTGGCTCGCGCGCGGCTAAAACTCCGTATTGAAAAAGGTGGTGATTGTGAAGCCGGGTCCTCCCCATGGACCAAGCTCCGCTATGGAAAATTTTCATCCTCATTGAAATCTGTTCGCAGGTCCACCTGTGAACCGTTTCGTAGCAATCTATTAACTCGTTGAAACGGCATGGGTTGGTGACGGAGTTTTATGGCATGGCACTTGCATGACAGGAATGTGGCGCTATGTGCCGGCAAGCGGCGCAAGCGACTCTTGATTCAGTGTGGTTGCTGAGGAACGTCTGGCTCAGGTGATTCCTGAGAGAACGGCGGCGAGTTGGGGCTTTCTCTAAATCGGCCTCGACAAAACCGTTCATGGTTTAACTCAGGACGGCGAGACCGCAGCACTTCTTCAGCAATCGGCCAGTGAGATGAAAAACATGGTAGAGAATTCGAACCTGAATGAAACCGGGAACGGTGCCCAAAAGTCCCGAAGATCGTTGAACCCTTTGTGGGTGGGCGCAGTCGTCTTTTTGTGCCTTGTAGCTGTAGCTGCAGGGCTTATTGTGCAACAGCAAAAAGTGGCCAATCATCTGTCGGCCCGCAATGAGGAGTTAACGGCGTCCTTGACGCAGACAAAAGGACAGGTTCAAACCCTTTCGTCTGAACTGAACGCTATGCAAACCCAGCAGGCTGAACAGGCAGAACGCGAGAGGGTTGAAAAGGCAGCCCGCCACGCAGCTGCGGTCCGGCGGGAACACATCCGCCGCCAGGCTGCCGCGAAGAAGGTGGTGAACAAAGACGACCCGAGATGGAAACAGATGCAGGATCAACTTGCTCAGAACCATAAAGCCATCGCATCCACTCAGCAGGACCTCGATAAAACGCGAGCGGAGCTTCAAGGGAATCTGGATTCCACCCGAAACCAATTGACCGGCTCCATTGCCAAGACTCACGCCGAGTTGGTGGAGCTGGAGAAGAAGGGCGAGCGTAGCTATTTCGAGTTTGACATGTTTAAAGCCAAACGGTTCGAGCGCATAGGCCCGATTGAAGTGTCGCTCCGGAGGACCAATGCCAGGCACCAGTTCTGCAATCTTCACGTGATTGTGAATGACCGCGAACTGGTTAAGAAACACATCAATGTTTATGAGCCGGTGGTCTTTTATACAGAACAAAACGGGCAGCCCCTTCAGCTTGTGATTAACAGCATCAGCAAGAATCACATGCACGGATACGTGAGTGCGCCAAAATACCAGGCAAGCCGAATGTCCGCGTCGAATAGCGGAGCGGCCCAGATTACGGGGGCGAGCAGGGCCGGCGCTGTTGCCGGGCAACCTGCCGTCGTTGACCTGCGCCATCGAACGGCGGTTGCGAATAGCCAATGATTCTCCCATTGGGGAGGAAAGGTGGAGCGGATCGACAAGTCTGTTGATGCCGCGGAACTTGCTTGCCTTCTGGCTGAAAGCTCCTGTTTGGTGATCATCCGGGGACCAGTCCGCTCGAAGGGGCGTTGTGTCTTGCTGGATCCTTGACAGGGGTCGAGAGCTTCGCGCTTCGTGCAGGTTTGGCTTGGCGTGGCCAATGCGCGCTCCGTGGCTTTTCATAAGAGATTTTCGGAGCAGTGTGCAAAACTTTTCACATTAACTGGTTAGCTGCTAACTGACCCTCTATTGAAGCGCCCCTTGAAGACGTGGTATCAGAACATTATTCGGTGAACACTAAGATTGGGTTTCGTGCTGAGCTGGCCGAATTGAAGGTGGACCTGTCGTTTTCCCACGCCTGATCCGGCAGCCAGCACTGCGTAGACCTTCGGCATGATTGGCGCATCATATGGCAGGTGTGCCTGGCGTTTCGCAGTAGTTCAGGTGATGGCTGAGGGAAATGACCCAGCTCATGGCCATGGATTTTCAATAAGGGATATTTGGCCCAGGCATCAGATCTGAATCGCAACATGTTCAGAGACTGACAGGGAGGAACCATGAAGACCAAAAGAAGTCACGCCCGTATCTCCACGGCATTTGCACTTTCATTGGCTTTATCATTCGCAGTTGCCGCCATAATCAGTTGCGGCGGCAGCACAACGGCCTCAAGCAATCCCACAACCGGGACGATCAAGACCTATCTCAGTGACCCGCCAACGTGTTCCTCGCTCGGCGGCAGTTCTTCCGGTGAATACGACCACGTTTATGTGACGGTCACGAAGGTCGAGGCAAGCATCAGCGATACGAGCAACAGCGGGTGGCAGACGCTGGTTGACCTGACCAACAGTCCCCAGCAGGTTGACTTATTGACGCTTAATCCGACCGCGACGCAGGGCTTCTGCGGCACGCTCTATTTGCTGGGAAGCAAGGCGCTTCCACCGGGGAAGTACCAGCAGATCCGGCTGATTTTGCTGGCCAACAACACTCCCCCATCGTCCGGACCTTCCGACAATGCCTGCGGCACCGGAAACGGCTGGAACTGTGTGGTTCCCAATGGCGGCAGTCCTGTGGAATTGCAACTCAGCAGCCAGGCTCAGACCGGCATCAAGATCCCGGCTTCGCAGATCGCTAATGGAGGGCTGACGGTCACGGCGGGTCAGAGCACGGATTTCAACATCGATTTCCAGACTTGTGCCTCGATCGTAAAACAAGGGAACGGGCAGTACCGATTCAAACCGGTTTTGCATGCGGGTGAAGTCAGCACAAACACTAACAGTATTACCGGCAAGGTTGTAGAAGGAGCGGGTTCGCCAAATCCAGGAATGGGAATCCCCTACGCCATCGTTCTTCTGGAACAGCCGGATACCAGCACCACCCCCGCCACTGACCGTGTGATCCTGTCCGGATTGACGGGGATGGATGGGTCGTTTGCCTTCTGCCCCATTGCATCGAATGCCTCTGGAAACTTTGACGTGGTCGTTGCCGGCACCACGACCGAGGGGTTGACCACTACGGTTTACAATCCCAGCGTAGTGTTTAATGTCCCGGTTGGCGGTAGTACAAGCAGTATCCCGTTGTTTGCAGAAACCTCCAGCGGCGGTGCGGCGGATCCGGCGGAGATTTCCGGGCAGATCACAACTCAGGGAACAGGCAGCACCCCGGTTGAGGGTGACGTCCAGCTTAGCGCACTTCAATCCGTGACGAACGGCAGCGACATCGTCAACCTCACCATCCCGGTGCTCGATAAATCATCGACGCCGGACAGTAATGTGACGGACTCCCATCCTCCTGTGTACACCACTGTCACCACGACCTCGCCGGGCGGCTGCGCGACCAGTTCGCTGGACTGCGTAGGGTACTCGGTGACGGTGCCCGCCAGTGCCGTGGCGGTCGGAACGTATGACAGCACGAACGGCAACAACGTGGTGGCGCCCAGTTCAACCAGTGAGGCGATGTACACAATCGAGGGCCTCGCAGACGGGTCAACCAATGCCACCCTGAACAACACGCTGTTGACCTGCTCTCCAACATCGGCCACCAGCAGCGCGGTTACGGTTAACCCGGGGACCTCTGTGGACCAGACCACAGAAAGTACTCTAACCCTTGCCCTGACGGGTTGCACGGCGCCATAGCATCTCCTCAGTTGGGCAAGGCCCTTCCCAGGCATTCGTCGTAGGGCCTTGCTGGCAAGAGGAATTCAAGGACCCAGAGTCAGTATTGCGGAGAGTTGATTCGGCGTGAGGGCGGCAGGAACAGGCTCTCACGCCGAATTGCTTTTGTGGAGGGTTTCGCGGTTCGTCTGCAGTGCCCCGGGTTTCCACTCCTGTCTAATGCTGGAACTGTGGCCTCTGCAGCAGCGCTTGCGGCGAGGCCGGCGCTTGTGGAGTGCACCCTGCATCGCTTGATTTGATCTTCAGGTCGGCAAAGTCGCCGGTTTCGTCAAACGAGCCCAGCCCGATCTGCCCGCATGTGAAATGGTGGTCCACCACGGAGAACAGCGGCTTCTTCTGAACATCTGAGTAAACCTGAATCAGGCCCGTCTTGACATTCCGCACCACCCGGATGGTGTGCCATTTGGTGTCCGGCAGAGCAGGCTGCGCTTCGGTGCCGGCGATCCGCCTGCGTGGCCCGCCGTCGACGAGGAAGATGCCGTTATGGACGGGCTGAAACGTCCCACGATCGTGTGAGACGTGCGTGTAATAGAAGTGCAGGGTGTCGACGTAGTTGAAGGCAATGAGCATGGAGCGGCCTTCGCGTCGCACTTTGACGCTGAGGTCAAAGCTGCCCACGTTGACGTTCTTGAGCCGGGCAAATTGCAGCGGACGGCGGGGCACTCCCGGATCACGCGGCCGCAGCATGTGCATATAAGTCTGGCCATTCTCCGTCTTGCTGACCCAGTCTTCGGCGTGAGGAAAAATCCACTCGCCGAGTTCCTTTGGGCTGAAGTTGCAATGAAAATTCAGCTTGTGCAACGCAGCCAGGGCGTTGTTCGAATAGCCCAGCCCGAGCGCGATGAGGCCTGCGCCAAGGAAAGTGCCCAGCACAATGTGTGACCACCGGGAATGACGTCTGCTTCTCTCCATGGGTTCCATTTGAGGGTACCTCCATCCTTTTCTCAACAGTTACAAACCTGCAGCCATTGTCCTCCAGGACGCTCCTGGGCGCCCATGCCGTGGGCACCCGTTAGACGGCGGCAGGTTCTTCAATTGCAGTCTGCCTGAATTGCACCAGCGATTTGAGGGGCGGAAACCTGGTGCCGAAGAGAGGACTCGAACCTCCACGCCCTGACGGGCACTACATCCTGAATGTAGCGCGTCTGCCAATTCCGCCACTTCGGCACAAGCTATTGAGGAAGCCGCCACCCGTCAGCGCCCTCCAGTGGAAGCAACGCTCGCGTTGACGACAGCTTTCATGTTGCCATTGGCCTCAAACCGTGTCAAGCAGGACGAACCGTCAGGCGCCATCGTCCGGTTCGCGACAACCCTTTTTTCCAGCTTCATTTTTTGACCCCTTGCTGAAGCGCTTGCCGCGTTGCGCAAGTTGGAATCCGAACGATCCTCTGCCGTTTCACTCGGGACCATCCTGGCCCGTTTACTTTACCGAAACGCAATCAACCTGATCAGGAGAACGATTCCTCCCAGCAGCTTTGTTCCATCCAGGCCCGTAAACATCATGTGCAGCTTCCAGAAGCGCTGATAGCCGGGCGGGGGTGGAGTTCGGGGAAGGAAATCGATGGTCCTGCCCAGAGAAATAATCTGCGGCATCACCCCCAGTGTCAGGATGATCACGATAAAGAGCATGACGGCGGCGATGGCCGGGTTTACTCCGTTCCGTGGCGTTTTCCAGGCCAGCAGGATCAGGAGAATCGTCCCGAGCACCAGTTGTCCCCAGCCGTAAGCCTGGAAATATGTGCGGTTGATTTCCGACGCCAGGTAGCGCAGGACCTCGCGTCTCTGCTCCGGCTTCAGACTCTGCACGTCGCTCGAGAACTGGGACGGAGGCGATTTGAGCACCTCGTCGACGGTCCGGAAACTCCGGGTGGCCGCGAACCACATGAACAGGGTCCATCCAATCCACACGCTGAGGACCACGATTGCCAAAGCCTGAGTTCGTGTCACTTTCTTCAGCTCACTTTCGGGGGGCGGACTGTCTGGCGGCCCCAGATATTGCCAAGAAGCATACTACAGTGACCTGCAAGGTCAAACCCCGAAGTCGTATGCCCGTGTGCGCCACACTCGTCGTTGGCCACAGCCCTAAATAGGGCCGCCTGGCTCATGATGAGAACTCCAGATCGCAACGCCGCACACAGAAGGCATCGTACTGGATGCCGTTATACTCCCTGCCGGAGAAGACCAGGACCATCTTCTTCCCGCCGTCGCTGATCCATTTGGACGGAAGGCGATAATCGTGGGTATTGCCAAGCCCCCAGTCGCGCCTAAAGAAGGCCGTGCTCCAGGGGCCCCAGGGTTTCTGCGCGTCAAAGATTCCCCAGCCGCCAGCGTGGTCAAATCCCAGCGACAACAGGTAGCGCCTGCAGAATGGATTGTAAACGGCTCCGACGCGCTGGCAATGGCCGGGGAAGGTAAAAACCGGTCCGCGTTGGCGAATATCGCGGGTCCACACCGGTGCCCCTGAAGCGTCCAGGTGCGAGAAGAATTCATAAGCTTTGCGTTGGAGTATCCGCCCCTTCGGGACCCGGGCCAGCACCAGGCCATCCGAAGGTTCGTAAGCATTCGGGCCATCCTGCGAATAGACGTACACAAATCCGTCACGCGCGCCCGCGTAATTCCTTCCGAACTGAAGGAAAGCGGGAGAGCCAAAGCTCTCCTCGATGCGAAACTCCCAGTGCCATGTCTTGGCGCGATCGTCCGACCAGGCCAGCTGGGCGCTGCCGAGGTTTCGCGCCCACATATAGAGGATTCCATCCACCATCAGCAATCCGCTGGCCTTGGCGCCGGCGGCGCCGTCACCCACACGCTCGCCGCTCGCGGAACGAATATTGGTTCCCGCAAAATTTTCCGGCGTGCCGGTGATTCGCGCAAAGCCCAGGCTCAGCTTCTTTTCGGTGCGCGGTTCAAATCCCCAGCCATCGCCGTAGGCCGTGTATTGCGCATTGTCGGCCGCCCACGTCAGGGGCCAGATGTCGCTGCCTATAGCTTTTCGGACTATCGACGCCGCAGGAGCGAAGGTAACTTTGCGGATGACAGGGCTGGGAGGATAGGGTGCCTTCAAGGGCACAGGCGCACTGGAAGCGGTTCCCGCGGGATGGATGGTCTTCATCAGGGGGGTGATCAGGTATTCGAACATCGCGCCCCAATAGGTCGGGGCATCTTTCGCCAGCACGCTCCCGTTGCGCACGACGACCAGATCGAGACTCGGAATCACAAATAAGACCTGGTGCCCGGCCCCGGCCCCGACAAAGGCATCGCGCGGGACCTGCGGCCACACTCCGTCAAAGTTGGCGTACCAACCCAGGCCGCTCCCGAGAAAAGGACCTTCCTTCCGGCGGTCCGGAAGCGGCATGCCGGCATACTTCACCACAGTTTCGGCCCACCCGCGGCTGACCAGTTGGCGGCCGTTCCATTCGCCGCGCTGCAGCATCAGTTGTCCCACTCTGGCCGTGGCGCGCGCCGTGTAATTGGCGCCGCCCCAGGTGGCGTAGATCTTCAATCCGTCGAGTTCGGTGGGCCCGTCGTATCCTATGGACCAGTCTTGAGCGGGCACTCCCAGCGGGTCCATGACGCGTTCTTTCAGCAAGGTTTTGATGTCCCGCTGCGGCGCTCCCCGAAGGCTGGCCGTGATGGCATAGGCGAGCGCCGCGAACCCCGTATTGCTGTAAGCGAACTTTGTTCCGGGCGGATAGATCACCGGAGTTTCGTGGATGGCAATCCAGAAGGGACTGGGCTTTCGCTTCCAGAAGTCGCCTTTCCATCCGGTCAATTTTGCGTGTGGCTTGCCGCCTTCCTCCGCGTCCTCAAGGCCGGAAGTGTGGGTGGCCAGCTGGCGGATGGTGATCTGCGACTTCAAGGGGTCATGCTGCCAGTGGGGAATGTATTTCCATGCGGGATCGTCGGCGGCGATGCGGCCATCGTTCAGCGCCAGCAGCAGCGACATTCCGCCCACCAGGGACTTCGCCATTGAGGCGGTGTAGTGGCGGCGCTCGGGACCCCATCCGGGGGCGTACCATTCGTAGACGGTGCGGTTGTGGCGGCGGACCAGCAGGCCGGTGGTTTGCCGTGCCGCAAGCTGATCTTTCAGCCTCTCCAGGTTGGAGAGGTTCAGTCCTTCCTGCGGTTCGAAGGCATTCAGTAAGGCCGGACTGGCTGAAGCCAGCCAGGCGGCGCCGGTTGCTGCCAGTGAGTGCCTGATGAAGTTGCGCCGGTCGGTCGGCCTGCTCATAGCATCTTCTCCTCGTGCGGCATCCCGTGGCGGGAAGAAGCCAGGCCCCGCCGCAACGGTGGTTTCACTCCGGGCAAACCCAGGTGATTATCGGCCAATCGCCTGCGGGGGCGCAAAGCAATTCGAAAAGGCTGCCGGACCCAGGGCCGGATTGTAATTCCCGCCGGACACCTTCCCGCGACCTGCAAAGCGGCCTGAGCCTTTCTTGCTCCGGCCCCGGATTGCGGATATTCTAGATGGAGCCGGTCATCCGCGAGGTCCACCCATTCAAGCTCTCGCTCAACGTGCGTTGACGCGCAGGACTCCGTTTGATGATGTCCGGCGGGAGGAATGGCAGTTTGGCTGAACAGGTTTCTCTTGAGCAGGGAATTCACGACGCGCAGGACGCGGCAAAACGCGTGCTGATTCTGCACTACCATGAGATCTGGTTGAAGGGTGGAAACAAGCGCTTTTTCCGGAGCCGGCTGGTGGCAGCGGTGAAACGCAGCCTGGAAGATCTCTCGCAGCGGCCGCTGGAAATCGTCATGGATCGCCTCTTGGTTCCCGTGCCTGACGAAAGCCTGCTGCCCTTGATGGTGGAGCGCCTGCAACGGGTTTTCGGCCTCGCCTATATCGGGTTGGCGTGGGAGGTTTCCGGCGGAATGCCGGAACTCGCCCGATGCGCCTGCCGTGTGATGGAGCGGATCAATCCCCGCAGCTTCGCCGTGCGCGCCAAGATTGCCGACCACTATTTTGGAGCGGGCTCGATGGAAGTCGAGCGCGAACTCGGCCGGGAGATTCTGACCGCCTTGCGGGCGAAAGGGAGCGAGGTTCGGGTGAACCTGTCCGAACCCGAAGTGACCTGCCAGGTGGAAGTGGTTCCGGGCCGGGTGCTGCTCTATGCCGAACGCGCCGAGGGCCCGGGCGGCCTGCCCGCAGCCACCGGTGGCCGGCTCGTGTTGCTGCTTTCGGGCGGGTTCGACTCCGGCGTGGCCGCCTACAAAATGATGCGCCGCGGCGCCCATCTGGCCTTTGTTCATTTTTTCGGCAGCGCCTCGCCGGCCAGCGGGCCGTCGAGTCCGGTGGCCGAGCGCATGGTTCGCGTGCTGACGCCTTATCAATTCACCTCCCGCCTTTACGTGGTGCCTTTCGACGCCGTGCAGCGGCAGATTGTGGCCGGAGCGCCGGAGACCCTGCGGGTGCTTCTCTACCGGCGCATGATGGCGCGCATCAGCCGCGAGATCTGCCGGGTGGAACGCGGGCTGGGCCTGGTGACCGGCGACGCCGTTTCGCAGGTGGCCTCGCAAACGCTGCACAACCTGGCCGCCGTCGACCGGGTCATCGACGTGCCCATCTACCGCCCCCTGGCCGGAGACGACAAGGAGGATATCCTGCGGGTGGCGCGGCGCGTTGGAACTTATGAAATCTCCTGCGAGCCGTTTGAGGATTGCTGCCCGCGCTTTATGCCGCGGTCGCCTGCCATCTTCGCAAACGCCGGGCAACTGGATCGCGCCGAGGAAGGCCTTGATGTCCCCGCGCTGGTGACGATGGGCCTGGAGGGCGTGCGCGCCTTCGACTTCAAGTTCGAGCGGGGGCAGGTTACAAGGCGCGAGGGTTTGCCGCGGAGGTTTGAGAAGTTCCTCGAGTATCGAAAAGCCCTGGCCTCGGGAGCCGTCGAGCCCCGGGAACCCTGACGCCTGGATGGCTAGCTCCGCATGGCCTGGCATGCGCTAGCCGGGGGGCTTTGGGCAGGAAAGATTCTTCCTGTTTTGGTCTCCGGTTTGTTTTTTTGGCCATCATGTATTTTCAACAACATAGCCTGGTTTGTTTTTGGGTTTGTTTTGGGTTTGTTTTTTCCACAGCTACGTGTTTTCAACAACTTCTCCGCTTTGTTTTTGGGTTTGTTTGGGTTTGTTTTTGGTGGCCAACCCTTTGTTTTCAGTAACTTCTCCGCTTTGTTTTTTAAAAAACTTGTTTTTTTGTCCCATGCATTTTTGTGGCCAAAAACGACTCCTAATGGTTTCAGTCACTTACGGGCATTATGCCGTCCGGCCAGACTGCTTAATCCTCTTGGGTAGCGCCCAGCCCGGCACGATACTCTCAAGGCTAGCACAGTAGCGTAGCTTTGTCAAGCGGATTCGGCGCGAATTCCGCCCAGAAATCCGCACCGGGGCGTCGTGGCAACGCCGCGCGCATGACTGCATCCAAGTCAACACGAAGCGGATTGCAGCCGGGACGAGAGGCGAGGCCGGAAGTCCGGCAGACCTGTGAAAGGTCCCGGCCCGTTCGCTGCAGGTTTGAAAATCCAGAACGGAGGATTTGGAATGACCGATCCAAACCTTGATATCGCCCGTCTTTCTTCCCGCATCAGCGCGCTGGAAAAAGCAAACCACCACTGGAAGATGGGAGGCCTGATTCTCTTCATCGCTCTCGTGGCCGCCGCGTCCCTGACCGGCTACAGGGCTTATGCGCAGCACAGCATGGCGCGGCCGGTTGCCAACGCGGTTGCCGCCAAGGAATTTGTCCTGATCGGCCCGAACGGCCGCGCCCGGGGGCGCATTGCTGTCATCAAAGGAAAGCCGGCCCTGCAGTTCTACGACGACGCCGGACAGTTGTGGTGGTACGCCCCGCCCAAGATGGGCGTCGTGCCCGTGAAGAACAAATAGCGGACAGGGCAATCAGGCGGGAAGTCTCCCCTGTTCAGAAAGTGGAAGGGGTGGACCAGTCCGCGCCGACGATTGTCCACCAATGAGCTCAGACAATGGTGTAGGGCGGATTAAATTCGGGGACACCGGCGTGGCGTCCGGCAATCCAACGCAGCACATAAACCTCCCTGGGGTCGGTATGGCTGCCGGTCAGGGTGTGGGGAATCACTTCCAGTAGCGCATGCGCGCCGATGTCCCTGTAGTAATCGATATCCGGCTCAACCACAACACATTCAACCCCGCCAATTTTCTTTGTGTCCCCCTCGTGGAACGTCAACTGGACATTCGCTTCGCCGAATTGCACCTGCTTGTAGCTTCGAGTGGCACCAGGGTGAAGCAGGCCGCTCCCATATTCTGGAGCAAACTGTCCGTGGCCTGCCGCCTCGATGACCTGGTTGACCATCTGCTTATCGGCGTATGCAAAGAAACGAGTGGGATACATCTGATCCCAGATTAACTGCTTCAGGTAATCAAGCGCGGTTCCGGTGGGCAGATAGATTGCCGCCATGGCGGTGGTGATGTTGAAAAAAGCCGCAAGGGTCGGACCCTGGTTCTCCATCAAATTTTCATAACGCTTTCTGGCAGATGCCGAGGCTGTGCCGGAAGAGAGAAGCTGGAAGAGCTTCGGTTGCAAAGTTTGCAGGCCGTCCCACCTTGCCTGAGAAAAATTGAAGGTTGCATCCTTTGGCAGGAGCATCAGGTCAACACGCTGCCAGGAGTTGGGGCCAATTTTGACGGGTGTAAACCCTGCGTCGCAGTGACCCTTGGCAGACACAATAATGGTGTAATTGTCGCCGAAGTTATCGAAGACCGGCAGCTTGGAGCAGGGAATATTCGGCCCCTTGCGGCGGCCCTCAAATTGTTTGTTCTGGTTGCCGTCGATGATCCGGACTAAGAGATTGTGGCGGGGTGAAATCGGCTCGCGCCTCCCGTCAAAGATGTTGATCATCAGGTTCCCTTTGCTGGGACCGTTTTTGGTGGCAGGCATGGTGACCTCCAGGTTTTTTTGAATTATACCCCCGAGCCGTGCGCAACTGCCCTGCAAGAGAAAGCCCGGCGTAGCGAACGGTACCGCCAAAACATGAAAATGGCGGAATTACGCCCTGCCGATCAGGACGCCGGCGAGGAAGACGAGCGCGCCTCCCAGCAGGATCTGGACGGCGGCGGAAAAAGCCGGGGTGTCCATGTAGCGGTGGCGGACCCAGGTGATGGTGCTCAGTTCCACCAGCACGACCAGGATGGCAACGGTGATCGCCGCCTGAATATTGCCAATCAGGAAAGGGAGCGTGTGGCCGATGCCGCCCAGCGTGGTCATCAGGCCGCAAACGGCTCCGCGCAGCCACGGGTGGCCGCGCCCGGTGAGGTTGCCGTCATCGGAAAGTGCTTCAGCAAAGCCCATGCTGATGCCTGCGCCCACCGAGGCAGCCAGGCCCACCGTGAAGGCGTCATGGCTGCTCATGGTGGCAAAGGCTGCCGCAAAGATGGGCGCCAGCGTGGAGACGGAGCCGTCCATCAGCCCGGCGAGTCCCGGCTGAACGATTTGGAGGAGAAACAGTCGGCGCTGGGCTTCTTCCTCCTGCCCTTTCTCGCCAGCGCCCAGCTTTTCACGCTCCAGCGCTTCGGCACGCGTTGAGTGCGTGCGTTCCACCTGGGCAAGGTCATCGAGCAGTTGCCGGATGCCGGCGTCGGTGGCGCGGGCGGCGGCGCGCTCATAGAAGCGGCGAGTTTCCACTTCCATGGCGCTTACCTGGTTGCGGATCTTCTGCAGGTTGAGAGGCTGGATCAACCAGACGTTCTGACGCTGGACAAAGCCCTTCACGTCCTGGCGGCGAATCAGCGGAATGTGCTCGCCAAATTTCTGCCGGAAGAGTTCAATGAGGCGGCGGCGATGGCCGGACTCTTCCTCGCGCATGCCGTCGAACACCTCGGCGGAGGCGGGGAAGTTTTCCCGCAAGCCTTCGACGAGATCAGCATAGATGCGTTCATCCTCTTCTTCCAGAAAAATGGCCAGGGCCAGAATCTCCCTCTCGGAAAGGCTTTTGAAGTCTCTCATGAAGAGCTCTCCTCGTCGGTTCAGGATTCTTCTATTGGATTGTCAGGTAAGACCCGGAAAATCAGTCTAAACGGAACCCGGCTAAATAGCGATGGGTTTTACCGGGAGTACGCGGTTTGGGGGATGTGTGCCGCAACCCATTGCCAACAGTTGAATATTTGCCATACAATGACCAGTCAACCGGAAAGACCCTTTCTTCTAGACGTCTTCCAGAGGGAGTACCGCATCACCATGGGTAAAATCTCAAAGTACATCACCTATCGTGGAGGCGAGGGCCAGTGGTCCTGGCTGCTGCACCGCATCACGGGGATTGGCGTTTTTATCTTTCTTCTGACGCATATTCTCGACACGGCGATGATCGGCTGGGGCCCCACGGCCTATAACGATGTCATGGCCGTGTTTCGGCATCCGTTGTTCCGGGTGGGAGAAGTGGTGCTGGCCGGCGCCGTGTTGTATCACGCCCTGAACGGTGTGCGGATTATCATCATCGATTTCTGGCCGGAATCCACGATGGTGCAGAAGAAGCTTTTTTACGCCGTGGTGATTGCCTTTTTATTGATCTTTGTGCCCGCCGCGATTTACATGCTGGCGTGGGTGGTGAAGTAGGAGGAACGGATGAACGGAGCGGGACGGCCCAGGCCGCAAGGCGGCATCGATCTTCTGGCATGGATCTTCATGCGCGTTTCAGGCGTCGTGTTGTTGTTCATGGTCCTCGTGCATCTTGCCATCATGCACATCATCAACAACATTGAGGTCATCAATTACCACTTTGTCGCCGTGCGGTTTGCCACCCCCTTCTGGCGGACCTACGACGTGGTGATGTTGTGGCTGGCGTTCATCCACGGGCTGAATGGCGTGCGGGTGATGATTGACGATTACGTGGGATCGCAAGGCTGGCGGGTGTTTTCTCTGGCTTCGCTCTACGTGCTGGGATTTGTGTTCCTGGCGCTGGGTTCACTGGTGATTTTAACGTTTAATCCTGCGCACCCCTTTTAGGGCTCGGCTGCGGGAGGCAAGGAACTGAGGTTTAAGGGATGGTCCATCGCTATGATGCTTTGATTATCGGAGCAGGCGGCGCCGGCCTGATGGCCGCGCTCCAGCTCTCTTCGCACGGCCGTGTGGCTGCCATCAGCAAGCTCTATCCCACGCGCTCGCACACGGGCGCCGCGCAGGGCGGCATCGGGGCCGCGCTGGGCAACCACGAAGAGGACCACTGGGAATGGCATATGTTCGACACGGTCAAGGGCGGCGATTACCTGGCCGACCAGGACTCGGTGGAAATCCTGTGCCGTGAGGCCATTGAGACGGTGTATGACCTGGAACACTGGGGCCTGCCCTTCAGCCGCACGCCGGAAGGCAAAATCGCGCAGCGGCCCTTCGGCGGCCACACGCGGGAGTTTGGCAAGGCGCCGGTTCGCCGGTCCTGCTACGCGGCGGACCGCACCGGGCACATGATCCTGCAGACCATGTACCAGCAGTGCCTGAAGAACCAGGTGCACTTTTACGACGAGTACCACGTGCTGGATCTTCTGATCGAGCAGGGACGTTGCGCCGGCGTGGTGGCGCTTTGCCTGGCCACCGGGGAACTCCACACCTTCCACGCCAAGGCCGTCGTTTTTGCCACGGGCGGCTGCGGAAGGATGTTCAGCGTGACGTCCAACGCGCACGCCCTGACGGGCGACGGGATGGGTGTGGTTCTGCGGCGGGGGATTCCGTTGCAGGACATGGAATTTTTCCAATTTCACCCCACCGGCATCTACAAGATGGGCATCCTGCTGAGCGAGGCCGCGCGCGGCGAAGGTTCCATTTTGAGGAACAAGGACGGCGAGCGCTTCATGGAGCGTTACGCGCCCGGGTTGCTGGACCTGGCCCCGCGTGACATGGTGTCGCGCGCGATGTACCGCGAAATGCGCGAAGGGCGAGGCATTGAAGGAAAGAATTACCTGCACCTTGACATGACCCACCTGGGCCGCGAAGTGCTGGACCTGAAGCTGCCCGACATCACGGATTTCGTGAGGACTTATCTGGGCATCGAACCTGCCAAGGAACTGATTCCCGTGCAGCCGACCGCCCACTATGCGATGGGAGGCATCCCGACCGACAACGACGGCCGGGTGGTGATCGACGAAAAGAAGACTCCGCTGCCGGGACTTTATGCCGCGGGCGAAACGGCCTGCGTTTCCGTGCACGGGGCCAACCGCCTGGGCACGAATTCGCTGGTGGACATTCTGGTGTTTGGGCGGCGCAGCGGCCGCGACGCCGCACGCTTCATCAAGGAAAACGAACTGCCGCCGCTGGGAGAAAAGCCGCAAGAGCGCTCACGTGAAATGGTGGACCGGTTGCTCAACGGCCAGGGCTCGGAACGCGCCGCCGACCTGCGGGAAAACCTCCAGAACGAAATGATGGAGAAAGCTTCCGTTTTCCGCGACGCCGGAACCCTGACCGCCATGCGCGAAAAGATCAAGGAGATCCGCGACCGCTACAGCAACGTCAAGATCGAGGACCGGGGCACGCAATACAACACCCAGCTTCTGGAAATTTTCGAACTCGGTGTCCTGATAGACCTGGCCGACGTGCTGGTGGAAGGCGCGCTGGCCCGCAAGGAGAGCCGGGGAGCGCATTTCCGCGAAGATTTCCCGAAGCGCGACGATCCCAATTTCCTGAAGCATACTCTGGCTTACCTTGGACCCAAGGGAATCGAGTTGGCCTATAAGCCGGTGACGATCACAAAGTTCGAGCCCAAGGAAAGGAAGTACTGATCCATGCAGGTAAAGCTGAAGATCCGGCGTTTTAATCCGGAGAAGGACCAGGAACCGTGGTGGGGCGAATACAAGTTTGAAGCCGAACCCACCGACCGGCTGCTCGATGCCTTGAACCATGTGAAGTGGTATCTCGACGGGACGCTGACCTATCGCCGCTCCTGCGCGCACGGCGTGTGCGGGTCAGACGCCATGCTGATCAACGGCCACAACGGGCTGGCCTGCAAGTTGCTGCTGAAAAACCTGGGCAGCAAAATCACCGTGGAGCCTATGCGGGGCTTTCGGGTGATCAAGGACCTGCTGGTCGACATGGAGTCGTTCTTCGACAAGTACAAACAGATCAAGCCTTACCTCATGACCCGATCCGAGGAGCCCGACCAGGAAAGGCTGCAGTCCGTCGAAGACCGTGAGAAGTTTGACGACACGACTAAATGCATCCTGTGCGGCGCCTGCACCACTTCCTGCCCGTCATTCTGGGCCAATCCGGATTACGTGGGGCCCGCCGCTATCGTCAACGCGCACCGCTTTATTTTTGACAGCCGGGACGAAGGGAAGGAAGAGCGGCTCGACGCTCTGAATACGGCCGAGGGCGTCTGGCGCTGCCGAACGATTTTCAACTGCGTTGAAGCCTGCCCGCGCGGCATCAACGTGACCCGCGCCATCGGGGAAGTCAAGAAGGCGTTACTGTTCCGAAAGGCTTGAGCACGACCCGGGCTTTTCCCTGTCTGACAAAACTTTCCCCAGGAGGATTCCTATGTCCTTCCAGAGCTTCAACTCACTCACGCGGCGTGAACTGCTGGCCGGCATGGGCGCTTCACTGGCGCTTGGCGGCGCACCCCGCACGCCAGGAAGCAAACCGATGAAATCCAGCGCTCAACAGGACTCTGCTGCAGGCACTCGATACGACCTGCTGATTCGCGGCGGAAGGGTGGTGGATCCGTCGCAGGATCTCGATGCCCTGCGTGACGTGGCGATTACAGGCGGTAAAATCGCGAAAGTCGAATCGAATATTCCCTCAAGCCAGGCGCGGGAAGTGATCAACGCAGACGGGAAAATCGTGACCCCGGGCCTGATTGACATCCACACCCACGTTTTCCCCTACGTGGGGCCCTACGGGATCGAGCCCGACCCTTATTGCCTTCGCCGGGGCGTGACCACGGTGGTGGATGCCGGCACTTCGGGGTGCTTCGCCTTTCCGGCTTTCCGAAAGTTCATCATCGAGCGGGCTGCCACGCGCGTCCGGTCACTGCTCCACGTGGTCTCGATCGGCATGATCGCCGGAGGTACGCCCAACATGGGCGAACTTGAAGACTTGAGATACTGCGTTCCAAAGCTCGCCGTTGAAGCCGCCAACAAGAATCGCGACCTGGTGGCCGGCTTCAAGATCCGTTTTTCGAGGGGCTACACCGGTTCAAACGATTACGAGGGGATGAAGCGCGCCCGCGAGGCCGCCGACGAAGCCCATCTTCCCTTGATGATTCATATTGGCTTGGCGTATACGCCGCTGCCCAAACTGCTGGCGCTGATGAAAAAGGGTGACGTGGTGACCCATTCTTTCAACGGCCGTCCGAACGGCATCGTCGACAGCAGCGGAAAGCTTCTGCCGGAGGTCATTGAAGCCCGCCAGCGCGGTGTGCTTTTCGACGTGGGGCACGGAGCGGGCAGCTTTTCATTTGACACCATGGAGCAATGCCTGAAGCAGAACTTCCTGCCCGACACGATTTCAAGCGACCTCTATTCCGCCAACATCCATGGACCCGTGTTTGACCTGGTCACAACGCTTTCCAAATTTCTCCTGCTGGGCCTGGACCTGCGCCAGGTGGTGGAACGCGCAACGGTGAATGCTGCGCGGGTGTTCGACTTCGGAGCCGAAATTGGAACTCTGCGACCCGGCGCTGAAGCGGACGTCAGCGTGCTGGAATTGAGGGAAGGGAAATTTGTTTTTGTCGACTCGGGCAGGCAAAAGCGGACCGGACGGCAGAAGATTGAGCCGGTGGTGACCATCCGCGCCGGGAAAGCCTGGTATCCGACCGCCTAGTGCGGCGGTTTCGAAATCAACCGGAAATCAGTCCCGCGCATTGAATGCCTCCCCGGATGAAAGGGGGCGTGACTTCAGTCCCGATTACAAGGTTGGAACCGGCTGGCTTTCGATGGTAATTGTTGCGGACCTTCCCGGGCGACGGCGGGACGCCCCTACGGTAAAGCACTCCGTCGACCGGCGGCCATTGTAGTATAATTGGCTTTTTGATGCTGGCTGATGGGTGAGCGAACCTCGTGAGAGTTGGGTTGGGGCAAGCCTGTCTCGCCAAAGGGCGATGGGAAGCCGCCGCTGAGGAAGCTTGTTGCCTGGAGATTGCGGCATCGCCCGCGGGAAGGCCTGCATCTTATAGTTCTTCATGAAACTTTCTCGCCGCCATATGCTGGGCTCGGGAGCGGCCCTCCTGGGTTCCAAACTGATGGAAGTTGTCACCACGCCCATCTGGAGATGGTCGGGAATCCCTGTGCTCAATGCCGCGGAAGTCCCGAGTCCGGAGACCGCTATCCCCGTGACGTACGTCGATGTGGCGAAAGAGGCAGGACTGAACACTGAGAACGTGTGGGGCGGGGTCGAGCACAAGAAGTACATTGTTGAAGCCAAGGGAAACGGGATTGCCTTCTTTGATTACGACAACGATGGCTGGATTGACATCTATCTGACCAACGGAAGCCGGCTGGACACAAAATGGCCTCCGGGTCAGGCTCCTACGACCCACCTTTACAAAAACAATCGCGATGGAACCTTTACGGACGTTACCGAGCATTCCGGACTTGGGCGGACCGGCTGGCAGACAGGCGTTTGCGTGGGTGATTACAACAACGACGGCTGGGATGACCTTTTCCTGACTTTCTGGGGACACAACATCCTGTTCCATAACAACGGCGACGGGACGTTTACCGATGTTACCAGGAAGACCGGTCTTTACCAGGACGAGGTTCGATGGGGCTCCGGTTGCACCTGGATTGACTATGACCGTGATGGTCACCTGGACCTTTTTGTCTGCAATTACATGGTGCTGGACCTGGCCAAAGTCCCGACGCCGGGGCAAAGCGGTTACTGCCAGTGGAAGGGCATCCCGGTGATGTGCGGGCCGCGCGGACTGCCCGGCGGGTCGAACATTCTGTTCCACAACAACGGTGACGGAACCTTCACCGACGTGTCCGAGAAATCGGGGATCCTGAAGCCGGGACCCCGATATTCCATCACCGCCGTGACCTATGATTTTGATAACGACGGCTGGCCCGACATCTATGTGGCGGTCGATTCCGAGCCGAGCATTCTGTTCCAAAACAAGCATGACGGGACGTTTGAAGACATTGGTGTCATGGCCGGGTGCGCCTACAACGAAGACGGACAGGAACAGGCCGGCATGGGTGTGGGCGTGGGCGACTACGATTGTGATGGCTGGCTGGACATTTTCAAAACCAACTTTTCCGACGACACTTCTGACCTTTACCATAACAACGGCGACGGCACTTTTACGGACGTCACGTTCATGGCAGGGGTGGGCCAGGATACCCAGGATGTGAAATGGGGTTGCGGCTTCGTGGATTACGATAATGACGGCTGGCCGGACATCATTCAGGTCAACGGCCACGTTTACCCCGAAGTTGACCAGCACCACTTGAGTCAGACTTTCAAAGAGCCCCGGATTGTCTATCACAACCTGGGGAACGGAAGGTTCAAGAACGTCTCGGCTGAAATGGGGCCGGGAATCAGCGAGCGGTTTGCAAGCCGAGGATGCGCGTTTGGTGATTACGATAACGACGGCGACATCGATGTCGTCATCAACAACATGAACGAAAAGCCCTCACTACTCCGCAACGACGGCGGAAACAAGAACAACTGGATCAAGCTCAAACTGATGGGCACCGTGTGCAACCGCACGGCCCTCGGCGCGCGGGCCTACGTGACCACCGGCAAACACCGGCAGATGGATGAAGTCCACAGCGGGACGAGCGTGATGTCGCAGAGCGACCTGCGGCTGCACTTTGGTGTTGGCAAAGCTGCGAAAGTGGACCTGATTGAAGTGAAGTGGCCCACCACGCAGAAGATCGAAAAGTTCGCTGACGTTGATGTGAACCAGATTCTGACCATCCGCGAGGGCCAGGGAATCATCAAGAAGATGAAGCCGGGCAAGTGATGGGTCCCAGGGGTTCCGGGCGGCCCGGGTTGTAAAGCGGGTGATGAGTAAAATTGGATAATCGAAGGAAGGGACCGGCAGATGGGTTTGCCGGTTTTGTCATTTTGCCGACTCTGTTAAATCCGGTGCGCCTTGGAGGCTTGCCTTTTCGTTCATTTCGGATTGCGGTTTTATGGCCGGCCTTCGTTCTGATTTGTGCCTGTGCGGGAAGAAGTGCGGGTTGGAACTCCGCCGCTGTGCCGGGCGTCCCGGCCGAGGCAGTCCCGAAGATTTCAAGCATCCAGCCCTCTCAAGCCAGTCCCGGCAGCCGAGTCACCGTGAAGATTACGGGTGAGAACTTTTTGGCCGGAGCTTACGTCTCCTTTTCGGACCCGGCCGTACACGTCCTTGCCACGCGGCGCGCGAGCGGAACAGAGTTGGATGTGGATATCGCAGTCGGCCAGATGGCGAAGCAGCAATCTGTTGTCCTCTATGTTTCAAATCCTTCGGGCGCGTCGGCGCAAACGGCGTTTGCGATTGCTTCGGGTGCGGCCAAGGCACCGCAGGGGACCCAGTCTTCGCCGCCGAACTTGCCTGTTGTCACCAAGGTCGATCCTGCCCAGGCTGCGCCCGGCAGTCAGGAGACCGTAACGGTGACGGGCAAGAACTTCAAAGAAGGCGCCAAGGTTGCTTTTTCCAATCCCGGCATTCGCGTCCTGGGGACCGAGTTCAAGAAATCGACGCAGCTGGTGGCGCAAATCGAAGTGGCGCCCAACGCGTCCTCAGGCAAAACGAGCCTGTTTGTCATTAATCCCGACGATAGCGAGGTGGAGGCAGACTTCGAAGTCGGCGGGGGAAATTCAGCACAGACCGGAACCGCGACGGAAAAGGCATCATCGCCCGCAAACACGCCAACGCAGCAATTCAGCGTCTACAACCTGGGAGATGCCACCAGCATTTTCCAGAATCCCGGCAAGGCCAAGGGCCAGTTGGTTGTGAAAGGCGGCGAACTCGAATACAACCAGGACGGGAAGGTCGTTTTTACCGTCAAGCCGACCGATATCCAGGAAATCGCTCCAAACGTTTTTTTCGGGCTGAGCACCGGGACGTTCCACATTATCCTGAATTCCGGAAAGACCTATAACTTTGTTCCCTCCTCGCTGGCTCCTGCCGATACCAATTCGATTGTCGAATCCCTGCGCAGCGCGTTGAAGTAGGCACCCTCCTGCGCTCTTGCTTGAGCACGCCTGCGCGAGATTGCGTGGATAGCCTACGTGTGGTTTGGAGACTACGTTGCTGGTAAGGGCCAACGGTTTCGAGGTCTCCCTTCCGTATGATATAGTTAAAACCTGTTCCATATCTTCATGACGTACACAAGGCTTTCACGTGAAACGCTACGGTGAACATCGTTTTCCAGGGAAGCTGTTGGTTGTCGAGGGTATCGACGGCTCCGGCAAATCGACACAGCTGAACCTTCTCCATCAATGGCTTCGGGCCGAAGGTTACGGGACCGTCTTCAGTGAATGGAACTCCTCCCCTCTGGTGCGTGACACAACGCGGCGCGGCAAGAAGAAGAAGATGCTGACCCCGGCCAGCTTCTGCCTGATTCACGCCACCGACTTTGCCGACCGGATGGAGCACAATATTATTCCGCTCTTGAAGGCCGGTGCAGTGGTGCTTTGCGACCGCTACATTTACACGGCGTTCGCGCGGGATGTGGCGCGCGGGATGGATCCCGGTTGGGTCAGGGAACTTTATGCCTTTGCCGTGAAGCCCACGCTGGCCTTCTATTTCCGCGTCCCCCTGGAGGTTGCCATGAAGCGCCTGCTGAACGGTCGCAGCGGCTTCAAGTTCTATGAGGCTGGAATGGATATGGAACTGAGCGCCGACCCCGTGGAAAGTTTTGAACTTTTCCAAGGCAAGATTCTCGAAGAATACGACAAGATGATTCCGGAGTTCGACCTGACCGTGGTGGATGCCACACTCCCCATCGAGGAACAGCAAACCCGGATGCGGCAACTGGTGAAGTCAAAGCTCGCGCAGGCAAAACGGCTGAGGGTGGCACCATGAGATCAACGTATGGCGTGGTCTTGCCGGAGATGAAGCTGGACAATCTGCCGGGCAAGCTGATTGTGATTGAAGGAACTGATGGAGTGGGGCGCTCAACGCAGATCCAGTTGCTGAGACCCTGGCTCGAACAGCAGGGCCGGGCGGTTGTGGACACCGGCATGACGCGCTCGAAGCTGGCCGGAAAGGGGATCAAGCAGGCCAAGCAGGGACATACGCTGGGGCGGGTGACATTGAACCTTTTTTACGCCACCGATTTTGCCGACCGCCTGGAAAACGAAATCGTTCCGGCATTGCGAGCGGGGTTTGTGGTGCTGACGGACCGTTATACTTACTCCCTGATTGCGCGGGCGGTGATCCGCGGAATTGATCCTGCCTGGGTGCGGAACATCTACCGCTTTGCGCTGATTCCGGACGCCGTTTTTTACCTCAAGATCGGAGTAGATGACCTGATTCCCCGCGTAGTTTTCTCAACAGGTTTTGATTACTGGGAATCCGGCATGGATCTGTATCCGAGCGAAGACATGTATGAAAGTTTCCGGAAGTACCAGTCAGCCCTGCTGGGCGAGTTTGGAAATCTTGTGGAAGAGTATCAATTCAAGGTGATTGACGCCACCCAGGACATCCCTGTTGTTTTTGAAGACCTGCGGGAAGGGATCAGCGATGTGCTGGCAGAAAGCGAGCCGCCATCACTCGAGACGGTGGCGGCCCAGGGGCGTCGCGAGGCGGCGCCAGCCGAGAACTCGCCGCCTGCAGATAATAACGGGTCGGGAAACTGAAAGAGTCAGACTGATGATCCGGCAAACAGGGCTGCCGGCGAATCCACCACCGCACGCACCCATTCCCTGGTCTTGTTGAATCCGGTCTTGTCCCGGGTCATCTCAAAGTACTTCTTTTCAAGCGTTGACAGCAAAGTCCGATTTCTCATTATCAATCGTTCAATCTGAACAGCCAGTTCCAGGTGGTCGTGCAGGAAGTCCCGGTCAGCGATCATTCCGATGACAGCTTCCTCAAACACCACCAGATCGTGCCAGTCTCCAAGTTGGGTCTGGAGACTTCGGAGCCAGATCAAGGCTTCCTTGCTTCCTGAAACGTCGAAAGCATGAATTACCTCAATCAGATACCGGACACGCTTGGCTGCGATGCGCGTGCGGTGCAAAGCCGCAGCATCGTGCTCATGGCGCGAACGCGCGATTTCCTGTTCAAGCGCTGTCCAAACGGTTCTTAGAGCGTCGCTGATACGCTCATAGAATTGTTCCCTGGTCAGGCCCTGTCCCGCTCCATTGCGGCCCGAACCTGCGCCCGCATGAGCAGTTTCCCTGTCCGAGGGAAGGCATTCCTTCAGGCGAACATAGATGGCTGAAAGGTTGGCTTTGGCCAGCTTGCGCAAAGATTTTTCCAGCCGCTCGGAACGCAACTCCCTCAGATAATCCCCAATGGCCTCCCATGCTTCCCGGCGGGCAGTGCGTTTGCGTGAAAGCGCTGCGTCAACGCGTTCGAGCAGCACGTCATAATTCCTGATTTCCGACAACGAACTTCGACAGCGCTTGAGTCCACGGTACAATTTTCGAATCTCCCCGGAGTGGGGCAAGGGATAAACCAGTTCAATCACCTGCTGCAGCCGCCGGGTGGCAACACGCAAGCCATGGGTGGCGTCGGGATGATCACCCTGCAGGACTTTCGGTTCGAGGGAAACGCAGCGGTCAAGATGCTTGATGGCCAGGCTGGAAATGCGCGCCCATTCGCCCGGCTGGCGGGCGCCGTTGTCGCCCTGGTTTGCGACCTCCTGCCCGGTATCCTTTTCCTGTGGCTGGGCCGCATCCACGTGATCCCGCAACAATATAGATGAAGAATTGCCCCCGGAGTCGTTGTTTCCGGCGTGTCCGTTTACGTGAGCCATACAAACCGCCTGGCGTGATTCAGTCAATTGCCCAGACCGCGGCTTTCAGCAGATGATGCTGCCTGCCGCTGTCGGACAAGACTCTGAACCCTATGCGCCGATAGCTTCAGTCTACAGGCAAAACAGGGCCAATACAATGGAAACCCTTGCTTCCGGCGGGCCTGGCCTGGTGGACCGAATCCCCTTTAGATCCGACAGCGAAGCGCACCTACCCGAGTCTTCGTAAATCTTTCATAAGCCAAAATGTGACGCTCATCACTGCGGGAGAGATTCCTCTGGCCTAGCCTTATGTTGTTATAGAGTTTTCATAGCACGGAGGAAAAAGATGGCAAGAGCCATGCGCACCATTGACGGCAATGAGGCTACTGCGTCCGTAGCTTATGCGACGAGCGAAGTGATTGCTATCTACCCGATTACGCCCTCGTCACCCATGGGCGAACTGTCCGACCAGTGGACGGTGGAAGGCAGGCCCAACATCTGGGGCGCGGTTCCCAAGGTGATGGAAATGCAGAGCGAGGGCGGAGCTGCCGGAGCGCTGCACGGAGCCGTCCAGGCTGGAGCTTTGGGCACAACCTTCACTTCGTCGCAGGGACTCCTTCTGATGATTCCGAACATGTATAAGATGGCCGGTGAGCTGACGCCTGCAGTCCTCCACGTGGCAGCCCGGACGGTAGCGACACACGCCCTCTCCATCTTCGGGGACCACAGCGATGTGATGGCCACGCGAGCCACAGGCTTTGCGCTGCTGGCTTCCAACACCGTTCAGGAAGCCATGGATATGGGTTTGATCGCCCACGCCGCCACGCTGGAATCGAGGGTTCCTTTCCTCCAGTTCTTTGATGGATTTCGCACCTCGCACGAGATTTCCAAGGTGGAACAGATTGAAGAGGCCGACATCAAAGCGCTGATGGACCAGGACTCCGTCAGGGCTCATCGAGAACGCGCCCTATCGCCAGACCACCCGTTTATCAGGGGCACAGCCCAAAATCCTGATGTCTTTTTCCAGGCCCGGGAAGCCGCCAATCCGTATTATCTGGCCTGCCCGACAATAGTTCAGGACGTGATGGACCGCTTCGCGAAGATCATTGGGCGGTCCTACCACCTGTTTGACTACTTGGGAGCCCCCGACGCGGAGCGCGTGATTGTGATGATGGGTTCAGGCGCGGAGGCGGCCCAGGAAGCTGTGGAACACCTGGCTGGGAAGGGTGAAAAGGTCGGTCTGATCAAAGTTCGCCTCTACCGTCCTTTTTCTGTGGAGCAATTTGTAGCGGCGCTGCCGCCGACCGTGAAAACGATTGCGGCGCTCGACCGCACCAAGGAACCTGGCGCCGTTGGCGACCCGCTTTACATGGACGTGGTGACGGCGCTGCATGAGGCTGCAGGCGCCCCGGAGCCAAGATTCAGTTCCACCCCGACAATTGTTGGCGGCCGCTATGGGCTCTCTTCCAAGGAATTCACTCCCGCCATGGTGAAGGGAATTCTGGACGAACTGTCGAACGGCAAGTCGAGAAACCACTTTACCATCGGCATTGTTGACGATGTTTCACACACCAGCCTCTCTTACGACCCCGAGTTTTCAACTGAGAATCCGGGAGCCGTCCGGGCCATCTTTTATGGTCTGGGCTCCGATGGCACGGTGAGCGCCAACAAGAATTCCATTAAGATCATCGGAGAAGAAACGGAAAACTACGCACAGGGTTATTTTGTCTACGACTCCAAGAAGTCCGGTTCTGTAACCGTCTCGCACCTGCGCTTTGGAAAGAAGCCCATCCACTCCACTTATCTGATCAACAAGGCCAACTTTGTGGCTTGCCACCAGTTCGGATTCCTCGAGCGTTTTGATGTTCTGGGAGCGGCAGAGCAGGGATCAACGTTTCTGCTGAATTCCCCCTATGGCCCTGAAGACGTCTGGGAACACCTTCCGCGCACTACCCAGGAACACATCATCAACAAGAAGCTGAAATTTTACGTGATCGACGGCGTCAAAGTGGCCGGGGAAGCGGGAATGGGCGGGCGGATCAACACTGTGATGCAAACCTGCTTTTTTGCTCTCAGCGGAGTGCTTCCGCGTGATGAAGCCATTCAACAGATCAAGCACTCGATCGAGAAGACCTACGGCAAACGCGGCGAAACGATTGTTCAAAAGAATTTTGCGGCAGTTGACCAGGCCCTCGACAACCTCCACGAGGTTACGGTCACGCAGCAGGCCAACAGCGGTTTTGACATTCAGCCGCCCATTCCAGCCCGGGCGCCGGAGTTCCTCCGGAACGTTACCTCAAGGATTATCGCCGGCGAGGGTGATCTGCTTCCGGTCAGCGCCTTCAGCCCCGATGGAACGTTTCCCTCAGGCACGGCCCAGTGGGAAAAAAGAAACATCGCGCTGGAAATCCCCGTGTGGGACCGCGACCTGTGTATTCAATGCGGCAAGTGCGTCCTGGTGTGCCCCCACTCCGTGATCCGGGCGAAAATCTACGATCCCAAGTTGCTGGAAAAGGCGCCGGCCAGCTTTAAGTCGACAGCTGCGCGCTGGAAAGATTTTAAGGAATACGGTTACACGCTGGCGGTGGCGCCGGAGGATTGCACGGGTTGCACTCTGTGCGTTCAGGTTTGCCCGGCAAAGAGCAAGAGTGAAGCCCGCCGCAAGGCGATCAACATGGCGCCCCAGCCGCCGCTGCGGGAACAGGAGCGCGAGAATTGGGACTTCTTCCTGCAGTTGCCGGAAATGGATCGCGCACCTCTCAGCCTGGGACAGGTGAAGGACGCGCAATTGCTGGAACCGTTATTTGAGTTTTCCGGCGCTTGCGCGGGTTGCGGCGAAACACCCTACATCAAGCTGATGACGCAGCTGTTCGGGGACCGCTGCCTGATCGCCAATGCCACCGGATGCTCTTCGATATACGGCGGGAACCTTCCCACCACTCCCTACACGATGAACCATGAGGGTCTGGGGCCGTCGTGGTCGAATTCGCTCTTCGAAGACAACGCGGAATTTGGCCTTGGCATGCGTCTGGCGGTGGACAAGCAGGCCGATTACGCCCGTTACCTGGTGGGACATCTTGTCGGACAGGTGGGGGAAGAACTGGCGGCTCAGGTAGTCGCAGCCGATCAGGTGACGGAGGATGACATCAGGAAGCAACGGGAGCGGGTGAGGGCGCTCAAGGAAAAGCTTCAGGGGCTTGACACGCTTGAAACGCGTGACCTGCTGAAAGTTGCCGATTATCTGGTCAAGAAAGACGTTTGGATTGTGGGAGGAGACGGCTGGGCCTATGACATCGGTTACGGTGGCCTCGATCACGTGCTGGCGTCCGGCAAGAACATCAACGTGCTGGTTCTGGATACCGAGGTCTACTCCAATACAGGCGGCCAGATGTCGAAGGCGACCCCGCGTGCGGCCGTGGCCAAATTTGCCGCCGGCGGCAAGGAAAACCGCAAGAAAGATCTGGCGATGATGGCCATGACTTACGGCAACGTCTACGTGGCAAATGTGGCCATGGGCGGGAATGATACGCACACCATCAAGGCCTTCCTTGAAGCTGAAGCTTACGACGGACCTTCCATAATCATCGCTTACAGCCACTGCATTGCTCACGGCTACGACCTGGCCTTTGGCATGGAACAGCAGAAAGCCGCGGTCCAATCCGGTTACTGGCCGCTGTTCCGCTATAACCCCGCGTTGGCCAAAGAAGGGAAGAATCCCCTGCATATTGATTCCAGGCCGCCTTCGCTTCCACTTGAAAAGTACGTGTACAACGAAACCCGTTACACCATGCTCGTCAAGTCCCGGCCGGAAGTTGCAGGGCCGGCTTTGATGCTGGCCGAGGAAGATGTCAAGGCACGCTGGGAGTTGTACGAGAAATGGGCGGCGTCACCTACATCTGAAGTTCCCAAGGAAGTGAAAAAATGACTGATCTCCGCACAACCTACCTCGGATGTGAACTGAAGAGTCCGCTGGTTGCTTCAGCGTCGCCGTTATCGGAGGAGATTGATAACCTTCGCAAGATGGAAGACGCCGGCGCAGGGGCCGTTGTGCTCCATTCGCTGTTCGAAGAGCAAATCATTAGAGAGAGTGAGGAACTGCACCGCGGCCTTTCTGCGGGCACCGAGAGTTTTGCCGAGTCTCTGACCTACCTGCCGGAAGTTACCCAGTACAAGCAGGTCCCTGATTTTGGTGTGCCGGGCGCCGCGCCGGATATGACGCCGTACAATCGCGGGCCGGAGGGTTATCTGGAACACGTTCGGCGTGCCGCCGAGGCTGTCAGCATCCCGGTGATTGCCAGCCTCAACGCCACTTCGCCAGGGGGGTGGGTGAAGCACGCCCAGAAAATCGAGGAAGCCGGAGCCTCGGCGCTCGAACTCAATATCTATTTTCTGCCGACGGACCCGAACATTTCCGGCTCTGCTATCGAAAAGGGATACTGCGAGCTGGTCCGGCAGGTGAAGAATACCCTTCGCATTCCAGTCGCCGTAAAGTTGGGGCCTTACTTCAGCGCGATGGCCAATTTTGCGCAAGGGCTTGATGCAGCCGGGGCGGATGCGCTGGTGCTGTTTAACCGGTTCTACCAGCCCGATTTTGATATTGAGAACCTCGAAGTGGTGCCGACTGTGCACCTGAGCACGTCGCAGGAGCTTTTATTGAGGCTGCACTGGGTCGCCATTCTTTACGGACATATCAGGTCGGAGTTGGCGATTACGGGGGGAGTTCATACGGCGGAGGACGTCCTGAAGGCCATGATGGCGGGCGCGCGGGTGGCGATGATGACCTCTGCGCTGTTGCGGCATGGGATCGGCCATCTAGGGCGGATCCGCGAAGACCTGATCCACTGGATGGAAGAACATGAGTATGAATCGATCCAGCAGATGCAGGGAAGCCTGGCCTTGCGATCGGTTCCGAATCCGGCCGCTTTTGAGCGGGCCAATTATATGCGTGTGCTTGGCTCCTACAGGCCGCGCCCCTCCGGCTCCTGGCCGATGGGAATGACGAACGGAGAATGAAATCGCCGCGAGCTCAGGGGATTCCCGGTTCTTTTAGGAAGTGAGACCATGGACCTAAGAACCAAAGTGACGGGAAGGAATTTGATGGGGAGGTGGGCGGTCATGCGTACCTTTTATGCGTTGGTCATTTGTCTCATTCTGCTGCTTCCTGGACTATCCCGAGGTCAGGAAGAACAGCCACAGCAAGGCACTCAGCAAACCCAGACGACGGCACCTTCAACGGAAGCATCCCCCGCGCCAACGGTGCCGCATCAGTTTGTCTTTACACCGGAGCAGAAGGCGCTGAAAAATCCGGAGAAGTTTACTGAAGATTCGGTGGATAAGGGAAAGAAGTTGTTCGCGACGCAATGTGCAATGTGCCATGGGATAACCGGCAACGGCAAAGGCGACCTTGCGGCGGTCATGCACGTCAACCCACCGGATCTTACCAGGCCGGAGACGTTGAGCGCTCGAACGGATGGAGAAATTTTTACGATCATTAATGTCGGATCACCATCCATGCCTGGAGAGGCGAAGCGACTGAAAACAATCCAAGCCTGGGACCTGGTCAATTTTTTGCGAACATTGGAGGGGAAGAAGCCTGCCAAATCTGCGGGAACTCAGACTGGATCTGCGGCTCCTTAGCTGATTTTCAGAACCTCGTATTTGGAGCACTCTTATCGCTCATAACCAACACTGTGTGGATCTGTGTTTCGGTTCTCAGATCGTTGGAACAAGACGGCACGAGGTGTGAGTCAGGAGTAAATTGCGCTGGAGGTTCTGAATATGTTCGGCGTTTCCTTTTGGAAAAAACTGGGGCTGGTTTGTGGCCTGCTGATTGCGTCATCAGCCCTGCTGTGGGCGCAGATGCCCTCTCACGTCCCTGTCCCTAAAGACAATCCCCAGACCGCCGCGAAGGTTGAGCTGGGAAAACAACTTTATTTCGACCCCCGGATTTCTGTGACGGGGACAGTTTCCTGCAATTCGTGCCACAACATCATGTCCAACGGAACAGATAGCCGTCCTGTGTCTGCTGGCGCACATGGAAAACTTGGCGACCGCAATGCACCCACGGTCTTCAATGCGGCCTTTCGCAGCGTGCAGTTCTGGGACGGGCGGGCTGCCAGTCTTGAAGAGCAAGCGAAAGGCCCCCCGACAAATCCCGTCGAAATGGGAATGCCGGATGGAGAGGCCATTGTGGAGCGAATTCGGGCCATTCCGGGATATCGCCAGCAGTTTGCAAAGGTGTTTGGCGGCAGCCAGCCGGTAACGTTTGATCATATGGCCCAGGCCATTGCCAGTTTTGAACGGACGCTGGTTACGCCTGGCAGCCCTTACGATCGTTTTATGGCGGGGGACAAGAATGCGCTGAGCCCAGCGGCACAACGCGGCCTTAAACTGATGGAGTCAGCCGGCTGCACCAGTTGTCACAGCGGCCCACAGTTTAATGGACCCGAACAGCCGATGGGCACGGGTTTCTATATGAAGTTCCCGTTGAATGATCATAATGCGTATGTGAAGAAGTACAACCTGGACGCAGACGAAGGCCGCAAGGAAGCGACCCACCAGGAATCGGACGAGCACATGTTTGTCGTGCAGTCTCTGCGGAATGTGGAAGTGACCGCGCCCTATTTTCATAACGGGTCGGTGAAGGGTCTTGATGAAGCAGTCAGGGTGATGGCTCAGACGCAGTTGGGCAAAACGCTTAACGGAAGCCAGGTGCAGGATATTGTGGCGTTCCTCGACAGCCTGACAGGCGAATTCCCTCACATCACGCTGCCGCGTTTGCCGGAAACACCGAATACCACTTTGCTCGACAAGTGAGCAGCAGTTGCAGGCACACGACTCCGCGTCATGGGACTGGGGAGGAGCGTCCAGGCTGGCGAGGATTAATTAACCAATTTTCCGCATGACCCGCGGCGTGAGCCACCAGATGAGTTTCCCTGGAGGACGGGGCGGGAACTTCTCGAAATCGATCCGGCAGCATCCTCCTTTCTTGAACTGAAAATTGGCCCGGGCATTGCCGATGAGCTTTGCCACACCGTCACTGAGATCCGGTTCATGCCCGATGACCAGAACTCTGCGGTGATCTGCCTGTTTGGCGAGAGAAGTCAGTAAGGCCTGCAGGGAGCCGCCCGGCCGCAGGAAATCCGAAGTCTTGACTGTGACGCCGGGTGCAAAAACTTCGGCGACGATGGCAGCTGTTTCCGAGGCCCTGATCAGCGGGCTGCTGATGATGGAGTCTACGCAAAGGCCAAGGCGGAACAGCCCTCGTGAGACCCCCTTCAATTTCTTCTTGCCCTCGGGTGTGAGTGGGCGTTTGGTGTCGTCAGGGAAATTGGGGTCGCCTCGCGCAACGGCAATTCCGTGTCGCATCACGTAAAGTTGAAATCCCTGTGTGTCTTTGCTTCCGGGGGTTTCGTTGAGAGTAGGCATGGTTACCTTTTCGGACAGCGATAGATAGAATTCCCGAGCCCTGCATCAGGGCGTCGAGCTTTCGACTTCAACGGACCAGAGCCGTTCAAACTCCTGTTGGTAGGCGAGAACGAGGTCTGTATCCCTGAGAACCAGCATATGATCAAAATTCCGCTCTTCGGAATCTAGGGTCCAATTATAGCTTCCGGTCAGAACGATGTGACCGTCAAGAACAGCAAATTTATGGTGTAACTTGGAACCTTTTTCCTTCCGCCCGTAAATCGCCTGAAAGGGAAGAGAGTTTTCAGCGATGAGCTTCCGCGTGACTGCGGTTGCCTGATATTTGTTTCGGTCAACCAGAAGCCGGACGCGAAGTCCTCGGTCTCGAGCCTTCCCCAGAGCACGGGCAAGCCGAGGATTTGTAATCCGGTACAATGCTGCGTCCACGCTGACACGGGCCTCCAGCAGCAGGCGTTCGATGCTGCGGGCAACGGAGCTCTGGGAAGTGAAGAGTGTCTGATTGCCTGGCTCGGGCATAAGACTCTATTGTATTTTGTGTGCCGGACAAGATTCAAGGGCAGCTATGGCGCATAACCCTATGGAACTGCCTTCGTCCAGCAAATACTGACCGCTTAACTCTTGTTGCGGCGAAGGAGATAGAAGCAGCGTGGTTCGGCGGAGCACTGACTTTCGGTGAGAAAGCCGGCAACAGAATACCCTTTCGTAAGGTAGTTCAAAAAAATCTCACGTGTTTGAAGCCGCCAGCGATTTGCCAGCCGCAAGGCCTCTGTTCGCATGAGGTCCGTATTGGAAGGAATTGCTGCCAGCAGTCCAGGTTCGCGATGGCGCAGGCTGATCTTCCTGTTTACCAGGAACGCTTTCCTGTTTGTGGAAGTTGCATTGATGATGGGGAAATCCGGGATTTCAGTTACGCTTTTCTTTCCCGTGAGGAGCGGCGCTATGCTTTTTGAGGCAATAGGCCAGTTCACAACGAACCGGTCGCTTGGAAGCCCTTGCTCAATGGTGCTGTGAAAACGGCCGTAGTAGTCAACAATATACTCTTCTACCCGCGCCCCCAGTTTGGTCAGATTCAGGCTGGCGTTTCGGCTCTGGAGCGGGTCATAGGTCCAGCAGATGGACTTGATTCCCTGGGACAGTGCAATGTCGCGGTGGGCGAGCTTCAATTGAAGGCCGAGACCCCGGCTGCGGTACCCGGGCAATACGCCCATCATGTGAGACCAGTGAATGATCTGCCCATTGCGACGGGCCAGCAGCGCATAAATGAAACCTACCAGGCGGCCCTTAATAAACGCCCCAAGCACCGCCCCGCCTGCCTTTTGCGTTACCAGCATCACTTCTGCTGCAACGCTCAGTCCTCCCCAGATGGACTTCTGGGCAGTTTCGCATTTCTTGAAGTCTTCATGCTTCAGAAGGAGTCTTACTTCAGGCCTTAACATCGATCCTCACGTTGACTTCCCCCCGAGGTTCGGAGGTCAGCCCTTCGGGCATGGGGCCTTCCGCCTGCGATTGGGAGCGGATTTCCAGGATCGCCGTGGCCAAACTGCAACCTCTAAACG
Source organism: Terriglobia bacterium (assembly GCA_049583595.1). Taxonomy (GTDB): domain Bacteria; phylum Acidobacteriota; class Terriglobia; order UBA7540; family UBA7540; genus SCRD01. The sequence goes on from JBAUWE010000057.1 coordinate 35,052, forward strand.
CCCGTCTTATCACCATCTTCTCAAGGATATAAGAGACGGCAGCCTGGAGTTGGGAATCTATGGGATTGTGGCAACTGCGTACCTTTGTTATTCGCCGCACATCCCGCGGCGGGGTGCTCCACAAGGGCAGGGGCCGGGCTCACTCGAAAGCCCTTCGTGGGAAGTTCCTGCAACGGCAAACACTGATAACAGCTTCTCGACTTGTGGACTTGAGCAATTTTTGCACAGAATTTCAACTCCCGAGCTATATGAAATCTTTTCAAACTTTGATCCGCAATCCCGGCACTGGTATTCAAAAATAGGCATAGAAGAACCCTCCTGAATGAATATAGCCAACCTCGCCAGCGTTTTCAATCACCTGTCGATCCAACAGGCCGAACGAACTTGCCAGGGCTTGTCTCAACGGCGGTATATAAAGGATGACCCTGTGATGGAGATCACTTCAGCAAAAGAAGGACAGCGCTAAATTGCAGGGAAGGACAGGATTCGCACCCGGGAGTTATATTTCGGGAAGGCAGGTGAAGTGATGCCATCACCCACGCCGAAGTCACAAGACATCAGAGATCTTGTTGAACGCTTTCATGTGTGCCGGGACGTCTGGCCTGAGTATACATTTATCAACCATGAGAAAAGGCAGATTGGTTTTGAGTTGGATCTTTCCGGATCCCATGAAGGCGGGGAAGAACATCCCGAACCCGGAAGTGAGAAATACCTTGAAATCTATCAGGCATTGGTTCGGATTGCAGAAGAAGTCCTTCCGTCCGCAGACAAGGATGCAACCTACCATCTCGAGCCATACGACCAGGGCATCCATTATTCGCCGCAACGCGGCAACCGTCCCGAGGTCATTCTCAGAATGAGGATCCTGCACCGCGAGGCTTTTGAACGGCCTGTCGACGCTGCCGAGTTCCAATATATGGAGATTCTGCAGAGGCGGCTGGAGGAATGGGGCATTCGCCAGCACTGAGCTTTTTCGTGCCGGTCCGGAATCATCGGACGCCTTCATCAAAGAAGCGGCCCATTCCGGCGGTAAAACATCCAGCGCCCGCTCCTCGCACGGCTTTTCCAGAGAGGCCTCGGCCCCACAATATGGCCCGGCCTATGCGCTTGAATATTTCCGGCAGAGCGTTTTGATCTTGTTCATCAGTTTGGGGATGCCCGTCATGGGTTCTTCCTTCCCTTCGTATTCAACGGACATATAGCCTTTGTAACCGCCATCCTGGAACATTTTCCACACACGATCCATATCGATGGGCGTGCCGTCATCGAAGAGGTCGCGAATGTGGGTGTGGGTGGCATAGGGAATGCAGTCCTTGATCTGAGCGTAGGGATCCTCACCAGCTGTTGGGATAAAGTGGGTGATATCGAGGTTGATGCCAGCGTAAGGAGAGTTTACCCGGTGCATAATTTCCAGGCAAACATCCGCGCTTTGTGTGACACCGGCGTGGTCCTCGATGCCGAGCGTGATCCCCTTTTTGCCCGCATAATCGCACGCGGGCTTCATCGTTTCAACCACCCAATCGGTTCCTTGCTTCACGCTTGCGCCAGGCGGAAGTTCACCCCCGAAAACGCGCAAGTGAGATGCTCCCAGGCGGTCCGTAACGTCCACCCATTGTTTGATCTCTTCCAATACCTTCTGGCGTTTTGCAGCGGTTGCCTGGACCATACTGGAGCCGCAAGCCGCGCCCGAAAACGGCACGCCGTTCTCAAAGGCCAGATGCCGAAGATCATCCAGATAAGCCGGCTCGGTAGACTTGAACCAGTACACTGTCATATCCGCCCCTACCGATCCTATCTTGACCATTTCGCGAATGAAATCCTGCATGCTCATCTGGCCGCTTTTCAAGTATTTCCGGTAGGAGTACGCACAACACCCCGGAAACATCCTTGCCATGGATTTTACTTCCCCGGGAGAAGCGCCCCGGGCGGCAGCCTGCGCCTGGGACGGCAAGGCAAGTCCGGCACCCACGTAAGCTGCTGCTCCCGCTGACTGCAGGAAACGTCTCCGTGTGAACTTATCTTTCATTTTTGCCTCCAGTAGCTGGTGTCTATTTGGGCAATGGCCGTACGGCAACTTCCTTGAAGAAGACAATGTCATTATTGCTGTGGTTCTGAAGCCCGAAGTACCCTTCGTTGGGCCGGGGACCCCGATAGGGTTCAAAGTTGTACTTGCGGGTTGGCGCCGGCTGACCATTGGTGTAGTCCGTAACCTTGACGCCGTTCACCGTAACGATTGTATGCGGACCGTTGAGTGTGATGACCATGGTATTCCACTGCCCGGATCCCTTGCCGGGGTAGGCCAGAGCTTTGGAGATCGAATAGATGCATCCGGTGGAATGATAAGCTTTGGTTTCTTTTCCGGGGTCGTTGTCAATCTGAACTTCGTAGCCGTAATAGACGGGCATCCACGGTTCGCGCGGTTTGATGGGGATGCGGATGAAAACGCCGGAATTATCGTTCTTATCGCGCATCTTGAAGACGACCCGGATCTGTTCGTTGCCGAATTTCTGCCCGGTATACCACAGCAGTCCCATCCCACCGTATGATTCCAGCATGCCGTCAACGACCTTGAAGCCGCCCGGCCCCACGTGTTCCCAGCCGTCCATATTCTTGCCATTAAAAAGCTGCTTCCAGCCGCTATTTTGGGCCATTCCAGGCATCGTGAAGAGTCCGAGAAAGGCGCAGCACAATAAAAAGCGTTTCACCATTATCACACCTCGATCTGATAGACATGCCTTTCGCAATTGAGCAGAGGCCGGAGCCACAGTGAGAAATCGCGCGGCCAATCGCGCAAGTTTCCCGCGCAAATCCATTGGCCCGAAGGGAATCTCTTTGTCCTCGCGACTCGGTAGTGTAGCATATTTGACGTTCCAGGCAAGCAAATGCTGAGGAATACACGCCTGGCTGAAGTCCTTAAATCCCTCGCCGGAAATCGGGCCAATAGGTCCTTTGGTATGCCGGGTTGGATGACCGGTCCGTAAGTTCATCCAAAATAGGGTAGCCGCTGTGAGTGGGAAAGCATAAAATCAGGCCAAAGCAGCGGGTTGCGCTATGGGATCGGCGCGGGAACCCGGGCTTTCAGGTACAAAGTCTTTCGGACTGTAATAATCTTGTGGGGAACCGAACATTATCGGATGAAGGAGGCATGATGAGGACCTATTTAGTCGTAGTTGCTTCTATGTTATTGAGCTTGACGGTGGCAAACCCCGCCAGTGCTCAAGGTGTATTTAAAGTTGAAAAGGGGGAAGCCTTTAACAAGATTGTCCCCAGGGATTTCGTCCTTGAAGAGAACGCGATCCCGACTGAAAAGCGCAATTCGACACTCGTCCTTACACCTTCAGGGGCAAGATTGGTTGCGGGATTGCTGGATACGAGCGGTTACAGCTCACAGGTCCAGGAGAAATACCTTGGGATGCTGATTGCAGAAGGAAACGTGGAAGTGTGCGGCCATCAGCTTGCCATCGGCAGCTACGGATTTGGGCTCGCGAAAGTACAGGGCGCTGCAGGAGGGCACCCGTCGAAATTCTTTCTTTACAACCAGTCCGGCAAGAAGGTGGCAGAATGCACGGCAAGGTGGGATGAAAAACTGAAGAATCCGCGGCCCCTGCAGGTTGTAGCGGGCGGAAGCGGGGCGGCGCGCCTTTATCTGGGCCGGACCTGGGTTGAACTGAAGTAACACAGGATTCCTGACTGCATCCCGTGTCTCCGTATTCCAATAGAGAGCGGGAGTGAGTATCTGGGCGGGCTTCTAAATTCACCGGGGTATATTCAGCGATTGTTTTCATGCTGGTGGCGCCGGAGACTAGTGGTTTCCCTTATGGCGTGCCGTGTCCGGTTCTTGCTGATGCGTAGTCCTGACCTGGGATTATAAGGGGGAGCAATCCGCAGTCCGTCCGGAGGATTTGTCTGTCCGGCGTACTCTGGCTAGTTTATAGGAACCCCTCCTCGTGTATAATCTAGAAAAGAGACAACAGGAGAAAAGCCGGCAAGGCGGGCGTGCCAGGGAGCGCATGGGGTGTGTCGGAGCTAGATTCCAGAGTGGTTCCGAGCAACCTTTTAGCCTGAAACGCTCTTCTACATAAGTAAGCCGCCAGGGACGCGGCCGGGGGTTGGCTCAACACGTGGATAACATCAGAATTCAACCGGTCAAGACTCGCTGCAAGGCAATTGCTGTTCTACTGATCCTGGCCGGCATTTTTGCGCTTCCGTTGCGGGCCGCTCAGCCTCTGAGTCAGGAGGACATTACCCTGCTCCTGATTGGGGGTGCTTCTGAATCGAAGATGATCACGTTGGTGCAGCAGAGGGGTGTGGATTTCCAGGTGAATCCGGAACTCATTCAGAAGTTCAAGAAAGACGGAGCTACGCAGGCACTGATTGATGCCATCGTCAACAGCAATCGCAAGAACACATCAAGAAGCACAACCCCGGCAACCGCAGTTCCCAGCGTGACCGCTGGTTCAGGTCCGGGCGTAAGTCCTGAACTGCCTGGTTCCGGTCCGCAAGTTTCCAGTATCTCTAACCCCTCTCCCTCGACGGCCCAGTCTGAGGACTCGAAGTCGGCTGCGGTCAACCAGAAGGTCCATCAGGTGATGGCGGGTCTGGCCAGTGGTTCCGGACAGGCTGGGCAGGGCGAAACTCCTCCGCCCTTGGCGTCAGGATCCAAGCGGGCGACAGCGTCACCCACTCCCAACCTGAGTGATCCAAGTCCCACTGAAATTCAGAATATTATCCACTCCTTTGCAGCCAAAGAACTGATGTTCAAGGAGGCCCGGGACAACTACACCTATCGTCAGATTAATAAAGTTGAGACTCTGGATGCGGATGGGACGGTCAATGGCTTCTGGCAGCAGGATTGGGACATTCTTTTTGACAATAGTGGCAAGCGGATCGAAAAGGTTACCTATGCGCCGCCCGGCTCGCTGAAGGGCGTGCTTATGACCGAACAAGACCTGGATGCTATGCGCAGCATCCAGCCATTTGTGCTCACGAGCAATGACCTGGACGAATACGACATCAAGTATCTCGGCCACGTGAAGGTCGATTACATTACCGCTTTTGTTTTCTCGGTTCGCCCAAAAGTGATCAAGAAAAATCACCAGTATTTCCAGGGTGTAATCTGGGTTGATGACCGTGACCTGCAGATTGTCAAGACTGAGGGCCGCCAGGTCCCGGAATTAAGAAGCAAGCACGGTGAGAATCTCTTCCCGCGGTTTAAGACCTGGCGGCAGCAGATCGACGGCAAATTCTGGTTTCCTACTTTCACGCTTGCGGAGGACACACTTTATTTCCCCTCGGGCCCCGTTCGAATCAAAGAGGTCATTCGTTATACGGATTATAAACAATTCAAGTCAACTTCCGTGATCAAGGCTGTTCAGAGCATCTCCGGCAAGCCAATTCCGGAGCCGAACGGTTCCGCGCCTTCTTCCAAATCTCCCCCTAAGAAATAGCTTTGCCCGTTGCCACCGGTGTCTCTGCTGGTAAAATCTTTTGCATGAAAACAACCGGAGTGAAGTGGCGCGTTGTCCTTGTGCGGCCCCGCAATCCCCTCAATATCGGCGCTGCAGCCCGCGCCATGGCCAACTTCGGTTTTGATGATCTGGTGGTCGTGGCGCCCTTCGATCCCGTCTGGAGAGAGGCACGCTCGGCGGTCGGTGCCGGCCATATCCTCAAGTCTGCGCGCGTGACAGACCATCTTTCGGAAGCCGTCGGCGATTGTAGCTTTGTGGTGGGTACCACGACAGGCTCACGAAGAAACCTTGACCGTGACCCGGTCCCTCTCACCGAACTGACGGCGGCACCGCCAAAACTCCCTTCCCGGGCTCGGGCAGCGGTCTTGTTTGGTTCTGAAAAGACGGGCTTGCTGAATGACCATTTGAGCTACTGCCACCTGCTCGTGCGAATTCCGACGACGGCAGGCTGCCCGTCGATGAATCTGGGGCAATCGGTAGCCGTCTGGTGTTATGAAGTGGCGCGTGCGGCGGGATTTTCGCACGCATCAGGCTCTGGTCGAGTCCACTCTTCACTGCCGGCCAATATCCAGTCGCTTGACCATATCCTCGACCGGGCCGCCAGGGTTCTGGACCATTCCGGGTACTTCAAACCCAAGGGAAAACAGGCTCAGATCCTCAAGCTGCGCCGGTTGCTGCTTGACCTCGGTTTGAGCAACCACGATGTGCGGGTGCTTGGCGGTGTGCTGGCTCAATTGGAGTGGAAGATAAAGGCTGGGTAGATACCGGGCAAAGACGGCTGCCCCTACGGCAGGTCCCTTAGTGGTCAGGAACCGTCGGCTGCAGTTCGACGATCGGCTCCAGGGGTTCCTCGAAAGCGGGCCGGGTTTGAGGATCGCGCCAATTGTCGAGCAGAGCGATGTGCTGTACGCACTGAATCGTACAGAGGGGCGCGCAGGATTTCACGGTGTGATATTCGTGGTAGAGGTGCTGTGGCGTGTACTTTTCCACCGGGATGCCCGGATAACCCCGCTGTTGCGAGCAGTAGTGGACTAAACCGTCTTCGCAGACATAAAGGTAGCGACTGCCGGCGCGGCATCGCCAGTCCCGCGAAACCCCCTGTGCAACATATTTCTGATGGCGATTAAAACGTGAATAGGAACGTTTGCCCCACCTCATAATGGTGCTGAAAATCGCCTGCTGCTGAGGGTCGAGCGGGCGGAGCTGCCCCTCATGATCGTGAAGGACTCCAACTGTGGAAGTAAAACCGAGTTCGAGAGCACGCCGGGCAACCGTGAGCGCGTCTTCTGGATTGTGGACGGAACTGCCGAGGACGGAATTAATGTTGACTTGAAACACTGCGTGCTGCGCCAGCAGTTTCAGTTTCTGGTCCAGGACCTTCAGACTTTTCTTCGAGACTTCGTCGGGCTTGACGTTGTCAATACTGATTTGCAGATGTTCAAGTCCTGCATCGTTCAGGGATTCAATGCGACTCTGTGTCAGCAGGTAGCCGTTTGTGATCATACCCGCAATCATTCCTCGAACTCGAATGTGCCGGATGATTTCTTCAAGTTGCGGATGAAGCAACGGTTCGCCGCCGCTGATGGTGATAATGCTTGTCCCCAGGTCAGCCAGATGGTCAAGCCGACGAATCATGATTTCGGTGGGCAGGGGCTTGGAAAAGTTGTCATATTCGTTGCAGTAAGTACACGAGAGATTGCACCGGCGGATGGGAATGATGTGCACAAGAACCGGATGGCGAGTGGAGAGTAGGGCGTGCGAAATCATCTTCAGCTCGCGCACCCTCGTACGAATCGACCGTGCTTTCCGCTTCAGAACAACTTTGTTCATAATGATTAAACGCCCACACTAAACCTGCGAACGCCGGCAACAACGCTTCCAGAGTTTCCAGCAGACCCTGCCAAACATGCGTCCTGGGATCCAGAAAACCCCAAGCGCGCTATTATCCCTAGTTGAATTATACATATACGACAAGGAAGTATCATCTGCAACAATTTCATCTTCAAATGGGGAAAGAGCCGGTTGAAGCGTAAGATTCAGAGCTCAATCGGGGGAGCGATCTACGCGATGGAAGGCAGCTACATCTTTACCCGTTTGGCACCCTTCGCGGCATGCAACTGGAAAGTGGAAGACGGTAAGTTGCGATTAACTTTGACGGAACTGTAGTGGGCTACCGAGTAATCGCCACCCGCCTCGTAGAATTTTTGCTGGACTGGAAGCCAGGATTCCTCGCTGATCCAAAGTTCTATCTTTGAAAGCTGCGCCGCGAGGTGTTCTTCTCGGGGAGTCAGTTCCAGCAGCGCTGTCGTGTCTCCTCCCAATTGCGCTTCTTTCAGATATTTCACTTGATAGACTTTCTGTAGCTCCTTGGAGTTGGTCCCGAAACCCAGTAACAGAAACTGCTGGATCAGGCCAGAGTGCTCGCTGAGATCAATTTCCTGAATCTGATTGATTTTCGGCTGATAGATCTCAGCTTTATCTTTTCTGAACAGAATGATCTTGGGCGCCGGTTTTTTGAAGTCAATCAAGATATCCGGCGATTTGGCATTTCGAAAGTACATCTGGCCGGAATCCGTCGAAAAATCATTCACGAGAACGGTTACTTTGGTGAACTCAAGGTCCGCCGAGAGAGTCCTGAGGCGTTTGGCGCTCTCGTTCATATGAGAAAAGATTTGACTGAGATCTAAACGATTCTTCTTGCCCTCAGCAAAAACCGGCAGAGGCACCAGCCCGAGCAGGAAAATGGCCAGGAGGCGGCCAACGATTTTCGATCTGAATCCCAAAATCATCATGATGTCCGACTGCCCCTAAATATACGATTCCCTTTCGCTGCATTAGGATGCATTGTCAGCGTTCTATCTCGACGGTGTACCCGAGAATCACGTCCCCTGTTCCCAGGAGCGGCTTGATGGATATTATTTTGAAAGGTGGCTTTACGCGCTGCAGGAGCAATTGATGGACAGCTTCCCGAGGTGGAACGGCCCCAAGTGATTCCACAAGCCTGGCGTCCAGCTGGTAAACCCACACCTGGTCCGTGTGGCCGACTTCAACGATACCCTGTACGTGGCGCAGATCACTCAACTGAAGACGGGGACGATCGTGGAACCAGCCGGATGGCGTAAGAAAGATAAAGGCCAGGATCAGCACGCAAATGACGTCATACTGCCAACTGCCACGCTCATAAGACCAGAAGACCGCTTTCTTGATGACCAGCCAGGTTCTAGACCCGAGCGAGGAACTCGTGTTTTCCGCCACCCGGTTCACGGGGCGCGAAACGGTTGGTTCGCGGAACTCGGTGTTTGGTGCCATATGATTTTTAATGAGTAAGATAACGGTAAAATCCAGAGGAATCAATCGGAAACGATACGGCCGTCTCGCATTCGAATAATCCGGTCGGCAACGGAGGCTGCTTCGGGATTGTGTGTAATCATTAGGATTGTCTGACGGAAGTCCCTGTTCAGGATTCGCAGCATATTCAGCACAACCTGAGAGTTCTCAGTGTCCAGATTCCCGGTGGGTTCGTCAGCAAGCAGGAGCTTGGGCTCACAGATCACTGCTCGGGCAATGGCTACGCGCTGCTGCTCCCCACCGGAAAGTGCATAAGGTTTGCGATCCAGTTTGTCTTTGATTCCCAGCATTTCAGCAACCGATTCAAATCGGTGCGGGTTAAACCCATCCCCCTGGATATGTTGTGCGATCTCGATGTTATGCCTTGCCGTCAACGTCGGCAGAAGGTTATATCTCTGGAAGACGAACCCAATCTTATGGCGGCGAAACTTGGTGCGTTCCCGGTCGTTCATCCGGGTGAAATCATTCCCATCCACCAGCACCTGTCCGCCGGTCGGCCGCGTCAATCCTCCTAAAACGTGCAGCAAGGTTGACTTGCCACATCCGGAAGGACCCACGACTGCAAGGAATTCCCCTTCCTGGACGATAAGGTCTACACCGCGCAGTGCCGGAACATCTACTTTCCCGACTCGATAGGTTTTTGTCAGGTTATCCGTTGCGATGATTGGTTCCATACCGCCAATTCGGTCTGCTCCCCTGGTTGGGTCCTCTGTTGTTTCCAGAAAAATTGATCCCATCGATCTCCAGAAGTCTCCTACTCGTAAGCCAAAGAATCCACCGGATCAAGCCGGGCCGCGCGTATTGCCGGGTAGAAGGCTCCTAGTAAAGAACCTCCAACGGCCAGCAACCCTGCCCAGACCGCCCAGTGCATGGTTAATTCCACGGTTAAAGTGGGGAACGTTGCCACAATGACTTTTCTAACCAGCCACGTCCCGACATATCCTGTAATGATGCCCAGAACACTGAGCAGGCATGCCTCTCGCAGTATCACATTTATGATATACCTTTTGCCCGCCCCCAGTGACTTTAAAATGCCAATTTCGCGCGTTCTTTCAGTGATAGTGGTATACATCGACAGGAAAATGACCAGAAAGCCGATGCCCACAGCTACCGTAATCATGGCCGTAATAAAGGCGTTCAAAGCAGGAAGCTCGTTCGATGTCATCAAGGACATATACTCTTTAATAGAGCGAAGCTGGTACTTGGGGAGCAATTCCTTCATTGCATTGATGACGGCAGGCGTGTAGCCCGGGTCGGTACACTTCACATAGAAAATTGAAGCTTTGTCACGTGCGCCGGTTAAGTCCTGGGCTGTAGATAAAGGAATGAACAGCCGCGCCCCCATTCCGTGTTCGACGATGCCGGCCACGCGAAAGTTGTTATTCAGAAAATTGAGTGTTGAACCCACTTTCACGTTGTTCGCCCGTGCATACCAGTCGTCAACAAGAATGTCGTGGGGATGTTGGAAAGGGCCGCCCTTGAGATAGATGAAACCCCCGCTCACGTTCTTAAAGCTAGGCATATCAACGCCATAGATGAGGTTAATTCCTCCGTGGGCATTAAATAGAAATAAAACGGGCGTTACCGCCAGCACGTGTGGAATCTGTGCAAGCCGGTCGCCGATTTGAACCGGCATGGGGGCCTGGGTCAGTCCAAAAAACATGGATGCTCCCGGAGGCTGAACCATGATGTCTGCCCCCACCCCCTGGACTCGCTTGGCGGTTTCATGCAACATGCCATGAGTCATTCCCACGACGAGCATCACCATTCCCACTTCGATAGCCACGGCCAGCACACTCACCAGCGTCCTGATCGGCCGGTGGAGAATGTTCTCGAAGATCATCCTGTTAATCACGATGCTCCTTCGGCTACTGATCTCCGCCCAGTTCAATCAAGGTTGCCTTTGGCGGTCTCTTCAGCACGAATTTTTCTGGTGGAATAGGTTGATTGAAGGTTGCCTTCTCCACCGCAATCGTTAGCGTATAGCCTTCTTCGGGGCGATTCAATGTGATTTGTGCGGGATAGCGGATCCCCTGGAAATCGCGATAGTCGGCATAGTTGACGTCTTCAACCAGAGCGCCTCCGGGCCCGTAAATCTGAACGCGTGAAAGGCCCATGTTGGCGCGATCAAGCCACACTTTCCGTTTCAGGTTCAGTTCACCAGCGCCGTCAGGCTCAACGATATTGAGGATATAAAAGTATTGGCCCGTGGAAGCGTGAGTTTCCTCGTTAAAGAACCTATCTTTTGTTTGGTCGATAGGAGGAATGAGCAGGGCCTCCATGATATGTTCGGGCCGGAGATTTTCCAGAGGCTGTTTGGC
>JBAUWE010000058.1:0-5782 GCA_049583595.1 Terriglobia bacterium
CTGCCGTCGTGATGGTTCCGATTGTGCTGTTCCCGCCAGCCACCCCATCAACCGCCCAGTTCACGCTCTGGTCGGTAGTGCCCGCCACCGTGGCGCTGAACTGCTGCGGCTGATTGACGTCTAAAGTCTGCGTTGCCGGGCTGATGGCGACGGCAACCGAAATCGTCAGGGCTGCAGCAGTGGAAGTGCCGCCGCCCGGCGTGGGGTTTTCTACCGTGATCGACAAAGGGCCGGCGCTTGCCAGCATCGTCGAAGGAACGACGGCGGTCAGTTGCGTGTCGCTAACAAGAGTTGTTGCGAGCCCCGTGCCGTTGGCTTGCGCGACAGACTGCGCGGCAAATCCGGCGCCGGTCAGGGTGAGGGTCGTGTCGGCGCTTCCTGCGGCGAGATGAGTAGGCGAAATGGCGCTGAGCGTGGGAGCAGGGTTTGCGACTGTGACACGGGCTGAAGCGCTGGCGCTGGAATCCGCAACGCTTGTGGCGCTCACCGTCACTTCATTCGGAGACGGCGGTATCCCCGGCGCGGTGTAGAGCCCAGTCGCGCTGACCGTGCCAACGATGCTGCTTCCTCCGGCCGTTCCATTCACGGCCCAGGTGACGCTCTTGTTGACCGAACCGGTTACCGTGGCGGTGAAGGCCGTTGTCTCGCCTGTGAGTAAGGAAGCGCTGCCGGGCGAGAGGGTAACAGCAACCGCTGGCGTGATGCTTCCAGACGGACTTCCGCCACCGCAGCCTGCCGTTAGCATGGCGAAGAGCGCCAGGAGGATAACGCCTTTGAAGTTCCGGAAGTGTGGCAAGCGGCCGTTCCCTTCGCGCAGTCCTGTGGGGCGGGCTCTGGTTTGGGCCCGATGCTAAGCGGCTCGACCGCCCCTCCTAGAGATCGGCGGTTTTGCTTCCCATGTTTAGTTGAGTCTGATGGTGAGAGAACTGCGACAGCGGCGGGGTTGGGAGTCCCCGGCCAGGAAAACCGGAGGACGATTTAAGCCCCGGCATCGACCGCTGAAGGCCCGGCTAGTCGGATGCGATGACCCGCAGCGTCACAATCTGGTGCGGCTTCAGGGAAATATCGAGTGAATCCCCTTCCACTTTCAACGGAGATTGATTTTGCTCGACGGCGTTGGTGGTCCAGGCCTGTTGCAGGTGGAACAACGGAAAGGTAAGCCTGGTTTTCGTGCTCTCGCCGCCGACCTCGACCAGGCGCACGACGCTGCCATTACCGTCCATGGCGTTCTTCCAGTTCTCAACCACCACGTCTGGTGAACTTACCGTGAGGAAGCTCTGGGGAGCGGGCGAGAGCGGCCGGGCTGGATTATCGTGTTTGTCATTTGAAATCACCTGCTGGTGCTCCAGCGGAGTCATGGCGGCGCGGCCCAGGCGGGCGAGCAAATCCGGCGAGAGATCCTTGCCACTAGTCAGTACGTAGCGAAAAGTGTACCGGCCTTGCTGTACGCGGATAAAATTCGTGTGCCAGTAATTATTCAGGGCGTAGGAATAAACCGTGGCGTTCTTCGGCCGGAACTTCTGGGGCCACGTTCCGCGATTGATGTCTCCCAGGCACACCAGGGGAGCATCCAGGGGAACCAGTCCAACCGAATATTCCGGACCGCTCACCCGCACCCAGTGCCGCACCGAGAACCATTCCAGGCCGCCGCCCTTCAGGATATCGCGTGCGGGATCGACCCATCCGTTTTGAATTTCGTAGTTAAAGTCGGGATGGGCGATGGCGAAGGGGAACGAAAAGTAGACGGCTTCCTTATGATTGACCGGCTGCTTGTCAAGGTGGTTGACGAACTCAATTTTCTTCTCGTGATCGAAGAGGATGACCTGGGACTGGATGTGTGGCGCGTCCATTCCACTGGTTTCATACGTCATGATCGTCCCGAAGGAGGTCTTGCGGATGCTGGCAACATGGCCCTCGTGTGAGGTATGAATGGCCAGCCTGGCTTCCGGAAGAGTCTTGTCCAGGTAGACAATCTGGGTCCCCTCGCCGCCTGTGACGTAGAGATACTGATTTGCGCGATAGGGACTGGCGGAGTTTACCAGTTCCTTGTTCAGTTGTTTGTCGTAGATGCTCCTGATGGCGCCGGAAGCAGGATCAAACACCACGCGATAGTATTGATTTTCAATGGTATTGCTGAGGGGCAGAGAAGTGACGTCAGCCGGCGAAGCCCCGTCGGACGGTGCCGGCGCAATTTTGTAGCACCTGTAACCCATGGAGGGAACATCGCGGGCCATGAAGCGAACGTGATTGTATCCGTTGCCGTGCCGCAGAATTTCAACCGGCACCACCTTCATGTCCGGATACTCCTCAATCTGCATGTGGTCGTTCAGGTCGGTTTCAACAAAGCCGCCGCGGGTCCAGTTCAGCCCGTTGAAAACAACGATTGCCGGCGCCGGCATGTGGATCTGATCGGCAAGCTGGCTGAGGGACTGGTCCACGATCGAACGAATTTCCTGCCGGCCATTAATGACGTACTGGTGCTTGCTGAAAGTCTGTCCTCTGGTTTCGTCGCTTTGGGGCCGGCTGTAACCACCCCAGTAAGTGAAGGTGTGTTCCGCGTACAGGATGAGGTTCTGCCACATCCTGCGAATCTGTTCCTGCTCGCCGGCCACATCCTTTTGCACATACGAGCCGATGGTGGAAAGCTTTTCTGCCGTAAGCGCGCGTTGCTGATTATGGCGCTCGATGGCAGCGTAACGGGAGTCCGTGCCTTCGCCGTCTTCCCAATAGGGGCCCCCGTCTCCGGTAACGGTGGGCAATTCGCTGCCAAAATGTTTGTCAATGTAGTGGAAATAGTCCGGGAAGGTCGACATGATCATCCTGGGATACGCATACGTTGCGTTCCATTTCTTCATGAATTCTGAATCGCCGGGGACGTATGCGGTGTTTTCCACCTGCGTACCGAAAATCAAGGCGGCGTCCGGCTTGTAGGACGCGCGGTCATAAGCCTGCAGGAATGTCGGCAGCGACTGGCGGCACGCCGCGGCCTGCGCCGGTAACTGGCATATGAAGCTCAACTGCAGGTACTGCCGCGAGTAAGACATGAGCACCTTGCCGCCGTCCGGCCCTTCCCACCAGAAAGGAGACTTCGTATTCCATTTCCCCCACAGGAGGATGGGCGCGCGGTCATTGTTGCTGGCGGCGGCAAAATAGCGGATGCCCAATGAGTGCAGGATGGAGGGGTAGGACCACGTATAGCTGGGGACATCGGTCATGTTGACATATTCAAATGGAGTTCCCTCTTTTTGATGAAGGCGGTACCCATAAAAAGTGGAGCGGATCATTTCTTCAAGGCTGGCGGTTCCCGTCATCAGGTTGGCGTATTGTGCCGGCATGCCGATCCTGTCTTTCCGGATAAAGTCCAGCAGCGCCTTCTGCGCAGAGGGCTTGCGGGTGGCCAGGTAGTGTTGAACAATCCAGGTGCCGTCGATGGTCCAGCGCATGTCCGGATCTTCGGCGAGTACCCGGAGCATCCTATCCTGATTGCGGCTATGAAGTTCGGCCACCTTGCCACGGTAATCGGTATACCCGATGTCCAGATGTTCGTGTGGCACAAGAAAGAGCTTCCATTTTCTCTCCGGCTGGAACGTTGCTTTCCGGCTTATGGTTTTTCCGTCCACGCGCAAAGTGATTTCAGCCGGCGCGGGCCCGGAAAGCTCGGGAACAAGGAATTCAAAGCGTTGCTCGCCGAAATCGGGAGTTGAGGAGAGGGACGCATCATAATGCTTGCCGGCGACATTAAGGCGAATGGTTCCGCGTCGAACCTTGCGATCAAGGTTGGCGGTAACCTTGGTGACCTCTTCCAGATTGTCAGCCTTGCGAATGTAGTAGATGGTGGGTTCAAGCGTGATCTGAGGCGAAACCCCATGCCGGGCGGCGGCAGATTGTGTGAGGCTCAGGGCGTCATACGTAAGCCAGGAATCGCCCGGGCCGTCCTTCGTGTTATCAATCGCCGTCAGCACCAGCTCGTTTTCCCCTTTGTGCAGCGCCGCGCGCGGCAGAACAACGCTGATTTCGCCGCCGCTGTCAATGGACGATGTGAAACCGGAATTCCGGGGACTGTAACTCAGGTTGCGCGGGAAATAGAATGTTCCCTTCCTGCCGTTGATCGAAATTTCAAGATGAGGAAAGCGAGTGTTGTAGAGAAGCGCGGAGATGGCAAGCGTGTACGTGCCCGAGGGCCTGGAGGGCAGATCAAAAAGAATGGTGAACGGATGCAGCCGCAGCCCTTCAGCCTGATTTTCCGAGCCGGGCTGGCGGCGGGGCCAGTCGCTGCTCTTGCTCTTTCCAATGGTGAAAACAGGGTTGTAATCCTTTTTCCCAACCGGAGCATTGTTGTTGAATTCATGCGATGACTGGTCGAAAGTTCCGATCTGCCAGAGAGATTTCCCGGCGGCGGGTGAACTGCGGGCCGCCAGCAGAACCGGCAGTGTGCAGCCGAACAACAGGATCACTGCGTTGCGCAAGTAATGCATAGGAGCCTCCGTGGAATGCGGATATGAGATCGTCAGTCCGGCCGGTCCGACTGTGTTGAAATGAAAATGAGAATTGTCCGGCCGGAAAGCCGCAAAGCTATCATAAACAGTCAGAGATTGCCAGAGAGAGCATCCTGCTGGTACACTCCGAATCCGCCCTTACGAGGTGGGAGCTGAGCGGAACCATGCCACCGTTTTCTTGAGTCCCTCTTCAAACCGTACAGCGGGCTCATAACCCAACAGCTTGCGGGCCAGAGAAATGTCAGCGTGCGAATGCTGGACGTCGCCCGCACGTGGCGCGTCATAGCGAGGTGTGACCTGGCGGCCGAAAATCCTGTCCAGGATTTTGATGGTTTCGTTCAGCGTGTGGCGTTCACCGGTCCCGACGTTGATGACCCGGCCTGAGGCCTCCGGAGCCGTACAGGCGCGCAGCGTGGCGTCGACGGCGTTCTCAACGTAGGTGAAGTCGCGCGACTGCTCACCGTCGCCGAATATGGTGGGGATCTGGCCGTTCATGTAGGCTGAGATGAACAGTGACAGCACGCCCGAGTAAGGCGAATCCGGGCTCTGGTGCGGCCCGAAGATATTGAAGTAGCGGAGCGATACCGTCTCCAGGCCGTAGACACGCGTGAAGATTTTGCAGTAATACTCGCCCGTGAGTTTGGTCAAGGCGTAGGGCGAAAGCGGCCGCGGTTCCTGCGATTCCACCCGTGGCAGCGCAGGGTGGTCGCCGTACGCCGAGGACGACGCAGAAAATACAACCCTTTTCACCCCGGCGTCGCGCGCCGCCAGCAGGACATTCAAGGTGCCGTCAATGTTGGCAGAATTGGATGTTAACGGGTCCGCAACCGAGCGCGGCACCGAGGGAATAGCGGCCAGGTGAATCACATAATCCACACCTTCGAAATCGGGCCGAATACTCTCAAGATTCCGAATGTCGGCTTCATGCCACTGGATTGCTTGCCTGACCGCGGCCAGGTTTTCGATGTGGCCGGTGGCAAGGTTATCCAGGGCGCGGACCGTCTCACCGCGCCTCACCAGCTCGCCAATCATGTTGCAGCCGATGAATCCAGCTCCTCCGGTTACCAGATATGTGGACATGGCTTGAACTCCGTTCCTCCGCGGAATTTTCAACTAAGGCCAGGCTTGCCGGTAGATTAAACTGCTCACTTGCGTCGAAAATATTGCCGCGGCCAGGCCGTGCCGGTGGAATATTGCATTCAGAGCCTTGCTGAATTACTCTTCAACATCGTAAAAAGAAATACAATAGAATATCGAGTCCCGATTCGCTGCAAAGTTTTTCGGCG
>JBAUWE010000059.1:0-9691 GCA_049583595.1 Terriglobia bacterium
TGCTGGTTTTCTCTTTATCACTCCGGGCTTTGCGGAGAATGGCGCGGAAGCCCCCGGGCATCTGCGCTGCGAGTATCTCACAAACCCCACTGGGATTGACGTGCCCCAGCCGCGGTTCCAGTGGGTGCTGGCGAACTCCCGCCGGGGAGAAATGCAGACGGCCTACCAGGTTCTTGTCGCCTCAAGCCCTGCGGATCTTGCGAAGGACCGGGGAGACGTGTGGGACAGCGGCAAGGTTGCCTCCGGCGACTCAGCCCAGGTGGTCTATCACGGCAAACCGCTGGTGAGCGGCCACACCTATTACTGGAAGGTTCGCGCCTGGGACACCCAGGGAAATTCGGGCGCCTACAGCCAGCCCGCAAGATTTGGAATGGGGTTGCTGGAGAGGGCTGACTGGAAAGGCCAGTGGATCGGCGGAGACGGTCTGCTGCGCAAGGAATTCGGCCTGCCGGGTAAAGTGGTCCGCGCCCGCGCCTACGTGACGGCGCTGGGCTACTATGAACTGCACATCAACGGAAAGAAGATCGGCGATAAAGTGCTGGACCCCGCCTGGACGGTCTATCCGAAGCGGGTGCTCTATTCCACGTACGACGTCACCTCGGCCCTCCAGGACGGCCCCAACGCCGTTGGCGTGATGCTGGGCGGCGGCTGGGCAACCCAGGGGGCGGGTGGTCCGCCTGAATACAAGGCGCCGGCGCTGCTTTTCCAGATGAATATTGAAATGGCGGACGGGAAAACGGTCAGCGTTTCAAGCGATACCTCGTGGAAGACGGCCGCCGGGCCCGTTGTGAGCGACAGCGTTTACGACGGTGACGTTTATGACGCGCGCCTGGAAAAGCCCGACTGGGACCGGCCCGGCTTTAACGACGCAGCTTGGGCGCCGGCCCGCCAGGAGAAGGGCACCGCGGGAGCCCTCTCGGCGGAAATGATGCCGCCTATTCGCGTAACGGACACTCTGGTTCCACGCTCCATGACGAACCCTGAGCCGGGAGTTTACATTTACGATTTTGGCCAGAACTTTGCGGGCTGGGCCCGGTTGCGGGTTCGCGGACCGCGGGGCGCGAAGGTCCGCCTCCGTTTCAGCGAGCTGATCTATTCGAACGGCATGATCAATCGCCAGAACCTGCGCAGCGCCAAGGCCCGTGACATTTATATCCTGAAGGGAAGCGGCCTTGAGAAATACGAACCGCACTTTACTTATCACGGCTTCCGTTATGTTGAATTGACAGGCTATCCCGGCACTCCGAGTCTCGACACCCTTCGCGGCCGGGTGGTGAACAGCGCCGTCGAGGCCACGGGAAGCTTTGTGGCGTCCAAAGAGATCCTGAACCAGATCCAGCACGTCATCCGATGGGGCCAGCTTTCCAACCTTCACAGCATTCCCACCGATTGCGATCAGCGCGACGAGCGCCAGGGCTGGATGGGTGACGCCCAGGTTACAGCCGAAGAGGCCATGATGAACTTTGACATGGCGGCGTTCTACACCAACTTCGTTCGCGACATCCGCGACGCGCAGAAGCCCGACGGCGAAATCCCCGACACCGTGCCGTACAAGTACGGCCGGTATCCTGCGGATCCGGCCTGGGGCACCGCCTATCCGTTGATCTGCTGGTACATGTGGCAGCAGTATGGCGACAAGCGCATTCTGCAGGAGAACTATGACGGGCTGAAAAAGTACGAAGAGTTTCTGCGCACCCGGGCGAAGGATAACGTGCTCCGCTACAGCTATTACGGTGACTGGATCGCCATCAAGCACACTCCGGGCGCGCTGGTTTCCGACTCCTACTTTTATTACGACACTCGCATCCTCTCAGACGTTGCAAAGGTTCTGGGGAAGACCGGGGACGCCGAGGCCTACGCGAAGCTTGCCGGCGAAATCAAGGATGCCTTCAACAAGGCGTTTTTCAACGCCGAAACCGGCGAATACGCGAATGGGACCCAAACCGCCCAGGCGATGCCGCTGTTCCTCGACCTGGTTCCGCAAAAAGAGCGTGGCGGAGTGATGGGCAAGCTCTACAACAACATCGTCTATGAGCACAACACGCACGTCACCACGGGCTTTATCGGCGTCAAATATCTTCTGCCGGTGCTGACCCGTGACGGGCATTCCGACCTGGCGTATGAACTGGCCACGCAGACCACTTATCCCAGTTGGGGGTACATGATCTCGAAGGGCGCAACCACCTTGTGGGAGCTGTGGCAGGACAAGATTGGTCCTTCCATGAACTCGCACGACCACATCATGCTGGGCAGCATTGGCTCGTGGTTCTATCGTGCTCTTGGGGGCATTAACCTTGGTGCGGACGGGGAAGGCTACCGCCACATCCTGGTGGAGCCCCGCCTGGTCGAGGACCTCCACTGGGCCAGCGCCTCCATCGAAACCGTTCGCGGAAAAGTCTCCTGCTCCTGGAAGCACCGGACCGGAGCCATTTCAATGGAGGTTACGATCCCTGCCAACAGCGACGCCAGAATTGTAGTGCCCGAGGAAGAGGACATGACGACGGTGACCGTGCGGGAAGGCGACCACGTGGTGTGGGAAAACGGCAAGTTTGTTCCCGGCGACCCTGGAATCACGGCCGCCACAGCCCGGGCCAGTGCCATTGAGTTCAGCGCCGGCTCGGGCTATTATCATTTTCTCCTGACCGGAGAATAGTCTGCCAGCCGTCCAGGATTCTTACTGCTATTCAGAAAGGATGAACCGTGAAACTAGTTGCATACGAATCGGGCAAACAGCCTGCCCTCGGAGTGGTTGTTAAAGATTGGATCATCGGAGTCAGTCAGGCGATCGAATTATTGAAGAAGAAGCGAGTGCCGCGTGCTCTGGCGCAGCGTGCGAACTTCAAAAACGCCTCACGGCGAGTTCTCGATGCCGGCGCTGCGCCCAAGGACATGATCGAATTGCTTGGACGTGGACAGGTCTGGGGAAAATCCCTGGCCACGGTCACCTCCTTGTTGGCCAGGGGCATCGATTCTAAGAAGGCGCCGCGGGGGCTCTTTACGCCCCTCGCCAAAGCACGGCTGCTGGCTCCCATTCCAAAGCCCGGCAAGATCACCTGTGTCGGCATGAACTATGCCGATCACGCGCGGGAGCAGGGCCACGAGCCGCCAAAGTCGCCGATCTTCTTCCTCAAGTCCGGCAACACGATTTGCGGGCCGGGCGACGCCATCCATCTGCCACCGAATTCTTCCCAGGTGGACTATGAGGCGGAATTTGCCGTTGTGATCGGAAAGAAAGGGAGCCGTATTCCCGAGGAGAAGGCTTACGATTACGTCGCCGGCTACATGATTCTGCACGACGTCAGCGCGCGCGACCTGCAGTTTTCTGACGGCCAGTGGTACCGCGGCAAGAGTTGCGACACTTTTGCTCCCACCGGCCCCTGGATTGTCACGCGGGATGAAATCAAGGACCCCCACAACCTGCGCATCTCGCTCACGCTGAACGGCGAAACCATGCAGGATTCCAACACTTCCAACCTGATTTTCAGTGTGCCTTATCTGGTCAGCTACCTCTCGCAGTCGGCAACGTGGGAAGTGGGCGACCTGATTTCCACCGGCACGCCGCCCGGGGTCGGAGTTTTTCGCAAGCCGCCGGTTTTCTTAAAAGCCGGCGACACCACCAGCGTTACGGTTGAAAAGCTGGGCACGCTGACGAATCCCGTCGTCGGCCCGTGAGGTTATTTTTTCTGCTTGCAGCAGGAAAGTCTGGCCTGGGATTTCCCGCCGAACAGCGGGCGTCATTCCTGGGCCAGGCGTTCCTGCGCCGCTTTTGGCAAGGCGTTGTAAAGCGCCAGGAAGACCCCGTTGGTCCATCCAAAACCGACCACGTTGGTTTTATACCCCACCTGAATACTGGTTGCGGAAGTCCGGTTGCCCACATCGTATTTTTCGTAGAGGGTTCCGTCTCTGCGGAAGTTATCGAGGACCATGGAAAGGAACTGGAGTGAAATGCCATTGGCCTCGGCTTCGTTCCCGTAGCGCCGCAGCCCCTCAATGGCAATCAGCTGGATGGGCGCCCATCCATAGGGGGCGTCCCATTGGGCTCCGGTGTTCACCATGCTCATCACGATTCCGCCGGGGCGGTCAAATGCCGTCAGATTCTTCACCACCTCCCTGGCCTGCTCAGGTGTAGCCAGGCCCACCCAGAGAGGATAAAAAGAGGTCGCGTAGGAATATCTGGACTGGATTCCCAGCTTGAAATCGTAATCGTAGTAGAGCCCGTAGTTGCGGCTCCACAGATACTGGTTGATCTCCTTGCGGCGGTTTGCTGCCCGTTCAATCCATTCCAAAGCTTCATCTTTCATGCCCAGCTGATTGCTCATCCACTCCAGGTCCTTTTCAGACTTGTAAAGCAGGCAATTCAGGCCAACGGCTGCGAAGTCCTGAGTGCCGGCCCCGAACGGGCCAAAGCGAAAAGAAACGTCAAATCCTGATTCGCGCATGCTGCGGTCGCCCTTGTAAAATCTGGGCGTGAGAGCGAACTTGTCGAGGGTTTCTTTCTCCAACTGAGCACTTTTCTTCTTAATCCTGTATTTCAGGTTGAGAGAAAATTCCGGACCCATCACCTTCGTTTTTGAGCCGTCCTTGTTATTTTGAACCAGTTCGAGATAGGGCTTGCTGCCTTCGGGATGAATCAGGAAATAGTGGGCGACTGTCTCGTAATACTGATCGGTTAAGGGGCCGAGCTCAGGAACCGGACCCTCCCCCAACCCGTAAAATCGTGAAAGGCCGGTAGATCCAGCCAGGTGAGGAGGTGATGTCCAGAACCGGTAATCCGTGACAGCATGTTCGTAGGCCTTTCGGAGCCAGGCAGGGTCCGTCTGCCCCCTGGCTTTCTCCGCCTCGTAAACCGCCCGGATCATCGAAGTCAGAAACGGTGGCTGTGAGCGCGTCAGGTAATAGGTCCGGTTGGCGTTGAGAACTCCTCCGTAGTGGTCGATTTCAAAGAAAAAGTTGTCAACAATATCCCGGGCAAGATTGAGCCTTCCGTCTTCAATGAGTCCGCGAATGATGAAGTAGCTGTCCCAGCCGTACATCTCGTTAAACATGCCCCCCGGAACCACATAGGGTCTGGGGAGATAGAGCAGACCAGAGGGCTTGATGGCGCTGGTGTCCATGTCTCCCAGTTTCTTGATGACGGACGGCAAATGGCGCACCTGAATCTGGCACCCCGAATCGATGGCCTTCAGGCTGGCGGGTTCGGGAAAATCCGCGGGAAGATATAGGGTGGATTTTGCATTGGTTTTGGAGTCCGTAAAAGTCTTGCATTCCGTCATCGACCGGGTCAACGTGTTCCAGCCGCTGGAAATATATTGCAGAATCTGCTGGACGCCAACGGCCGTTGTCGTGTCGGCAGCGCGGGTGACTTTCGCCGGAAGGAACGCAAGGCTCGCTGCGAGGATGAAATAGCAGAATATTGAAAGACGGATTCGTGTTTTTTTCATAAGCTAAGAACTATATTATCCTCATCCTTCTTGTTCAACTCATGTTTGTCTGCTGCCCGTTTACTCTTGACGGCATGTGTCGCGGCACACCGCTTTTATTGACCCCGAAGAGGCTTTTCTGTCAGAATTCTCTAGGAACAGGAACTATGCCAGACACACTTCCACAGGCCCACAAAATACTCGCAGCCACCAGGCTCGAGCACGTCCGCTACGCCATCCGCGACCTTGCCGTATTGGCGGAGGATTTGGCGCGCCAGGGCAAGCAGATCCTGCCCCTCAACATTGGCGACCCGGTGATCTTTGATTTCGACACTCCGGCGCACCTGATTGAGGCTGCTGCAAAGGCCATGCGTGACGGCTACAACGGTTACGCGCCGTCGCTGGGAGTGAAACCGGCGCTGGAGGCCATTCGGACGGAGGCGGAAGCGAAAGGGATTCGGAACATCCAGAGCGTTTTTGTCACCGAGGGCGTCAGTGAAGCGGTAGACATTGTTCTGACGGCCTTGCTGGAGCCCCACGAGAGCGTCTTGACGCCGCTGCCGGATTATCCGCTCTATGATGCCATCCTGGCCAAGCTCAGCGCTCAACCCAACTCCTACCGCCTGGATGAGAGCAACGACTGGCAGCCGGACGTTGACCACCTGGAAAGCCGGGTGACCAGGAACACCCGCGGACTGGTTGTGATCAACCCCAACAACCCGACTGGTGCGGTCTACTCGCGGGACACCCTGGAAAAGATTGTGGGAGTTGCGCGCCGCCACAACCTGGTGATCTTCGCCGACGAAATCTACGCCAGGCTGATTCTGGACGGCGAGCCGCACATTTCGATTGCCAGCCTGGCTCCCGACGTTCCCGTCGTCACCTTTGGCGGCCTTTCCAAGGAGTATCTGGTACCGGGCTGGCGGCTGGGGTGGGGCATTGTGAGCGGCAACGCGGCAGTAGCGGCTCCTTATGTTGAGGGGATCCACAAGCTGCTTCGGGCGCGGCTGTCGGCGAATCATCCGCTGCAATATGCGATCCCGGCGGCGCTCCAGGGGCCGAAGGACCACATCAACGAAACCCTGGACAAGCTTCGCAGGCGGCGCGACCTGGTGGTGCAATGGGCCCGGAAGACCAGGCGCGCAAGTTGCGTCAGTCCGCGTGGGGCTTTTTATGCGTTTCCCCGGCTCGATATTCCCAAGAGCGACGACGACTTTGTACGGGGTCTGCTGGCGGAGGAACATGTCCTGGTGGTGCACGGCAGCGGCTTCGGAGAGGCTCCGGGAACCCGGCACATCCGGATTGTGTTTCTGCCGCCCGAGCCGATTCTCGATCAGGCCCTGGGCAAGATCACCGAATACCTTGAGAAGCGATGGCCATAACATTCGCACATTTGCCCTCCTGAAGGGGTGGATCGCGGCCGGCGCAAGATTGGGTCGCCGCAAAACCGCGTTGAAAACAGGACGGTTAAGGTCTTTGGGAAGCTAATATTCTTCGTCTCCCTCTGGTTGTTCAGTCCCAGGGGGCCTGAACTGGCAAACCCAGACCACCATTTGCGGTGGCGGCCTGTTCGCGCTATTCTTGACACAACCGAAAAAGTTCAGTGGAATTCCGGTCAAGGTAGTGTTGACTTGCGAGGTTCTTGTGGGAGATCAAGCATCGGAAAGCGAAGAGCAGGCAGCGGCCCGGGAATTTCCCAACCAGTTTTGTCCGGTGTGCGGAAAGCGTCTGGAATCGCACCGTTGCAAGATGGTCTGCGCCCGTTGCGGCTTTTTCATGTCCTGTTCGGAATTTGAATAAGATTTCCTCGTGACAAGAAGCATGGTGCTCGAGTAGGGGACCCTGTTGATCCACTGTGGCCTGATCCCAGGCCGACAATCTGAGGAGGCACAAAATGGAATTGCACACGGTTACGAAAGAAGTAGATGGAGTGACGGTACTGGCGCTGGCGGGTCGCGTGACGCTGGGCGACGAAAGCAGCCAATTGAGGAGCACGATTAAGGAACTCCTGAAGCAAGGGAAGAAGCGCCTGGTGCTGGATCTCTCCAAGGTCACTTACATCGACAGCGCGGGCCTGGGAACCCTGGTGGCCGCGTACACCTCCGCCCGCAATGAAGGCGGCGACATTCGTCTGGCCAACGTCACCGAGCGATTCGGCGAATTGCTCAACATTACTAAACTGGTGACGATTTTCAGCGTCCATGACAGCGTTGAGGACGCGCTGAAGGGTTTCAACTGATCTTTGGCATTGCCCTGCAGAAAGGTCCAGTCAACGGCTGCTCAACGTAGCGCCATCGCCCGAACGGCGAATGCCGACAGGAAGGCGGTGCTACGCGCGCGCCGTGGCCCCATGGATTTTGCTGGCGCCACGCTACAGGCCGGCGGGGTTATCCATCCAATAGACCGACAAGCCCGAGAGCAACTTGGGATAGAAGTCCGTTGACTTTTGCGGCATCGGCTGGCCCGCAAAGGCGTTGTCGCAGACGGCCTGGACGGGCGTGGCGTTCATGAGGAAAGCCACCTGGGCCTGCCCCCCGTTCACCTCTTCCACGGCCTCCTGCAGTTCGCGGACGTAGCGCAGGTGCTTCTGCTCGCGCACCGCCTGGCGGTCAATCCGCATCACTTTTTCCAGCACCAGCCCGTGCAGCAGCACCACGTCCAGCTGGCGCAGAGTCTCGGGGAATTCGCCCAGCGTGCCAGCAAGGTCGGCGTCCTTGCGCAGGCTGAACAGCGCTGCCTGCTGCGGCCCGGCATAGGCTGCCAGGGTAGGGCGTTCGCGCCCGGATTTCTCCAGCGCCTGCCGAAGGGTCTTCGCGTCCTGTGCGGCGGTTCCGGAACAGGCAATTTTTTCAACCTCGAAAAACGGCGCAGCCTCGGAACAAAGTTTTCGCCAGTCAAACCCCGGCAGGCTGTGGACCACGCGATGGGTGGGCAGCACCAGCAGGCCGTCGCTTTCCAGCGGCACAAACGTCGCCATGATGTAGTTCGCGCGATCGTCTTGCTGCGCCTCCTCCTGGCGCGCGCGGGCGTAGGCCAGTGATGTTTCGTAGCGGTGGTGGCCGTCGGCGATCACCAGCTTCCGCGCCCTCATGGCGTCAATCACCTTTTCCAGGATTTGCGGGTCGGAAACGCGCCACATGGAATGAACGCTCGAGTCCTCGTCGGTCACCTGCTGCCAGGGTTTCCTCGCCGTCTCTTTCCTCAGCAGCCCTTCGATTTCGTTTTCAGGGTCGCTGTAAAGCATAAAAATCTGGCCGAAATTGCAGCGCGTCGCTTTCAGCAGTTCCATGCGGTCCGCCTTGGGGCCGGAGAGCGTCTCCTCGTGCCGGTGGACGACGCCCGCGGAATAATCCTCCAGGCGCAGCAGGGCCACAAAACCCCGCCGCTGCTTGTGCACATCGGGCTGGCCGGGAACGGCGTATTCCTGCGCGTAAGGATAGATGGCCGGCTCGCCTTCCGAAACCAGCACGCGTTCCTCAATCCAGTTCTGGAGTTCCGCTGCCGCCTCGCTGTAAATGCTCTGGCCGCTGCCCGCGGTGGGCTGCCGCAGGATCAGCCGCACAAAGTTGTAGGGGCTCGCTGCGTAATAGCGGGCGCGCATTTCGGGCGAGATCTTGTCATAAGGTTGCGTCACAACCTTCTGCAGGTCCACCGCCGTTTGATTGTAGTGAAGCGCCCGAAAAGGATAAATCTCAGCCATACACTCAGCCCCTTTCTGTTGTGGACAAAAGGGCTATTTTAGCACACGCGCCATGGCTGGCGCTGACGGTCGGTTTGTCGTGTCGGCGCCATGCGTAGCGGCGAGTTTGCCTCGCCATTGTGCAGCGTGGGTGGCATGGGCGTCTCGCCCATGAGCACGGCCGGGACGGCCGTACCACGTTGGGTTGCGGCTGTGGCCTCAGTTCCTCAAAAGCTTTCACACAGAGCGCACAGAGGATTTCTGTGAACTGTGTGTTGGGTCTTCTAGGGCCACGGAGTACACAGAGAAGAGTTCCCTTGCGGGAGAGGGCAGGGCGATTCCGACGCCGGCATGTTCCAACTCCACTCAGCTTCGCTGATCGCAGACATCAAAATTCGAGGTCTGCGCCACCCGCGGGCTGCAGGCCCCACACACTGCGGCCCCGCCGTTAAGACTTTTCCTAACCACATCAGGATTGTAAAGGGTGGCGGATTTCGGATACTCTCTTACCCGATGGCAGTTGACGGATATTATATGGCCGTTAGGGTGCGACGTTCCGCCCTGGAGCACGTTGCAACGTTCGGTGAGTGCG
>JBAUWE010000060.1:0-8123 GCA_049583595.1 Terriglobia bacterium
GGCGTCCCGTTGTAGATGAGCGGCAACTCGACATTGTGAAGCGCCGTGGCCCGCGCCAGCAGATTGAAGGTCTGAAAGACGAAGCCGATTTCCTTGTTACGGATGTAAGCGAGTTCGTCGTCGGTCAGCTCACTGACCAGCCGGTTGTTCAGCCAGTACTGCCCGCTGGTGGGTGTGTCGAGGCAGCCGATCAGGTTCATCAGGGTGGACTTGCCGGACCCGGATGGCCCCATGATGGCCACGTATTCTCCGCGGACGATGGAGAAGGAGACCCCGCACAGGGCATTGACCTGGATCGCTCCCATGTTGTAGGTCTTCCACAAATCCTGCGCAAGGATAATGATGTTGTCCGGCGCGGGTGCCTCCTCCCACTGTTGGGAGGCGCCGGCTTGCGATTGCGTTGTCGAATAAGGTTCCATGGTTTCAGGTCTCCAGACATTTTCCCCGGACGCCGCGCTTCTGATTACGATGACGACGGCTGGCCCACGGCCTTGACGCTGTTGTCAATCTTCACCTTGGTCCCGTTCTTCAGGTTTCGCAGCACCTGGTAACTTCCGGTGACGATTTCCTCGCCGGGTTTCACTCCGCTGAGCACCTCAACGTTCATCGTTCCCATGATCCCGGTCTTGACGGGCGTGAAGACGGCCTTCCCGTTGCGGACCACGAAGACGCCCTGGATTTCCTTCTTGCTGGCGGCATCCTGGCCCTCTTGCTTTGGCTGCGCCGCCAAGGCCTTGCCCTTTGTCTTGGCATTTTTCTCGCGATCCAGCTCGCCCTGTGTTCGCACGGCCAACGCCTGAATGGGGATGGCAATCGCATCCTTTCGAGTGGCGGTCGTGACCTTGGCCGTAGATGAAAGACCAGGGCGCAGGCCGGGAGGCGGATTGTCCAGGGTGACAGAGACGGTGAAGTCCTTGGCCTCGCCGGAGCTCGTTGCCGTACTGCTGCTGCTGCTGGTGGTGGTCTGGCCGGAGGTGGAACTCAGGGCGCTCATGCCGATTTCGGTGACGTGCCCTTTGAATTTCTTGTCGGGAATGGCGTCAACGGTGACTTCGGCTGGCTGATTCATCTTGATGCCCAGAATATCAGTCTCATCGACGTTGACCACAGCGTTGATAACAGAGAGATTGGAAACCTGGAAGAGCGCGCTCCCCGGCTGGTTTTGAATGCCTGGCACGACGTTTTCACCAACGTGGACGGGGAGATAGGTAATGATGCCGTCGAAGGGTGCCGTGTAGATCGTTTGGTCACGCTGATTCTCGATGCCGACCAGTTGCGCCTGGGCCTGCAGGACACGGGCATGCGACATATCACGGTTATAAGTGGCCTGGCTCGATTGTGCTTTGGCTTGCGCCACCTGCGCTTTTGAAGACTCGACCGCGGCCTCCGCAACCTGATAAGTGCTGAGGGACTGGTCGAAAGTCTGCCGGGAAATCAGGTCCTGTTTAAACATCTGCTGCGAACGCGAAAAATCATCCTTGGCCTGCTGGAGCTTGGCCTGCGCCTGGGCGAGATTAGCCTGGGCTGTCTGCATGTTCGCATTTGCGGAATTGACAGCTGCTTCCTGCACCTGGGAGTCAGCGCGCGCCGACCTCAAGGCCGCTTGCTGGGCCTGTACGCCGGCTTGCTGCTGGACGTCTTCCGTGCGAAGCAGAAGTTGTCCTTTCTTGACGTGATCGCCTTCTTTCACCAGGATTTCAGTCACCTTGCCCATGGAGTTGGCGTTGACGGTGGCAAACTTGTCTGGCGGCGGCTTGATTTCACCCGAGGCGGTTACAATTGCGGAGAGGTCCTGTTGCATGACTTTGCCGGTCTGGACGGTAATCAGGCCACGGTGGCTCCAGTAGATTCCTCCGGCCACCAGGATGACCAGAAACACCAGGCCCAGGACTAGAAATAATATTTTCTTTTTTTTGGAGAGACCCCGTTTGGCGAGCCCGCCCTGGGGGCCACGCGGAAATCCGGTTTCTTCTCCGGAGGAATGGTTGATATGGCCTGCCTTGATTTCAGTGGTTTGGACCATGGTAACCTTCTCAATCGCTCCTTTTCTCGCAGGAACCTGGCTCGAGTCCGGCTGCCAGGCCAAATGCCTCTGTCCGTCTGCAACAGCCGGTGCATAGGGCGAAAAGATTCATCCTTATCACTATTATACGTCCGAGGGCCCCAAAAGGTTCCAGCTGGATTTCAAGCTTCTCGCCCCCTTCATTTTCCCTCTGGAAGACCGTCTTTCCAGACTCCTTCCGGTTGGGCTTTGCTTTCGACGCACGGCACAGCCTCAGTCGGCTTTTGATTGTAACAAATGCTCAGGGTCAAGGCGTAGGGGGAAATTGGCCGCGCAGATCCGGGGATGCCTTGAATCCGGCCCGCTGAAACTGTTCCATGGGTCACCCTCTGCTGACCACCCTCCAGCCCGGAATTTCATCCATTCATTGAACCCCTCATAACCTGCTATCATTGATTCCAGAGGCGGGGAATTGGTTGACTTTCTCATTTTCGAAAAATACAATGACTGTTATTGATACTCCGAGGCGGAGTAGGGAGGCGTGCAGTTGGGGACAGGCGTTTATGGCTCTCGGAAACTCAATGGTCGACTTCAATGGGTAGCGGTATTGCTGGTTGCAGCGACCGCACTAGGGACGGCTGCATTTCCGGCTTTTGCTGGCAAGGACAAGGAGCAAAAGCTGACCAAGCAGGAGCGCCGTCGCCAGAAGGCTATCCAGAAGGAAATGGAGAGCCCGTATAAGAAGTGGATTAGCGGGCCCATTGGCTACATCATTTCACCTGCGGAACGGGCCGCTTTTAAGAAGCTGGCCACCGACGAGGAGCGCGACCAGTTTATTGAAGAATTCTGGAGGCGCCGCAATCCCATGCCCGGCTCACCCGAGAATTCATTTAAAGAAGAGTTTTACCGCCGGATCGCCTATGCGAATGAGCATTACTCTTCGGGCATCCCAGGCTGGCGCACCGACCGCGGACACATTTACATCATGTATGGCCCGCCGGATGAGACGACCTCTCATCCCAGCGGCGGCTCCTATGTTGCGAACCCAACCGAACTTCCTTACTCCGGTTCCGGTGCTTCAAACGTCATGACAACCTACCCGTTTGAGGACTGGACCTACCGCTACATTCCGGGAATCGGGGAAAACGTGGAGCTCGAGTTTGTGGATCCGACGATGACGGGCGAATATCACCTGACGATGAACCCTTGTGAGAAGGACGCCATGGCGAACGTTCCGGGAGACATGACGGGATGCCAGGGCGGTGTTGCCACCGGTTCCATCTGGAACCCCAATCTGGTGATCAGCCCCAGCCAGTTGAATAGCGGGTCGAACGGGTCACGTTCCATGGTGACTTCCAACTTTATGGGCGCGAAATACAATGAGTTTAACCGTCTGGACCTTTACTCGAAAATCTTCCAGGCGCCGTCCATCAAGTTCAAGGACCTGAAAAGCATGGTGACTTCGACCGTGACGGCGCAATTGTTGCCCTTCAGTGTCCGGACCGACTTTCTCAAGATTACGGAGGACATGGTTCTGACGCCGATCACGATCCAGATCCCGAATCGCGAGATGCAATTTGAAAACAAGGACGGTGTGATGAATGCCGTTCTTGACATTTATGGGGAGCTGACGACGATCGGCGGAAGAGTCGCCAACACTTTTGAGCAAAGTGTGGCCGTGTCTGTTCCGGAGCATGATTTTCAGGCTTACGTGAATCAGAAGTCGGTCTACCAGAAAGCGGTGTATCTGCCCCCTGGACGCTACAAGCTGAGCCTTGTGGTCAAGGATGATCACAGCGGGCACATGGGTTCGCAGAACATGGGCATCATCGTGCCGCAGTATAGCGACGGAAAGTTGACCAGCAGCTCGCTGATCATGGCGGACCAGATTCAGCCGCTGCCGACGAGCGAAGTCGGTTCAGGACCGTTTGTCATTGGTGGAACCAAGGTCCGGCCCAGCGTGAATCAGGTCTTTACTCAGAGCCAGAATCTTGGTATATACATGCAGGTTTATAATCTGGGTCTTGATCCTAAAACGCACCAACCGTCTGCGAATTTCGAGTACCAGATTTCCAAAGACGGCAAGGCGATTTTGAATCAGACGGAGTCCACGGCCAGCATCAAGGACGCATCAGAACAGGTTACATTGGAGAAAACGATGCCGGCCAAACTGCTCAAGCCTGGTAAATATACCCTGCAGATCAAGATCACGGACAAAGTGAAGGGCCAGACGGATACCCAGACGACGAATTTCCAGGTTGAGTGATGAAGTCCGGGTGCCGGTGTCGAGTTGATAGCCGGGACAAACAACCTTAAAAAGGGTCAGGTCGAGGCATCATGCAACGCACAAATCATATCAGGCGAGGCGCGGAGCTACTGTCCGCCGTATCACTTCTCTGTGCTTTGTTGGCAGCTTCCCAGGCTCTTGGGGCGCAATATGGCAGGGTTTCGGGTAAGGTGACGGACAGCACAGGAACCCCGATTATGGGGGCGACGGTCCTGTTGAGTGGCCCTGGAGTTGATGCTCCAAGTGGCTTGCTGGAAGGATCACTCGACCGGGTTTTTACGGACGCTCAAGGCAACTTTACCATCAGCCGTATTGCTCCCGGGTGGTATTCTCTGCAGGTTGTCTCGCCGGCCAAACTGCCAGGGTTTCGAAACAAGGTCCAGGTCAGGGCCGGGTCGACAACCCGGGAAGCGTTTGCTCTCGGCGACGTCCTTTCCGGAATTCACTGGCCGCATCCCGTCAACGACCTTCGCGCATGGGGGCAGGAATGGAAATGGATCCTGCGGACCTCGGACTCAACCCGCCCCGTTCTCCGCTACCGGAAGGCAGACCGCGAGCGCCAGGAGGCTGCTAAACATACCCCGCTTCCCGCAAAGCGCATGGTGGCCATGGTTCCTGGAAATGCCGGGGATAATGGCCTTTCCCAGGATGCCGGAACGGGTACCGTAGTGGCTTACCTGCATCCGCTGGACCCGAATTCCGACGTCCTCGTGGCGAGCGCTGTCAACCCAAACACCGTGGATAGCTCGTCGGTGATTGCTGATTATCGAAGGGGCTTCCTCAACAAGAACCACGAGGAGATCAGCCTGGCGGTGCATCAGTTGAATATGGGCGGGCTTGGCCGCAAGGTTTCTGCGACGGATGGTCAGGGAATGGGCCTGTCCCGTGGAATGGTTTTACGCTATGTGCAGACCCGTAAGCTTTCCGACGCGCTTACCCTGACGGCGGGATTTGAGATGAAGTATCTGAATTCCGCCAGCGATGCCAGCACCACCCAGCCCGAGATCGACCTTGCCTACGCCCTGAACCCATCGACGGTGTTGAGCGTGAGTTACGGCGCGGACACCCTGGACCGGCCGGACACGATGCTCCAGCGGATTGGCGATCTGAACGCCTTTCCTCAGATCACTCTGCACAATTTTCGCCCTCGGCTTGCGACAGCGCGGCACGCCGAAGTCCGGTTGCAACGAAAGCTTCGTAACGGGTCGCGGGTGGAGTTGGCAACGTACCATGACCAATTCCAGGACGTGGCGGTCTGGGGCGTAGGTGGGGTTCAGGACCTGAAGAATTCATCGCCGGCCGGCGACATCTTGATGACGCCTTCCGGAAACCGGGCTGTCCTGAACGCGGGACGATACGGATCCTCAGGTGCAGAAGTCGCCTACGAGCAGCAACTGGGGCAGCGTGGGGAAGTCAGCGTCATGTACGCTTTCGGCAGTGCGTTGGCGATGGACCCGTCAGCCCAGTTCGGCGGTGGGGTTCCTGTGGACGCGGCAAACCTGCCCAATTTCCTGCGCTCGGAATTTACTCAGTCCGTCTCGGGCAGGTTCTCAACCTATATTCCGGGTCTGAATACCCAGATTGTCAGTACTTATAGCTGGCTTCCTGCCGGGCGCATCACCCTTGTCGATTCCTTTGGGCAAAGCAGAATGGAATTCCAGCCATTTCTGGGAATGCAGGTGCGCCAACCACTTCCCAAGATTGACATGCTGCCCTTGCGAATTGTTGCCATTGCCGATTTCAGGAACTTGCTGGGCCAGGGGGGCGTGTCCATCCGGCAGGCTAACGGAAGGTCCGTTTTGCTCACCCCAGCGTACCGTACCATCCGGGGTGGGTTTGCCGTGCAGTTTTGAGGTCCTGTCCGGGAGCTTGGCGCTTTCCTTTCGACCGAGGTGAGATCTCTATCTTGATGATAGTGGGCTTTGTGGACTGGCCGCTGGAGTGATACGGAAGATGGGAATATACCAGTTTTCATACAGGATATTCCAAATTTCATAGTTGTTGAGCTCTATGCCAGGCGTAAAGAACCGCTAGAAAGCGCAAGATTAGCTAAAAGGCAAAGGAAAAGATCTGGATTATGGTAAGGAACTCAATTTGCTGGGAAATTACAGTAAGTACCTGTTTTGTCCCAGGATAGAGCGGATTCGATGAGCGTAAGGGCCCCATATCGCTTTTTAACTCTCCTGCTCGCAATCGCGAGCGTGGCGCTCGTTATTTTTGCCTTCCTAAACTTCCAACAGAGAAGAATCTACCAGTTGCCAACAGACGGTGTTTCATGGGTTACAACCCCGCAGGGGCTGCGGGCGTGGAGTGTGGAGGAAAACTCGCCCGGAAAACAGGCGGGGATCGTTGCTGGGGACATCCTGAAGTCGATTGACGGCCACACCGTTAAGACGACGGCTGAAGCAAGCCGCGATATTTTTGAGAGCGGGGTCTGGTCGCGGGCTATTTACGACCTCGTTCGGCAAGGGGAATCGGTTGAGACCAGCGTGGTTCTCGCGCCTGCGAACAGCTCCCGCGGTCTGCACGGTTATCTGGAAATTGTGGGGTTCCTCTACCTGATTATTGGAGCGTTCGTTTTTCTGCGCCGCTGGTCGGCGTCAAAATCGCTGCACTTCTACCTTTTCTGCCTGGCATCTTTTGTCCTCTATTGCTTTTCCTATACGGGCAAGCTGAACCTTTTTGATTCCTCGGTCTACTGGCTTAACGTGACGGCGCTGTTGTTGCAGCCTGCGATTTTTCTACATTTCTGTATCACGTTTCCGGAGAAACCCGGATATGTCGAACGGCGGCCCTACCTGTTACCGGCGCTGTATGCCCCGGCTGCGGTATTGCTGGCATTTCACGCGATGGTGATGGCAGGATTCGTCACCTTGCCGTTGCCCGCTCTTTCCCTCCGCTGGCTTCTCGACAGCCTGGAGATGGGGCTCCTGGGAATCTATTCGACGGCTGGAGTTGTTTTCCTCTTTCGCTCCTATCGGCGGGCGGACTCTCCGTTGGCCAGACAACAGTTGAAATGGGTTACCCGTGGAGCTGCGCTGTCGGTGGTCCCCTTCGCTGCTCTTTATGCGATCCCTTACCTGCTGGGGATGGGGTTTGTTCCGGCCGAGTGGATGAAGCTCTCCGTCTTTTCCCTGGTGCTGCTGCCGCTGACGTTTGGTTACGCGATTGTTCGTTTCCGCCTGATGGACGTGGACATGATCTTCCGGCGCGGGATCGCTTATGCGCTGGCGACCGCGGCGATCATCGGGTTTTACTTTGGTCTGGTCTTTCTATTTGCCGACTTCTTCCGCAACAGTGAGTTGATCACCACCCAGGGCGGGTGGCTGCTGGCCATTGTTGTGACGGCCCTGTTGTTCCAGCCTATGGTCACTCGCATTCAGGCGCGGCTGGACCGTTTCTTCAACCACGAGCGTTATGACTACCGGAGAACGCTGCTGGAATTTGCCCGCGACCTCGGTTCGGAGGTCCATGTGGATTCGCTGTTGGACCAGACGGTTGAGCGCCTGGCCGAGACGCTGGAAGTGGACCGCGTGGCCGTATTCCTGGCGTCTGAGTCGGGAGATTTGCACCTGGCCAAGTCCCGCGGTCTCACCTTTGCCGGCGATCTCGATCTGAGTTTCCTTGATTCCCGGCAGATCGCGGCGGGGAAGGGCTACCTGTTTTTCGAAAGTGTAAGGCATTCTGCTGATGAACCACCCTCGGCCCGGTTAACGATTGAGAAGCTGGGCATGCACTACTACCTGCCGTTGAGGGTGAAGGGAAGCACTCTCGGCTACCTCACCCTGGGGAAGACGAATGACGACGATTTCCTCTCCAGTGAAGACGTTGACC
>JBAUWE010000061.1:0-5403 GCA_049583595.1 Terriglobia bacterium
TTCTTCGCGCAGGGTGGTCAGCAGGCGCATCTCGCTGGTAATCGCGCGCATGTGCCGGACCGCTTCCACGATGTTGCCCGAGCCGGCTTCGCCCTTGGTACGAATCATCGCCGCGCCCTCGCCAATCCTTCTCAGCGCTTCGCCCAGGTTGCGGGCGCCGCAAACAAACGGAGCCTTGTAGGGCCACTTGTGGATGTGGTGTTCTTCGTCGGCGGGGGTCAGCACTTCGCTCTCGTCGATGTAATCCACGCCCACGTTTTCGAGCACCTGCGCCTCGGCAAAATGGCCGATGCGCGCCTTGGCCATCACCGGAATGGTGACCGTCTTCATGATCTCTTTAATAATTTTGATCGACGCCATGCGTGCCACGCCGCCCTCTTTGCGGATGTCCGCAGGGACGCGCTCCAGCGCCATCACTGAGCACGCGCCGGCGTCTTCGGCAATCTTGGCCTGTTCGGCGTTCGTCACGTCCATAATCACGCCGCCCTTCAGCATCTCGGCCAGGCCGATCTTAAGCTTCATTTGCTGGTCATACTCCCACATGGTTCCTCCTCCGAAAACACCATCCAATTGGAAAATAAAGGCGCTAAAACACCCGCCCAAAACATTGTGCGCCAGAGCCTTCAAGACGGCCGGCGATTTGCGGGAAATAGCTTCCGGAAAACTTCTTCCTGTCTCAAATGCCGATCAGGCCGGGCTAACGCGCCCCGCATACCTCATTATTGGCCGAATAGGCGGAATTGGCAATCCGCAGTGAGAGTTTGCTCGTAGATCCCAGCCGCCAGGCCGGCTCACAGCGTCAGGGCCAACTGGTCTCCCGCTTCCAGAGCGACGTCGGGAGTAAACACAAAGGTGATTTCGTCGCCCTGTTGTTGAACCTTGTAGGGCAGGGGTTTGTTGCCGACCTTCCCCGTCGCTGCGCTCGCGCCCGCTTTGGGAGCCCACAGCGTCACCTTGCGGCACGCCAGCTTGCCTTCGGTAACGGAAAGTGCAAAGCGTGTTTTCCCGCCCTGGCTGCGCTGGGAAAAGCTGCCCCAGGCCGTTCCGGCCGACCAGAAAGAGGAGAAGTTGTCATGCTGCACCAGCGGCTGCGCCACCACCGCCTTCTCGCTTCCGTCGTAGCGAAATCCGCTCAGCGCCAGCAGCGGCGCCCAGCTTGACATGGGCCGGGCGTAATGATATCCGCACTCCGCCTCGTTCCAGGGATTGCGCTTTTCTCCGTCGAAGCGTTGCCGCGTGCTTTCCACAATCTGCTGGCCTTCTTCGACCATCCCCATGCTGATCATCAAAGCTGCCGCGGCGTATTCCGAGCCGCTCCAGACCTCGGCAAAATACGGAAACGGAACGCGCGGCCGCTCACCGTGCGGATACGCGCACATCACCAGCCCCGCCTCGTTGTTCAAAGCGTAGGCGCGCTGCACGCTGGCGTGGTCCGCCAGGTTATGCTTGTAGTTGTATTTCCAGATCGAGCGCAGCGTCTTCAGCACGTGGTCGCGATTTGCCAGCAGGCCCAGTCCGGCGATCAGCGCAAAATACTGCCCCATCAACTGGTCGCTGAGGCAGCCCTCGCCAAACTGGTAGGTGGGATGTTCGGTATCTACCGTTCCCATGCCGGCCTGCAATCCCCTGGCAATATCGTTTTTGGCGACGGACCCGATTTTCTGAATGTAGAATTCACCGTTGAAAAGATTGGCGTCCACCCACTCGCTCCCCTTGCGAAAGAGCCGCTGGTATTCCGCAGCGGCGGAAGCGTCACCCATGGCGCGGGCCATCTCGTCGCCGGCGCGCAACGCAGCCAGGTACCACATTCCGGTGAAGGGATTGGGACCGATAAATTCAATGTCGTAGGTGTTGTGCTGCACGCCTTCCATCACTCCGTCGCGATTGGCGTCCCACCCGCCTTTGATCCAGGCGAACTCCAGCGCCCGCTTCACGCCCGGCCACTGCCGGCGCAGCCATTCCGTGTCGCCGGAAAGCCGCCAGTCAAGATAGGCCTTCACTACGCAGGCCATCTGCCCGTCGGCGGCCGCCGTGCCGAAATGTCCAATGCCAAAGGGAAGGAATTCGCGAAAGTCCATCAAGCCCTGGGCGTCGGTTGAATATCCGAATTGCTGTTCGCGCAATGACCGCGAGAGGGCGGGGAAGGCGTGGGCCGTGGCGGGCTCGTAAGCGTAGACGTGCGTGCAACTGCCGAAGCAGCATCCCGCTTGGTCGACGCAGCCTTCAAAGCCGTGGAACGCGCCGTCGCTGGTCCGGAATGAAGTTGGCGTGGCCAGCGTGGACAGGTTGGCCAGCGCGGCGTCTTTCACCGCGCCGGGCAGCGTGGTGTTGCGAACGGCGTCAAGAAACTTGTGCATGCGTTCTTCGAGGCCGGCCAG
Source organism: Terriglobia bacterium (assembly GCA_049583595.1). GTDB lineage: Bacteria > Acidobacteriota > Terriglobia > UBA7540 > UBA7540 > SCRD01. Next base: position 2,379 of record JBAUWE010000061.1, read on the forward strand.
ATTCTTTGCCGCGTATTCCGCCACCGCCCACGCGTCCTTGAAGCGCGTGCAGTAGAAATTCCCAATCAGGTCGTTCTCATGACCTTTCGGAGAAGACCAGCCGCAGCGCTTGGGCGTGCGGTTGGGGAAATGCCAGGCCAGCAGAAAGGTGTATTCGGCGCCGGCGCGCGCGGGAATGTCTTTTTCCAGGCAGAGCGCTCCGACGGCGCTGCGTTGGGGCGCTTCCGGTCCCAGCCGGCCGTCGCCCGTAAAATCGTCCCAGAAAAGCAGCGGGCTTTCCCACCATCGCGTGCTGGGCCAGCCGCGAAGGTAACTGAGGCCGCCCGATTCCGCACCCAGCAACGCCAGTGCAAAGGTTCCGGCCTGCGGGTCCGCCGAGCCCAGAAACGGGTTCTTCATCAGCAACCCTTTCACTCCTGTGCTTTCGCGGAAATCGTTCTGCCTTCCGTGGCCGGAATCCGACTGGCCTCCGCCGTTGCGTTCCATGCCGATGGGATTTTCAATCGACCAGGCGATCGAGACCTTGGCGGTTGACCGACTTTGATTCGTGACGCGATAGCGCAGCACGGCCAGCGGCAGCCCGGATTCATCCGCGTCCAGGGGAATCATCGGCGTAAAGGCTTGCAGCGACACGCGCACGGGCAGTTCCGCATCTTCAAATTCGATCTTCGCCATCGGGTACTCGCCCGTAAAAGTGCAGCTTTCAAGCCGCGGCAGGCCGGGTACGTTGTCTGAACCCAGGTCGCTCGGACCGATTGAGTAAGGCGGCATGATGCGCGCCTCCAAAACTTTGGCAATGGGTTTCTTTGCGGCGGTCTCCACGCGAATGGCCGGAAAGGCGTATTCCGGCCTCCGTCCCTTGTCCGGACGGTTGAAGATCCACCACTCGTCCAGTTGCCCCCGGCCGCCCAGGTTGATGGAGCCCGCCCCAACGCCGCCCAGCGGAAAGCCGATCAGCTGGCGCTGGCGCCCGCGGTAAACCCTTGGATATTGGATGGCCTCTGTTTTGGCGTCTGCCGGGGGAACCCTCGGCGTCGAGCCAGAACCGGAGGCGGCCACTGAATCTGCGGGCAGGGCCAGGGTGCTCACTCCCAGGGTCATGGTCTTCAGAAACTTGCGGCGTCCTTTTCCGTTCCTGCGTTTTGGGGGTTTCTTCGGCATGGTGTTGCGCCCTCCTCTCCGGCACAGAATCATACCTGCGCCGGGCGTCCGATGCAAAGCGTTGTCGCAGGTCCCTTGCGAACCCCCAGGGCTGACCCGTCCGTTCCACTAACGGGGCCCCGGAATTGCAACGATTCGGCCTCTGCTATAATGGCCGCCACTTCGCTGTTTGCATCAGCACAGGAGCATTCATCATGTCCGAACTTCGTAACTCCGCGTGCCGCGTTCTTGACCGTAATTCTTGCGCCCTGGTCATCATCGATCCGCAGACCAAACTGATGCCGGCGATATTTGAGGCCGACCGGGTGATCAACAATTGCGTGTTGCTGCTGCGCCTCGCCCAGGTTTTGTCGATCCCGGCAGTCGTCACCACGCAGTATGCGCAGGGACTGGGGCCGCTGGCTCCAGAGGTGGCCTGCGCCGCTCCGGGAATCACTCCGCTGGACAAAACCAGCTTCGGGTGTTTTGGCGATGAGAATTTCGTCAATCAGCTCAAGGAAGTTGGGCCCGGCCGCGGCACACTGCTGGTGGCGGGCGTCGAGTCGCATGTGTGCGTGACGCAGACGGTGCTTGCGGCATTGAACGCGGGTTACACGGTCCACGTGGCGCGGGATGCCACGTCGTCCCGCACGCAAGAGAACTGGGAAACGGGCCTTCACCGGATGGACCGAGCCGGGGCCGTCATCAGTTCGACGGAAATGATGATCTACGAACTGCTTGGCAAAAGCGGCACGCCGGAATTCAAGGCTATGCTGCCGCTGCTGAAATAAGAACAAGTCCTGACGGTTCTGAGGGCGCTCGGTTACAAATCCTGGAGGAATGGATTCGACTCGCGTTCGCGGCCGATGGTGGTGCTGAGTCCGTGACCGGGGAAGACGGGAGTTTCGTCGGGGAAGGGCAGAAGCTTGTCATGGATGGAGCGCAGCAGTTGTTCATGCGAGCCGCCCCACAGGTCTGAGCGCCCGATGCTGCCCTGGAACAGCGTGTCGCCGGCAAAGATGCGCTCATCGTCGCCCGGCAGGTGGAGCGAAAGGCTGCCCGGAGAATGTCCCGGTGTGTGGAGAACTTCAACGGAAAGTGCCCCCCAGCGTAGGCGGTCGCCCTCCTTCAAAAACTGGTCCACTTCGACCATGCCGGGAGTTTCCACCCCCAGCCAAGCGGCCTGGGCCGCCAGGTTCTGGTAGAGCGGCAGGTCGGCCTGATGCATCAGAACCGGAGCGCCCGTGCTTTCGTGCAGCTTCTTGAGTCCGCCCACGTGGTCAATGTGCGCGTGGGTGGCGATGATGTAGCGCACCTTCAGTCCGTGCCGGGTGAGGATTTTCTGCACGCGCTCGATATCGTCGCCGGGGTCGATGACGATCGCTTCACTCGTCTTGTCATCGGCCACCACCGAACAGTTGCACTCGAGCATGCCGACCGGAAGAATTTCATGGAACATAACAGCTCATATTTTAGCAGGTAAGTAGGGAGATGTTGGGGGAAGGAATAAAGCCTGCAGGTACCCGCCCGGTGAAAGCTCCCTGATTGGATAAGGCTCGGTTTACATCTGCTCACTGCCGGCGGGGCATGGCCAGGGTGTGGTCGATCAGTTTTTCCACCCGGTTCGTCAGGGAGTCGTCCCAGCCGACCCAGTGAGCCACCAGGTAGCCGTCCTTATCAATCAGGAAGAAATTCGGCACGCCGTGGGCCTGGAAGAGATGGGCCATGTGAAGGCCCCGGTCCAGATACTGCGGCCACCGCAACTGATGCTGCTCGATGTAGTTGTGCCAGGCGTCCGGGTCCTTGCTGCCGCAGATGCCGAGGAGGGTGAAAGGCGCGTTGGCATACTCGCTGGCAAATTCGTTCATGTGGGGAATGGCTTTGC
>JBAUWE010000062.1:0-1998 GCA_049583595.1 Terriglobia bacterium
CGGCCGCCCTGGCCCAGTTGCCTTTTTGCCCTTCCAGTTCCGCAAGTTGAAAATAGCTCGCGGCCGTCCATGCCTCGCTCCACGAAGCCCGGTAAAGCGCATTCGCAGCCTGTTGGTTCTGGCCCTCGCCTCTCTCGGCGACGCCCAGATAATAGTAGGCTTCGCCGTCCTTGGGGCGCGTGTAGTTGTCCGTTGCCCGATGAAGCGCCATGTTCAGGTGCTTGATGGCCTCCTGCCACTGCCCGCGCTCGCAATAGATGCGGCCCAGAGCGGTGTTTACTTCGTAATTCTCAGGATCGCGGCGCAGCGCCTCCTCGTAATAAGGGAAGGGTGACACCGTTGCATTGTGGAACTGCTCCAGCCTCAGCCCGGTGTGGTAGAGCTTGTCAACAGTCTTGATGTCGGCGGGCGGCTTGGGAGGATTCACCGTGGGCGGCATCGCTTCCGGCGCCAGCTTCACCGGCTGGTAGCTCACCAACTCATTCCCTTTCGAATCCAGAAGCGCGGCCTTCAGATCGTACTGCGTCATCCCGGCCGGCAAAGCAAGCTCGTGAGTAAAAGGCGTTCCCGGATTGATATCGACGGTCTGCTCAAAGAGCGTTTGTCCCTTTCCCGTCAGAACGACTTTCGCTCCCTCGAATGCCTGGGTAGCGGAGAAGCCAAAGAAGACCTTCCCTGAGGGTTCGATCTGAAGATTGACGGCTCCATTCAGGTTCGCGTTCTTCGCGCCGCGGATGCCGCGAATGGGGTACCAGTATTGGTTCGCAACCTTCGCTTCATAAGGCTGAATCCAACTGTAGTCGGGCTGGTTATCCGAGTAATTGCCCGACATCAACTCGAGATAGGGTCCACTGGTGTCGAGAATCTTGTCCCACAGTTCCCCTGATGGGCCGTTGCCCCACTCAAAGAACTTGGCGCCCGGTGAAACATAATGGTTCTGGATGCCGATAGTGCCCGCATTCACCCCGTGATCGTATCCGCCGAAGAAATCGCCATTAAAATTCCAGGCGAAAAAGGACATGCCGGCGGGGTTGTTCTTCCACCAACTGATGTTCACTCCGCGCGTGTAATCCACTCCCATAAATACTTCATGCGAGATGGGCCAGTGGGTGAACTGCACCTTGGCGTGGAAGACGGCAAACTGTGTGTCCGGCGGGAAGAGCACCTGGTAGTTCTTGTTCACGTGCATCGCGGCGTTCGTGAAATCCAGAAACGATTGCACAACCGGCGCCCCGTCCAGCAGCTTGGTTGTCACCTTCAAATACGACTTGCCCGGGTAAAGCGTGAGCCCCACCAGCCATTGCATCTTTGTCTGCAGGTCCACATCGCCTACCCAGATGGTGCTGCTGCCATCGGCATTCTTCACCAGCCGATGCTCCACCGGAAGGTAGCTGGTCGAGCGATGATGACTTGGGATATCCCATTCCATGCCGCCGGAAATCCAGGCCCCGATCATGCCGATCAGCGCAGGCTTGATCGCTCTCTGCCGGTAGACGTAGTCATAGCCATTTGTCTTGTCCGTCGCAGAGAAAACGCGCCCGCCCAGCTGGGGAAGAACTGAAATCTTCACGTACTTGTTTTCGAGAAAGTCCGCCTGGTAGGTTTGGTCGCCCTCAACGTCGAGAATCCTGTCATAAAGCGGATAAGGATAAATCTTGCCCGCAGCGCCCTGGTAGATTCGCCCCGCAAAGAACATGGGGGATTGCTCAGGGGGGCCAATCTTATACGTTGGCAGCGTCATCGGCGCTTCCCAGATGTGCACCGGCGCTTGCGCTTGCGCCCGGAGCATGGAGGACGGTATCAGAAGAAATGCGACCAGTAATAAATGGAGTGGCTTCACAAACTTTGCCATTTCATAACTCCTTTCAGGAGAATCTTTTCACCCCTGAGATCGGGCTTGGAGTCCCGGGGCCGTTGCTGATCCATCGCTGTCTTCATGTTCCGGCGGCTTCGACAAGAACACCTGCCCGCATTCACTGGCGGCGGCCCGTTGCTATC
>JBAUWE010000063.1:0-2147 GCA_049583595.1 Terriglobia bacterium
CGCCGCTTCCGCGATCCCAACGATCCGGTGGATGCCGAGGCGCTGCTGGAACGGCTGACCCAGGTGGAAACCTTTGAGCATTTTCTCCACCGCACTTTCCCGGGCAAGACCCGCTTTTCGGTGGAAGGTCTGGACATGTTGATTCCCATCCTGGATGAAATGGTGGGCGGCGCGGCCGAGGCCAACGTGCACAACGTCCTGATCGGCATGGCGCACCGCGCGCGATTGAACCTGCTGGCCCACATTCTGCAGAAACCTTATGCGGAAATCCTGGCCATTTTCAAGGACCCGGTGCAGTCGCGAAACTTCCATGAAGATCTGGGCTGGACCGGCGACGTCAAGTACCACCTGGGCGCGGAGCGCGCCGTCAAGGGCGGCGAGGACGTGGGTCTCGTGATCACCATGCCTCCCAACCCCAGCCACCTCGAAGCGGTGAATCCTGTCGCCGAGGGGATGGCCCGTGCGGCGGGAACCGTGGTGGATAAAAAGGGAGCGCCGCAGTTCGATCCCACGCGCACCCTGCCGATCCTCATCCACGGCGACGCGGCGTTTTCTGGCCAGGGCGTGGTGGCTGAGACCCTCAACTTCTACCGGCTGCCGGGTTACAGCACCGGGGGAACCATTCACATCATTGCGGACAACCAGTTGGGATACACCACCACGACGGACGAGTATCGCAGCTCGCTCTATGCCAGCGGCCTGGCCCGCGGCTTCAAGATCCCGCTGGTGCACGTGAACGCTGACGATCCCCTGGCGTGCATTGAGGTAGCGCGGCTCGCCTTCGCTTATCGCGCAAAATTCGGCAAGGACTTTGTGATTGACCTGGTCGGCTACCGGCGCTACGGGCACAATGAGGGCGATGAACCCGGCTTCACCCAGCCATTGCTCTATGAGAAAATTGCGAGCCTTCCCACGGTGCGCCAGCAGTGGGCGGAGACCCTGGTCGAGCGCGGAGTCGTAGCAGAAAGCCGGCCGGATGAACTCGTCGAGAAATTTGCGGGACATCTCCAGCAGGTTCTGGAATCGCTGAAGCCAGCGGAAAAGCTGGCTGAGGAACCGCCAGAACCGCCTCCTCCCGGCGCAGCACTTCAAGCGAAGACAGCCGTGCCGATTGACACTCTGCGGGAGCTCAATCGCAGCCTGCTGGAATTGCCGGAAGGCTTCACCCTCCACCGCAAACTGGAACGCGCCCGCAACCGCCGGGCGTCAGCCCTCGACGATCCCGATGCCAGGACCATCGACTGGTCAACCGCGGAAGAGCTGGCGCTGGCTTCGATCCTCAAAGACGGCACCGCCATCCGCATGACGGGAGAAGACGTGGAGCGGGGGACGTTCAGCCAGCGGCACGCCGTTCTTCACGACGCGAAGACGGGGCAGCAGCATACGCCTCTACAGGCCCTGAGGCAGGCCCGGGCGGCCTTTGAAATCCACAACAGCCCGCTCACCGAAAACGCCGTGGTGGGCTTCGAGTACGGCTACAGCCTGCAGGAACCCAGCCGCCTGGTCATCTGGGAAGCGCAATACGGCGACTTCATCAACGGCGCTCAAGTGATGATTGACGAATTTCTGGTTTCCGCAAGGGCCAAGTGGGGGCTGACCCCTTCGCTCGTCATGCTGCTGCCGCATGGATTTGAAGGCCAGGGGCCCGACCATTCCAGCGGCCGCCCCGAGCGGTTCCTGCAGCTTGCCGCAGGCACCAACCTTCGCGTCACCAACTGCACCACGGCGTCCCAGTATTTTCACCTGCTGCGGCGGCAGGCTTCGCTGCTGAAGGTGGATCCCCTGCCCCTGATCGTCATGACACCCAAGAGCCTGCTGCGCCATCCGTTGGTGGCTTCATCGCCGCGCGAACTGGCCGAAGGCAGCTGGCAGGCGGTGATTGATGATGCGGAAGCCGACGAGCGCCTGGATGAAGTCCGGCGGCTGGTGTTGTGCAGCGGCAAAATCTATGTGGACCTGGTGACCAGCGAGTACCGCGAAAAGAGGAACAACATCGCGATCTGCCGGATGGAACAGCTCTATCCCTTCCGCGTCAACGAAGTCCGGCAGGTGCTGAACCGCTATCCCAACCTTCAGGAAGTGGTGTGGGTGCAGGAAGAACCTGAAAACATGGGGGCGTGGTTTTTCGTGCGGCCCATGCTCAGCGA
>JBAUWE010000064.1:0-3739 GCA_049583595.1 Terriglobia bacterium
CCATGCAGTATTCGCCGCTGAATGACATTCCTTACGTCGGCCTGGTTGACGCCGGCACGATTGAGCTGGTGCGCAGTTTCGGAGTTGAAGTGGTCACGTCTGCCGACCTCGTGCAATTGTTTGAAGCTCGCTGGTCTGATGCCGCGCTCGCTTCGCACCTCGAGGCAGGGAAGGCCGTCCACGCCGCCATCAACGGAGCCTTTGCGGCCATCCGCGCGGCCGTCCGCACCGGAAAAGTTCTGAACGAATACGACGTGCAGCAGGAGATGTTAGGTATCTTCGCCGCCAACGGTGTCGAGACCGACGAGCCTCCCATCGTGGCCGTCAACGCCAACGCCGCCAATCCGCACTACGATCCCACCGCGGATTCGGCGCTGCCCATTCGCGAAGGCGATTTCGTTCTGCTCGACGTCTGGGCCAAACAGTCCAGGCCCGGCGCCGTTTATTTTGACGTCACCTGGACGGGCTTTGTGGGCGAAACCGTTCCCGGCCGCTACACCGAAGTTTTCAACATTGTCCGCGACGCACGCGACGCCGCCGTTAGTCGGGTCAGGGAAGCCATGCAGCAGGGAAGTCCGCTTTACGGCTACCAGGTGGACGATGCCGCGCGCGGCGTGATCGAGCGCGCAGGCTACGGCGACAAGTTCGTCCACCGCACCGGCCACTCCATCGGCGAAGACGTGCACGGCAACGGTGCCAACATGGACAACCTGGAAACCCACGACTCGCGCCAGGTGCTGCCGCGCACCTGCTTCTCCGTCGAGCCGGGAATCTATCTCGACGATTTCGGCGTCCGCAGCGAAGTGAACGTTTACGTGGAGGAACACGACGCCCGCGTCACCGGCGAAATCCAGCAGGCCATTGTGCCCATCCTGTCTGAACTACACCAGCGCTCTGACACTGCAGGCCGCTGAGTCTGCGGCCGATGCAGGGCCGTCGTCTTCCTCCGCAAAGAAAGCCCGCGGCGGACCCGCTATTGCCGGGGATGCCCGCCGCGGTTCTGCGCACAAACTCATGCGCAGTAAACTTTTCCTGCTGCTGTTTCAGGTTTAGAACCCGCAGGTTGTTGCGCCCGAGGGCGCGTTTGCGTTGTCAGGACGCAAGTTTAATGTTAATCACGTGGAGCACCATGGTTTGCGGATCAAGCGTTGCTACAACGCTCACGTTCTTCTGGTCGAACTTCTGGGCTTCCTGCTGATTGTCCAGGAAAAAGCCTTTACCTTTTTGTGGGTCGGTCAGCAATGCATATTTGCCCGTTTTCGTTTTCACAATTTTTCCGGTGTAGGTGTGGGCCTGCTCCTGATCGGGTTGCTGGGTGGTGGTTTGTTGTTGTTGATTGGGGTTTTGACGCTGGCTTTGCGCCTGAAGGGTTTGGGAAAATGAAACCAGCCCTGCTGCCAGAGCCAGAGTAAAGACCCAGGACAAAATCTTCCGTTGTTTCATTCATGCCCCTTTCGATGGGTGGATTGCCCCCGCACCTTTCAACGGTGCAATCACCGTGCCACACCCTTTTTTAAATGCACGTTCTGATATAAGGAGAGTTGCTGAAAGGGAAGTAAACATTGCACGGTAAATTCTTCCTGCCCCTCTGTCGATTATTCGCACGCGGCAGGCAGATGGGAAAACCCCAACGCCAATTGGCGCAGGCGCACTTTTTGTCGGGTCTGCAAGCAGGTGGAAGGTTTTTCCATTCGGGAAAATTGCATCAGGAATTTAAATTCAACCGTGGCGGGGCGGCAGACTTTAGCCCATGGCGCAAGCCATGGGGGAAAACGCGCCATCAGAATGCCACGAAGCGCGAAGGGGCGAACGGGATGATTCCCAGGCGTGCCGCTCGTCGCCTCTCGTGGCGCACACATCGCAAACGCGGCGATCTGTGCGCCGCCGGGGGGCAACCTTCTCTTCATCAGATCGGCGCTTTTCAGAACGCGGGCTTGATTTTGACCACGTGGAGCAGCTTGGTTTCGGGATCCACGGATCCGGTCACCAGCACCTTCTTTTCCGCAAACTTCGCTGCGGCTTTCTGGTCATCCAGAAAATATCCCCTGCTGGCTTTGGCGTCGACCACCAGAGCGTACTTCCCGTCCTGAAGCTTGGCAATCGTGCCGTAGTAGGTTTTTTGCGCATTCTCCTTTTGCGGGGCGGCAGGCTGCTGGGCGCTGGAGTCCTGGTTTTGGGCGGCCACGGCCGGCGCAAACGGCGCGAGGCACAGTCCCATGACCAGTGCTATCGCCCATGTCCGAATCTTACTCTGCTTCATTCATTCCCCCTTTTGTGCGGTTGTTGTCCCCCGCCTTCCTTGAACGGCAATCATCGTGCCAAACGCTTGGCACGGCCGCGTTGCCAGGATAAGGAATGCGTGACAGGTTCAGCGTGGGAAAGCTGCTTAAAGACTTTCCAAACCCTTGCTGATCAGTTTGCGGAAAAAATCCAACTCTTGACGATGCGATACTACCACAGTTTTTGCCGAACGTTCCAGCGGCGCAGGCCATTCGCTGGCGACAGACCCGCCGCGGCATGGATCGCAAAGAGAAAACGGCCCTTGACCCGGCCCATTCAATTTACCCTTGCACTTCGACATCGGCGGGGGTACCATGCGTGCTGTAGAAGTGAAAGGGTAGCTGAGGGCAGACAAAAACATCGATCTCCTGTGGGGCTGGACGGGGGTTTTGCGAGAGGACACGACCTCAGCCGTGCCGGACAAGTCGCCAGCAAATTTTCCAGGCCCTCTCCCGCGGGAGAAGGTGTCCCGCAGAGCCGGGACGGGTGAGGGATGTTTTTGCGAAGGGACACGACTTCAATCGTGCCGGGTGCGGTGTGTTTTGCGAAGGGGCACGACTTTAGTCGTGCCGTAAAAAGGACTCCTTGTAAGATGGGCTTTAGCCCCTGAATTTGTAGCGCCGGGCTTCAGCCCGGCACATTCCGGGCCGAGGTAAACCATGCTTCGTGATCTTCTCTACCGCGTAAGAGCTTTGTTCCATCGCCATTCCATGGAAGCGGAATTGGACGCTGAACTTCGCGCGCACATCGAGCAGCAGGCGGAGAAGTACGTCCGGTCCGGCATGGCCCCCGTAGAAGCCGCCCGCCGCGCCCGCCTCGAATTCGGCGGCGTCGAGCAAGTCAAAGAAGACTGCCGAGACAGTTGGGGCGTGCGCATCATCAGCGAACTCGCCCAGGATCTCCGCTACGGCCTGCGCCAGCTTCGCCGGAATCCCGGTTTCACAATTGTGGCCATTGTTACTCTCGCGCTCGGCATCGGTGCGACCACAGCAATTTTCAGCGTGATTCAGGGCGTTCTGCTGGCTCCTTTGCCGTATCCCCACTCAAATCGCCTCGTGGTCATCTGGGAGACCCTGCCTCGCTCTGGGGGCGCGGCTACCATCTCTTATCCTAATTTCCGCGATTGGCAAAGAGAGGCGCGCTCGTTTAAGAGTATGGCAGGTTATGCATGGTCCGACTATGAGCTCACAAGTCCGGGAACGCCAGCGCACGTCTGGGGAATGGAAGTTTCCTCCGGCTTTTTCTCCACCCTGGGAGTTCGATTGGCGCTCGGCCGTGAGTTTACCGCGCAAGAGGATCAGCCCGGCGGCGCGCGGGTTGCGATCATCAGCAACCGCACGTGGAGAAACCGTTTTGCCGCAAGCCCTCAGGTGCTCGGGAAGGTTTTGGCCCTGAACGGGATTGACCGCACCATCGTAGGAGTTGCCCCACAACGGTTCAACTTGTACGGTTATGCGGC
>JBAUWE010000065.1:0-2575 GCA_049583595.1 Terriglobia bacterium
AAGAGCGGAACCACTGCCCTGAAAACGACAAGCTCTGCGAGAGGGCCGTTTGGTTCACCCAAACCATGTTCCTGGGCTCCAGGAGCGACATGGACCAGATTGCAGAAGCCATCAGGAAGATCCAGAAGCAGGCCGCCTCACTGGTGCGCGCCCAGGTATAGCCCCTCATAAAAACGCCTGTTCTTCACGGCATGTTGAACAAGTAGCCACGCTTTAAAACGAAAGTATTCGTAGGGATTCGCCTGTAGGTGTAAGATCACCATTGTGCGATCTCACAATAATTCAGAAGGTCGTTTGGGGAAGGGAGAAAGATGCGAACCTGTGGTAAAAATTCTGTGGCCGGCCTGCGCCGTCTTTCAAATTTGGAGCTGATGCGAATAGCCCGCCTGGCGGCTGCCACGGCTTGCCTTGTTATTCTTGCCGGGCTCAAGCTTGCCCACGCGGGCACGCCGGACACGGTCAAGTTCACCCACGGAAAGCTTGTCTATCCTACTTACACTTACCGCAGCGCGGAGACGGTCGCGCCTCTGTTCGGGTCCATCGAGAACATGGGGTTGTATCCCTACTCGAGGCTGGATTGGGAAACGCGGTCGGAAAAGCCCGTCCCCAAAACGTACGACATGGTCGCCTTGGAGAACAAGTACTTGCGCGTGGAATTCCTTCCCGAGTTGGGAGGGCGCATCTTTTCCGCCTATGACAAGGTTGCGAAGCGTCAGCTCTTTTACCACCCTTCGGTGATCAAGCCCAGCCGTTACAACCCCCGTGGCGCCTGGGTGGTGGGAAACCTGGAACTTTACGGGCCCTACGACACGCACATGATCACCTGGCCCGGTGAGCCGTGGCCCTGGGCGCTGGTGCGTCACAAAGACGGAAGCGCCACTGTGATCCTGAGCCACGTTGACCACTTCTTCCGGGACAAGATCAGCATTGCCGTCACCCTGCTTCCGGGCAAGGACTACCTCAAAATTACGGTGCATCTTTTCAACAAGAACCTGGTTCCCAACCGATACCTGATCTGGACGAACGCCGGTGTCGCCGCCTCTGAGGGCAGCCGATTTGTTTATCCCATGTCGAAAGTGATCACGCACGTTAGCGATGCCCTGAACGTGTGGCCCGTGATTGACGGCGAGGACATGAGCTGGAACAGGAACAACGTGAATATGCTGGGAGTTTTCGGGCTCGATATCTACGACAACTACATGTCGATTTATGATTACAAGGATGATTTCGGGACCATTTGTTATAAGAACCATCTGCTGGCACGGGGCATGAAGACCTGGACCTTTGGATCGGGCAGTGAGGGCAGGCAGCAGGCCACGACTTACTCGGATACCGGCGACCTTTATATGGAAATGCAAAGCGGCCGCTTTGTCTGGGACGGAATCTACGAATTCATTGATCCGGGGATGTCCGACGGATGGACGGAGTACTGGTATGGCGCAGGCCATCTGGGCGGATTGACGACGGCCACTCCGGAGGCCGCTGTCCACTTTGAAATCCCTCCCAGGCGGCCCGGGACTGCCAAACTTGCTGTGACGCCCACCGCCGATTATCCGGGCGCCGTTGAGGAGCTTTATGCGGGAAAACAAAAAGTCTGGAATGCAACTCAGGACTTGAAGGTGGGCAGCGCCTCGCATGCGGAGATTTCCCTGGGCGCAAACACCCAGGGGCAGGTTCTGGAACTAAAAATTCTGTCCAGGGACGGGAAAACCCTTTTAGACCACAAGTTCTATCCGAATGACCAGCATCCCAACGCTGCGTACGCCAGCGATTCGGTTCCTCGCACGTACGGGCCCGTAGACACCCTTACAGCGGACCAGCTTTATGAGCAGGGCCTGGGTTACCAGAAATTCGGACGCATTGATGATGCTGAAAGAGCTTACAAGGAGGCGTTACGCAAGGACCCCCTTTTCCCTCCCGTGCAACTGCAGATGGGATTGCTGGCGCTCCGCCGGTTTGATACGCAGGAAGCTATCGACCACTTCCAGAAGGTGCTGGAGCGGGACCCCACGAATGGAGACGCGCACTACTATCTGGGGATGATTGATTCCGAGCTTGGGCGCGCGGCGGATGCCCGGCTCCATTTTTATCGCATCCTTCCGGCTTCGGACAAGTTCCGTTTACGCGACTACATGTTGGGACTCCTGGCGCTGAAAGAGAACGACCGGGCCAGGGCGCTCCATGAACTTTCCACAGCGGCCTCGCTGATCCCGGAGGATGTCTCCGTTCGGGAAGCCTACGCCTACATACTGCGTCAGGAAGGGAAGTCCGAGCAGGCGGCGCGCGAGCAGGAGGCCATTCTGAAGCTCGACCCCACCAACAGGTTCGCTCTGGCAGAACATCTTTTCGCCGCCGGGGCGCTGGGTAAAGGCCACGGCAACGCGGGCCAGACCGCGCAGGAAGCCGAACTGAATCTTTTTGATCGCGCCTGCGCCCGCCATCCCCAGGGCTACCTGGGACTGGCAGCCGAATACTTCCGGCTTTCGGCCTGGGCGGAGGCTGCGAAGGTCCTCGACCGTGGCATCGCCGTTACGGCCGCCTCTGGAGACGCTCCTTATCCTTTGCTTCTGTATGA
>JBAUWE010000066.1:0-1542 GCA_049583595.1 Terriglobia bacterium
CCCAAAAAGACCGGCTCATGGGGCCAACTGTGTGAAGGGTATTCCCGATTGCTTTTGCCAAGTGGGCAACGCCGCCGCCTGACGAGATGTGCCTCAAACTGCTCCACACGTTTCGCCTCATGAGCCATAATTTCAATGGCTTACGAAGCCGTGGGGGAAGATCAGTCGGGCCTCGCGCCCACAGGCCCAGCAACAGGGTTGAGAAAATGTGCTCCAAAAGGTGTGCACCAGCAGAGCCTGAGTCAAGCCCTAACCCACAGAAGACGTAACAGAGGCTATTTGAAAAGATGCCATTGTTTAAGTCATTCGGCGAGCGGTGGGCTCAAGAATCCCGCAGCGACGCCACATAGTGAGCCAGATCACGACAAGACCCATACCGGCGACAAAGAGCCAGCCCGCTGCGGGGAGAGGCGTCGGCAGAAGCGTCCCAACAGTAGTATCGACCGCGCCCGCAATTACCAAGAAGCCCGCAGGGTTTGGGTGCACCCCGTCGGCATCATAGATCGGATTCATCTGCTGCGGGACCGCAGGATCAACCAGCAGCGAATAGATGTCGGCAACAGCCGTCATATCACCGGACCCATAGGTTGCGCCGAGCCAGCTATTATAGGCATCGATTTCGTCTCGCTGAGCCTGCGTAGTCGCATGGGTCCACGGCGCGATATTGACGACGAGAAGGGGCATGCTGCGGGATTCGGCTATTGACGCCATGCTTGTGACAGCATTTTCCATCGAGGCAAGATCAATATCCTGCATCACATCATTGACGCCACCCTGGACAACCGCAAAGTCGATATTGTAGTCAGCGATCTGCTGGTCAAACTGACTCTCGAACGTTGTTGCCATCGTGATCAGCTTTTGCCCGGCAATAGATGTCTAGTGCATCGTGGCTGACTGCATTAGAAAAGGCCAGTCTGTGCTGTCGTTGGAATACGAATCGCCGGTTACAAAGCCGACACGGCTCGCATGTGCATAACCGGCGAACACAAAAAAGCCAAGCAACACCGATGCAAAGGCTGATATTCGCGGACCCGCGCAGAATTCTTTATACATATAGGCTAAGGCTAAAGCTAGGAAATTCAAGCGTCCATGGTGTAGTATCGGCCCGTCGCGCCAGGGCGTCAACGCCCTTGGCCGGCCCTTCGCCGCCGTCGAGATCAGTTTTAGAGGGCTCCAGAGGATGGAATCTGCCATCGAACAGAGGTCCGATGGGAGGACAATGCCCATCACCCCGAAGAATCCGGTACGGCTGGCGCGACCGACGCAGCCGGTATTCTCACAGTCTCCGCACGCAAGAAACGCCGGTCACCAGAAAACGCTTTGGTCGTGGTCGTAATCGGGCTGAGGATTGACCGGAGGGAAGCCCTAGGTCGAATCCTCCGGGGGTCGTCTCCTCGCTGTCCCCTCCGGGAGGGTGAGCTGCGATGAAGCAGCGAACGCCCGAACCAGGGATGGTTCGGGCTGGTACCCAAGCGGAGCAGGATTGCGCAGCGCCAGGTATGGGGTCACCATTTAGCTGCCCCCGATCAACAAAGCGCTCTT
>JBAUWE010000067.1:0-3658 GCA_049583595.1 Terriglobia bacterium
GTCTCGCCGGAGCGGAGAACGCGTTGAAGGTTCCTGGTGTCGGTACTGCGAAAAATTGGAATCATCGTTATGTCTCAATTTTATCAGGTCGCTGGAACAACCCTTTGTCATGTCATCCTGAGCGAAGCGAAGGATCTGCTTTGTTCATTTTCAGTAAAATACAGCAGATGCTTCGCTGCGCTCAGCATGACGGGTGACCTTTTCAACAACAGGTTTTAGGCAACGCGTTGCCATCCTGACGATTTCAGTTCACCTCAGCGCCGCAAAGTCCCGGCAGTCCGTGCTCCAGGGTGTGGCGGCGGAAATAGCCTGCGGCACTTCTTCCGGCTCTCCCACCACGCTCCACATGCGGGCGTGCCGCGAATCCATAAAGCGCTCGCCGATGCACCGGTCGAGCAGACTGATCAGCGGCTGGTAGTAAGATTGCGTGTTCAGGATGACGATGGCCCCCAGATAAAGGCCCAGCCGCTTCCAGGTGATGGCTTCCATCAGCTCTTCCAGCGTGCCGCAACCGCCGGGAAGGGCGATCACAGCGTCCACGCCGTCGATCATGCGCTTCTTGCGTTCGTGCATGTCGTTGACCACGATGGTTTCAGGCAGGCGCGGGTTCACCCACTCCAGCCTGACCATAAATTCCGGAATCACACCCACCAGACGGCCGCCCTCGGCCATCACGCCCTCGGCAAGACTGTTCATGGAACCGGCAGCGCCGCCGCCGTAGACCACCGTAAAGTTGTTGCGCGCCAGCACCCGGCCCAGTTGCCCCGCGGCCTTGAGGTAGGTGGCATCGCACTGGCGGCTGGAACCGCAATAGACGCAGACTCTCCGGTTTTCCATAAGACATCTCTCTCGCCCCGCCCGCCGTGGCCGGACGTCAAACACTAAAGGATGATCTTGTTCAGCGGATACTCCACAATGCCCTGGGCGTTTGCGGCCTTGAGCCGTGGAATGATTTCTCGCGCGGTCTTCTCTTCAATCACCGTGTTCACCGCAACCCAGTCGGAATCGGTAAGGTCAGAGATGGTGGGCCGCTTCAGCGCCGGCAGCACGTCCAGCACCGACTTCAGGTCTGCGCGCTTGACGTTCAGCATCAGGCCCACTTTGCCGGCCGCGTCGATGGCTCCCTTCAAAAGCATCACCAGCGTCTCGACTTTCTGCCGCTTCCAGGGATCGTCCCAGGCGGCCTTGTTGACGATGAACTTGGTGTTGGATTCGAGCACGGTTTCGACAATCCGCAGGCCGTTGGCGCGCAGCGACGAGCCGGTTTCCGTGACTTCAACAATGGCGTCGGCCAACACCGGCGGCTTGACTTCCGTCGCTCCCCAGGAAAATTCCACCTTGGCCTTGACGCCATTCTTGGCCAGATAACGTTTGGTCACATTCACCAGTTCGGTGGCGACAACTTTGCCCTCCAGGTCCTTGACGCTCTGGATGTCGGACTTTGCCGGCACGGCCAGCACCCATCGGACTTTGCCAAAAGTGTTTTTGGCGTAGACCAGATCGGCCACTTCCACCACGCCGTTGCCGTCTTCGTTGTTCTCCAGAATCCAGTCGCGGCCGGTCATGCCGGCGTCGAGCACGCCGTCTTCCACGTAGCGGGCCATTTCCTGGGCGCGAATCAGCATGCACTCCATTTCGCTGTCGTCAATCACGGGGAAGTAGGAGCGTGAACTGACGGTGATCTCGTAGCCCGCGCGCCGAAATAATTGCAGGGAAGCCTCCTGCAGGCTGCCCTTGGGGATTCCCAGTTTCAAACTCATGCTTTCGTCTCCTGTTTCGAACTGCTGTAAACCTCGTCGGGATTGAATTCCCGCTGCGCGATCACTTCTTCGCCTGCGGTCGTCACCTTGCGGAAAAAGCACGACCGGTAACCCATGTGGCAGCAGCCCGGCCCCGCAAGCTCGGCGCGCACCAGCAGCGCGTCCTTGTCGCAATCGACGCGCACTTCGTGGACCTTCAGCTTGTGGCCGGAGGTTTCACCCTTGGTCCAGAGCTTCTGCCGGCTGCGGCTGAAGAAGGTGACGAAGCCGCTGCTCAGCGTCTTCTGGTAAGCCTCTCCGTTCATATAACCCAGCATCAGGACGTCGCCGGTTTTTGAGTCCTGAACGATGGCCGGGATGAGATCATCCTGAAATTTCAAGTCCATGTTTTTGATACTCCGTTGCGCAAAAATAAAAAAACCCGCCAACTCTACTCGTCAGCGGGTTCAACCTTAAATCCGATTCTGATTCTCGATTAGGCCAGCACCCACTGACACCACACCTTGTGGTTCGTATGGTGGTGGTGATGTGCCAGCGTGTACCGCATAGAGAGACTACATTAATGCACGCCGGGTGTATTTGTCAACAGGGGTGGCGCGCCGGTGGCGGTACAGTTTGAGAAGCGTGGCGGCGAGTTTATCTTGCCACATGGCGGCGTAAAGCCGCCGCTACACCAGGTCCTGCCGCTATGCTGCGGCGCCGGCCTGCTCGCGCTCAACCTTGATGGAATAGATGAGGAACGCGCCGAGCACGCCCCCGATGGTGACGGCGGCCCAGGCGATGTTGTAACTGTGCGTGGCGTCAAAAATCAGTCCCGCCGTCCACGGCCCGATCCACTGCCCCAGCGAGTTGGCCATGATGATGACGGCCAGCAGCTTGCCCAGCGTGGCCAGGCCAAAGCACTCCGCCGTCACCAGTGGAATCAGCATGTAGTCCGCGCCCATGGCAAAGCCAAAGATGATGGCAAACGACCATGCGGCCACGGGAAAGCGGGCAAAAAACAACAGCGGAATAGCCAGCGCCAGAATCAGGTAGAAAGCGGCCATCACGTTCTTCTTCTGGAAGCGGTCGGCCAGGTAACCGACAATCACCCGCCCGGCGAGGCCGGCAAACAGCAGGCCGCTGGAAATTACCGAAGCCTGGCCCAGGGTGTATTTCTGGTCCTGCAGGAAGAGCACGAACTGCTGGATGACCGTGCCGATAGCCCCGATCACCAGCGTGCTGCCCAGCAGAATCAGCCAGAAGTTGGCGGAGCGCGCCACCCGGCGAAGATCAAATACAACGGCCGGCCCGGAAGGCTCGGCCGGGGGAACTTCCGCGCCGTCAGGAGCGAGCCCCATGTCCGACGGAGCAGACCGCGTGACCCACTGGGCGATGGGGAGAAGCACCACCAGGATGAGAATTCCGACCACCTCAAAGGCCCGCCGCCAGCCGTAATGCGAGATGAGGAAGTGAACGAGGATGGGCGAAACCGCGCCTCCCACTCCCAGGCCCAGGTAGGCATAGCCCATGGCGCGACCGCGCGCCGCGCGGAACCAGCGGGCGATGAGCACCTGGTTGGGTATGGGTCCGGTGAGGATGTAACCAAAAACTTCCGCGATGGAAAGCAGGTAGTACTGCCACAGGTGCGTCATCCATCCCATCAGGATGAGCGGGACGCCCACAAACACCAGCCCGAAGCGGATGACGGAGCGTGCGCCGCGCCGGTCAATCAACGAACCGAGGTAACCCACAAAGGGAGCGACGATCAGAAAGCCGATCAGAATGCCTTCCGTCACCTGGCTGCGGTTGAATCCCAGGTTCCTCACCAGCTCGGGATAGAAAACCGGCAGGCCGTAAAAAACGATGCCGACCCCGAAAAACAGGTTCATGAAAGCCGCGGCAACAACCCACCAGCC
>JBAUWE010000068.1:0-2364 GCA_049583595.1 Terriglobia bacterium
CCACCTCGTCCAGGTGGGCGTCCACCATGATGCGCGGCCCGGCTGAACCGCCCGGCGCTTTGGCGATCACCGAGCCCAGGCCATCCGTCGAAATTTCGGCGCCCGCCTGGCGCATCTCGCGTTCGTAGAGTGTGCGCACTGCTCCCTCGGCGCCGGAGGGCCCGTCGGCCTCGGTGAATTCCTTCATCAGCGCGATGACCGGATCGCTCTGCTGCGCGGCCAGCGCCAGGCTCGTGCAGATGAGCAACACGGCCAGCAATGTCATCTTCGGCTTCATGGGCAAATCTCCCCGAATAGTTGTAAACCCCGATTGGCCAGCGTGTGGATTCGCGAACAAGCGCGAAATCAGGCCATCAGTATATACCTCAAAAAACCTTCAGAAGAAAGTGACGGATAATCGCGGACGAAGGAAAGGAGTGAGACAGACAAGCCCGTGAGCCTGCGGGGAACCCTGGCCGCGGCGCGAAGTCTCCGGGCGGCGCGCCGGGCGCTTGACGGCGCCGGCCTGTTTGTCGCCAGCGTGATATTTGAGGGAACGGCGGCACAGGGTCGGTACCGCCGTTTCCCATTATGTCAGACAGCTATCCGACACTGAAATCGTGGGGTTGATGCAGGCTGCTCATATTGTGGGGCAGTTCTGCCATCGGTCCCATCCACTGCAACTCGCGTTGAATGCGATCGCTGAGCCGATACTTCTTCTGTACCGAGGCCAGGGTGGTTCCCCCCACCAGGTCGATCTTTGACAAATCGTACTGGCCCAGTCCGAGCCGGCCGGCAAAGGTGAGGTAGCCGACCCAATCGGGGTTGATGCCCATCGTCTCAAGCGCCACGCGGTCTGCCGCCACGAAGTCGGTAGAGGCAATGGCGAGGTGCGAAGCCACGGGCGTGCCGTGAGAGGGCCCATTCCCCTCCATCCCCTCAAATCCGTCGATCAGGGCCACGCCCCAGTTGGGTTGCAGCTTCTGTGCGTTCAGCAGCATGTTGGCGTTACCCTGGCGGACGTCCGGGTGCACCTTGGGTTTGTCGCTCCAGCGGGTCTCTCCGGGCACGCTATGCAGCGGTGCGCCCATCGCCATGTTCTTCACCGAGAGGGTTGCCACCACCAGGTTGTGGGTTTTCAGCATGGCGCTGCTGATCACGTAAGCGTCGGGATCAAAGAGCCGCGCCGCAAGCCGCACGGGAGTGACGTGCAGGTTGCGATCGATGACGGGGCTCAGCTCATATTTCCCTTCGCGATTCAGGTCCACCAGGCTCACCCTCCGGGCGCGGTGTTCCGCAGCCGCCTGGCTGTACTTGAAATTGTCAAAGCCTTCCAGCGTATCTCCCGCGGAAGATTCGGCAATGATCACCGGACCGCGGAAACGCGGCTCCAGATAATCCAAAATACCGTTCAGGGCATCCAGGTGCGTTGCCGCCAGCTGATTTGTGGTTGAGACGTTGTTGGGCTTGATGACCACGTACTTCTTTTGCCGCAGGCCTGCCTTGATCTGCTCGTCGATGGCTTCGAGGGCCCGGCGAACATTCCTGCGCCGGTCGTCGCCGTGAATCAGAGCGACTTTTGAAGCTCCAGTGGCGGCACGACCCGCAGGCGCACTTGCTCCGGGTGCTGCATGCGCTTTCAAAGACTTTGGCAATTGTGATTGAAGCAGAAAGCCGGTTCCGGCCAGTTGGAAAAAACGTCTGCGCGATAGAGCCATTGGACACCTCCGTCCGTGCCCCACTCGCCCCGATGCACACATTATAGGGCCAAACGCTTCGGAGGGGATCGACTATTTGCGCCAGGGGAAGGGAACATCCACATTGCGTAGTGTTCCGCACGGTCTTTGCGGGCTTGTTCAAGATATAAGCCCTGGAGGCTGAAAAGCGCAGCTGCTGCATTACGCGCTCAACTGACGGTCTCCGCGCTGTAGCGGGCGATGAGGCCGGAGCGCACCGCGTGATGATAGACGCGGAGGAAAGCGCGGCAGGCGGCGAGCAGCGCCAGTGCGGTGAGAGCCGCGCAGATCAGCATGGGCGTGAGTTGGGCGCCATGGCCTGCCACCACGCCGCGCATGCCCTCGAATACGTACATCGGGGGCACCAGGCGTGCCACCCACTGCAGCCAGGGGGGCAGCGCCGAAAGCGGGTAAAAGACGCACGCCAGGGGTGACAGCAGTGCAGGCAACGGCCAGATCAGCCATTCCGCGGCCGGCCCCCAGCGCAGCACAATCGCCGCGCCGAAGATCCCCAGGGCTACACCGAAAAGAAAAAGCAGCAGGAGAAACGGAACCAGCATCACCCCAATCGCGAAGAAATGAAGCCCGAACGCCGCCGTTGCCAGAACCACCATCACCGCCAGCACCACCACGCTGGTGGCAACGCTGA
>JBAUWE010000069.1:0-9896 GCA_049583595.1 Terriglobia bacterium
CCAATAAAGAGAACCCACGAGGAGCACAGCAAGGAGGATGAGAAAAATTGCGACTTCCTTCTCTTGCCATACGCCTCCCACCAAGATCTGGCTGGCATCTCCGGGCATACTGTTTATACCCCCGGGCGGCTTAGGTGTCAGTCCCGTACTGCTCACGCATGTGGTCACAATCGCTCATCGATTTGATATGAAGGAAAGAAACTACTTTGTAGGTATGGGAGATGGCAGGGCAGGGGATTTGAGATCTAGACCGGAATCAACGTTCAAGGTTGGAAAAATGCGACGCGAGCCCGGGCAGGGGCTCGCGTCGATAAGGGTCAATGACCTGACTTGCTCTATCTCAAGCTTCCGGTTGTTGGGGTTGCAGTTCCGATTGCCTCGCCCGAAACGACCAACTCCACTCGGCGATTTTCCTGTCGGCCTGCCGCCGAATCATTGCTTGCCACGGGCCGGTCTTCGCCGAATCCACGGGCACGAACGGAGGAGGCGATAATCCCCTGTTGAATGAGGTAATCGCGAACCGAGTTGGCACGATTGTCGGACAAATTCATGTTGTACTCGTTTGTTCCAACGTTGTCCGTATGGCCTTCCACAGCGAGCTGCAAGCCGGGGTGCGCCAGCAGGATGCCCGAGAGCTTGGCCAACTTTTCACGAGCCCCAGACCTGAGAGTGAACTTTCCCGAGTCGAAGAGGACATCGGACATGTTGACGATGAGGCCGCGAGCACTGTCACGGGTTTCCAGGATCAGGTTCAGCTGTTCCGCCAGTTTGCTGCGCAGTTCCTGTTTCTCCCGATCGGCTTGCAGGGCAGCCATGCGGGCATTTTCTGCGTCCGCCTGAGCCGCAGCCCTCGCAGCGGCTGATGCAGCCTGACTGTCTGCCATGTCGGATTTCGCCTGGGCGGCGGCCTGGGCTGCTTCAGCTTCTGCCTGGTCTTTCTGCCTGTTTGCCTCGGCAGCTTGCGCCTGCGATTGAGCCTGTGCGTCTGCGGAGGCCTGGCGTTCGTTGGCCAGGCGCTCCTCGTCCATCTTCGTGACCGCGATGGCGCGGGAATCTTCGGCCGTTTGCACTGCTTCCCGGGCGACGGCGATCAGCGGCTTTTTCTGGACGTGCTTTTGGGTGGCATATTGATCCGCCTTGTTCATCATCTGGACAGCGCGCTGATAGCTGTCGCTGGCGTACCGCTCGGCTCCCTCGGATTGAGCGATGCGCAGCGCGTTACGCGCCTCGAAGAATTCCAACGGCAACTTGGCATTCAGAACCACAGGATCGAACTTGTAGCCGGTCGGAATGTAGCCGCCCCGCTCCATAAGCTCGTACTTTGCATTCACTGCCTCGGCAGTTCCTCTCGTGTTCTCGTCAACGACATTTTCGAGCACGACGACGTTGCTGGGCTGCCGCACGGCATAATAGGGTTCCGCGGTAACGATCAGCGCGAAAGCCTGAAGGTCCGTGGTCACGTCCACCTTGCTGCGGTGGTTATCGCCCACCAGGATTTCGCCCAGGTTCACGGCCCGGCCCTCAGGTGAAATTGCCCAAAGGACGTAAGTCAGGTATTCATTACCGAAAGTGGTCGGCTCCTGCAGGTTGCCGAATTCCACCTCAATCTCAATGTATCCCTTCTTGCTTTCCACCTTGGCTTCGCCGTTTGCCGACGGCATCAGGTCCGTGCCTGCGAACTCCACCTTCGTAGCTCCGCTGCGGTGCTTGTAGTTAACCGCCTGCACGCTGCGGCTGACGACGTTGACGTGGAAAGTGTATATCGGCGCCGAGGTGTCAACGGCCATGTTTGTTTGGGGGTTGGTTTGAGCCCATGCGGTCAGGCTCAATGCGAATGAGAGTATTAACAAAAGTCTGGTCTTCATTATTGTATCTCCTTGGGGCAGATGTCTGCCGTATTGCGCTGGGATTTCCATCGTGCCTCGCCGCCGTTCAGGCCTGGGGTGAGGAGAGGGACGGTCGAGAGCTGGGGAATGGGCACACCGCCTGAATCGGGATCTTTGCGGTCCTGGAAGGCCTGGACGGGCACGCGCATAGCGCGCTTATCGTCGACGACCAAAATCTTTTCGTTTTGCTTGTCCAGTTTCGTAACCCGCCTCCTTCCTGAGCGGAATCTCGCTGTTCGCGCCGGGCCGATTCATTCGCCTGTTGACGTTCTTTTCTGACCGCCCGATCCTGGCTGGCAGCTGGAAGCACACTCTTGCAAAATATAGTGACGGCGTTTTTGTAGCGCCGCTCGATGAGCCGCAAAAGACGCGGGTCAGAGAATCGAGCTACAACGGTGGTTGTCACTATATTCAGCAACTCTCATTTATATCCTTGTGCCATTCGCGTGTCTGTCCCAAAGGGCTCACACCTCTGGTCAAAACCGCTCATGCCAGTTGATCAGGGGGAACGAATGAGGGGAGACGACGGAGCGGCACCGATCACGAGTTGGCGGGGGAGCCGGAATCCTCCCCTTTGCATGCGTGCCAGAGTCCGAATACTGGAGCGCAGAGGGCGGTGAGGACAACACGCCATACTGCAGCGATGCTGGCAGCTGGCATCGCTTTCCGATGAATTCGATGATCGGGGGGCGTCGGCCGGGTTCTCGACAGGGGCAAAACTATTCCATGGCGGCCATGACTTCATCCAGCGGTACCGTGGCGAAGGTCGTGGCGTAGTCGGACGTCCCATAGGGAATAATGAGGTGTCCGCCGTGCAGGAGACTGCCGCAGGAGTAAACCACGTTGGGGACGTAGCCTTCCCGCTCGGTTTCGTCGGGCTTGATGAGCGGCTCACGCAGGCGGCCAATCACTTGGGTCGGGTCGTCACGATCGAGCAGGAAGGCGCCGATACAATATTTCCGCATCGGCCCCACGCCATGACTGATGACGAGCCATCCCGCTTCCGTTTCGATCGGTGAGCCGCAATTGCCCAACTGGATGAATTCCCACGGGAACGCAGGCCTCAGGATGACTTGCGCGGTGTGCCAGAAATGCAGATGATCGGAAAACATCACATAAAGGTTTTCGTAGTCCTGCCGGCCAAGCATCGCATACAGGCCCTTGATTTTTCGCGGGAAGAGCGCCATCCCTTTGTTTTCGACGGCCGTGCCGCTTAGCGTGATGAACTTGAAATGCCGAAAATCGGGAGTTTCGAGAAATTGGGGTTGAATGTTTTTGCCATCATAGGCCGTGTAAGTCGCGTAATAAGTCCGCGTGCCATCGTCGTCTTGAAAGAGAACGAAGCGGGCATCCTCGAGGCCGTGGCTCTGGGCGTCCGTCAGCGGGAAAAGCACTCGTTCTGACAAACACGAGTCCGAATCGAATTGAACTTCAAAATACGATTGAGCCAAGGCCAGAGTTTTCCTGGCCACCTTTTCCGTTTCGAGGCCGCGCACCCGGAGTTCCTTTGTTGCAAGGCTGATGCTGGTTCGCAATTCGTCCAGCGTGAACAACTCTCCAAGGGGCCTTAGGACTTCCCGGCTGAAAGCGCCGAGCAGGTTGAGTTCGCGAAGTTTCCGCTCGAACAGGCCCTTTTCGAACGCAGCGTCAGGCACCCGCGCTGGCTCAAGGCTGTAACGGGTGGGCGCATCGATCACCAGTTTTCCATCGGAGTCCACAACCCCGCTGCGAAAGGAAATGGAGGAAATATGCCCTTCCCCCGCGGCTCGAAGGCTTAGAACGAAACGTTGCGAGCCGATCGCCAGGTTCGACTGGTCCGGGTGCGGCACCATGGAGGGATTGAACAGCGCAGCAGCTTCAAAGGAATACTCGTGAGTGAAATACCCCCCCACCAATAACGCCCTTTCTTCGGAGAGTGTCCGGTCGCTTAATAAATAGGGGCGCACCTCCTCAAAGCGACGCCGGAAAAACTCGCGGATATTCTTGTGGCGTCCATCGAATTCGGTCCACAACTGCCCCAGCAGCGTATGGACTTCCTCTTCGGATAGGGCCATGACGCGGGCGCAAATCTCGCTGGCACGCTGCCCGCTCATGAAGTGAAACGGCCGGACCAGGACGCGCTTGCTATCGGGATACAAAGTGATTTTCGTGCGATGGACGTTGATAGGTTTCATCGGTTCCTAGGAAGCCGGTTCGTTGAATACCGTGACGGCATTTTGCATAAGCTGCATTTCGGCAAGCGAGAGCAGGAAGGCCAGCGTTGATTCGGCTCCCTGGTTTCCGTTCACCCGGTCCACGTGCAAAGCGTCGCGGCAGCCGCCGGTATTGACAGAGTGAAGTTCCAAGCCGAGGTCATTCCAACCCAGGAACCAGTCGAAGGCGCGTTGGGCCTGCTCGTACCACCAGGCGTCCGAGGTTGCGCGATAGGCTTCAAGGCAGGCAGACACCATCGCCTGAGCCTCGACAGGCTGCTGGTCGAAGGTCGCGCGCGCGCCGCCGCGGCGATAGAATCCGTTACTGCCAATGGGCCGGAAGTGCCCATTTTCGGAGGTTTGAACTCCCACCAGCCAGCGCAATGCACCGAGGCCCCGCTCGAACACAGCTTCTTGCCCGGTGGCACGCCCGCTCAGGAGCAGGGCGTGTGCCAGCTTGGGATTGTCATAACTCAACTCCTCTTCAAACCAGGGCCAGTCCGGTTGAGATGTCCTGTCGAAGATGTCCATCAAGCGGGTGGTGAGCGTCTCGCGAGTCTGGTGGGCCAGGCTGTCGCCACTGAGGCGGCGCAGATATTCATGGATGCCAATGAGGCAGAACGCCCATGCCCGCGGCGAAGTGAACTCCGTCACCACGGGCAGCGCGCGCGCGAAGAGCTGTCCGGCCATGATTTGGAAACTTCGGTAAGGGGAGCGGCCTACGCCCACGCCCAGGGCCCAGAGCGCACGGGCGTGACAATCCTCAGACCCCTGTTCATCCAGCCACCGGCGGTCGAAACTCAGGAAGTTATGGAACCGTCTCGTTTTGTCATCAAAGGCGTAATTTAAGTAACCCGCGTATGTGGTGGAAAGCGCCCGTACACGTGCCGGTTCCTCTTTCAACTCGTCAAGAAGCGTCGAAAGAATGAAGGCGCGGGCGTTGTCGTCCGTGCAGTATCCTTCGCAGAAATTCGGCACGGTGAGAATTGCGTGTTGGAAAATGCCGGTCGAATCCGTCATCCGAGAGAGGTGGTCCAGTCTTACTTTCGGCAACTCACGCGGTTGC
Organism: Terriglobia bacterium; assembly: GCA_049583595.1. Classification (GTDB taxonomy): domain Bacteria; phylum Acidobacteriota; class Terriglobia; order UBA7540; family UBA7540; genus SCRD01. The sequence continues at coordinate 5,145 of JBAUWE010000069.1, forward strand.
TGGTCGAGCGTCTTCGTCGCAAATATTTTTCGGGACATCACGGCACTCTGAAGGCGAGCCTGTTCGAAGGAGTGCATGTAGCGCCCCGCTACGTTGCTCCACACCATCTCACGGCCCAACTTGTAAGCATTTTTGCGGATCGCGTTCCGGCGCGTTGGGTCGCGCAGCAAGCCGATCACCTCGCGCGCGATGGCCTTGGAATCGCCGAACGGCACCAACACTCCCCGCTCTTCCGCCAGCAATTCAGCCGCGTGCCAATACGGAGTCGAGACCACGGCCTTGCCGGCGCCAAACGCGTATACCAACGTTCCCGACGTGATCTGGGCCTCGTTGAGATAGGGTGTAATGTAAAGGTCCGCCGCGCCAATGAACTCCTTCAGCTCTTCGAGTTCCACAAAACGGTTATAGAAGATGACGCTCTTTTCGATTTTGTTCTTCTTGGCCAGGATTTCCAGGCCGAGACGATAGGCTTCACCGCGCTCCTGCAACTCGTGGGGATGCGTCGCACCCAGTACGATATAAACAACCTCAGGGAACTCCGCCAAAATCGGCGGCAGCGAATTGAGCACATGCTCAATTCCCTTGTTGGGCGAAAGCAGCCCAAAGGTGAGCAGCACAACCCTCCCTTCCACGCCAAACTGGTCCTTGTAAAAGTTCGGATCAACGAACGGTATGTCAGGGATACCGTGCGGGATAAGATCGATTTTGCCGGCCGGAGCCTTATAAACTTCCCGCAACATCTGACAGCCGCGTTCGGACATAACCACAAGCCGGGTGGACCGGGCGATCAATTCGTGCATGACGCGCCGCTGAGTGTCGCTTGGATCGCGCAGAAGGGTGTGAAACGTGGTAACGACAGGCATTTTCAGTTCGCGAACCAGCGCCAGCACATGCTGGCCTGCCGGGCCGCCGTAAATCCCAAACTCGTGCTGCACGCACACGATGTCCACGTTGCTGATGTTGATGAAGTCCGCCGCGCGTTGGTAGGACGTCAGATCCTGCTCCTCCACCTCGAAGCGAACCACGTCCGGATACTCGTAACCACCCTCGACATCATTAACCGACACCGCTAAGCACTGGCTTTGGGGGTGTTGCGCGGCCACCGCAGTCAGGAGGTCCGATGTGAAAGTGGCAATGCCGCACTTGCGCGGCAAGTAGTCGCCGAGAAAGGCGATCTTTCGAATCTTAGTTTCTGTTTCCACAAGTTTGTTCGTATTATACCCTGCCCGCGCAAGAGTCGCACCTTCGAACCGGGCGCATTCGAGCGCGAGAATTTGCAAAGCAGAGACCTGCAAGAGCGTGGCTATCGGCTAGGGGCGTGACGGCGAATCGGAGTTCGCCAGGCGTGTCCCGCAGCAATGAGGTGCGTCACTCCCGTAATGGCTCGTGCGGGCGACACATTGAAAGACCGAAGGGCAGACTGTATAAATCTTAAGATCCGGTGCCGTGTTGACTGCCTCCCCTTGGCCTGCTACTTCTCCCGTGGTGTGGGCTGGGATCTTCAAGAGATCTCCCCGCTTTGAACCAGCCGAGTTGCCAAGACCACTCTCGCCAGGCCACACGCGCGCTCAGACTGGTTGCACAGTTTGCGTCCGAGTGTCCCGTTTGACTCCACAGGCTGAACAGGAGCGCCCGCGTTCCCTGGGGGAAAATGAGAGCGACGGCGCCTCGGAAATCCTTCTCGCTTCGAAGCAGCGGGAGGACTTCCTGATCAAGGGTCCGGGTCAGTGTCCTGTCACAATCAGGCTTTGCTTTGAAGAGAACAATTCGTGCGAACATGTGGTTTCCCGTCGATTGCTATCTGCCGCCACCAGATCCTGTATGGCAACTCCGGCCACATTACTTATACCCTTGAGGTATTCGCGCGTCAGTTCAGTTCTGCGCACACCTGTGGTCAAAATTGCTCAGGCCGATTCGCAGGTGGAATTCAGCAGGAAATGTTGTTGTCGGTCATCGAGCTACTGAACCCACTGCGGCAAGCTCTCCCGCCGCCGCGCCATCCCTTCTCTTAAAGGAAGTCCTTGCGGTTCTAGCCGGCCTGACGCCGGTGAATCCACGTGCCCATTTCTTTGCGATTACGGTTGTCCCATGCTCCTGGCGGGACACAATTTCGAATTCATCCATCAGCCGCCTGACGCCGGGCAACCCCAATCCCAGCCCACCTGAGGTGGAAAAGCCATCTTGCAAAGCCCGGTCCAGATCGCATATTCCCGGTCCATTGTCGCGGGCCACCATAATCAAAACGATTCCGCCTTCCTGCTGGTTGATCTTCATTGAAACCTCGCCCCCGCCAGCGTGCTGGAGGATGTTGCGCCCCAATTCTGAAATGGCTGTCGCGATGAAGGTTGCCTCCACGGCAGTGAAATCTGCTTCAGACGCCAGTTCCCGCGCGTGCTGGCGCGCAAGGAGAATGTCCGCGTCAGAGGTGACCGGAACCCTGACCTGTTGCACCCGGGAAAACTCCGAGGATAGAGTGTTGGTCTTATGTGGCATGTGATCCCCTTTCCAAACCTTTTAAAGCGCCATGCTTCTTGAGCAGCTGCAAAACTTAAGGCGAGTGAAAAACCTACCGGTTTTGGCGTTTTCGCTCGCCTGTTTCCCCCCTCCGGAATGTGGGTTAATAACCAGGAGAAAAGCCCACGACTGGAAAGGCCCCGCGTGGCTAACAGCCTGGCGTTGACCTGATCATTGATCTCATGGCCAGCGTCCCCCGAACGCATCGATGAAATTCCCTGTAAATCATTCCGGCAAACGCCGCATTACAATGTTCTAATCCGTCATCCTAATTCTGGATCATTTGCGCGTCAGCCCACTACTGCTCACACTTCTGTTCAAAACTGCTCATGCCGGTTTGTGGGGAGAGATCTAGAGTGGGGGATGGGCGGAAATGGTCGGCGGTTCGAAGTTGACGCTAGTCGCGCAGGATCACGCTGAGCAGGCCGCTATGGACCGTCAGCCCTCCATTGGACCCGTCGTAATCGACAAACCCAAGCTTCTTGAACTTGTTCATAAAGTGGCTGACCCGCGACCGGGTGGTGCCCACCATTTGCGCCAGGTTTTCCTGATTGACTCTGGGAAGTACGTCTTCTGACCGGCCTTCCTTGCCAAAATGCGCCAGCAACAGGAGAATCCGTGCCAGGCGCTTCTCGCTGGAGTTGAAGAGCTGGTCGACCAGGTCCTCTTCATACCGGATGTTGCGTGAAAGCAGGTGGGTGACAAACAATTCCGAAATGTCGTGCTGGTTGTGGAGCATGCGCGCCATCTGCGCCTTCTCAATCCGGGCCAGGGTGCAATCCGTCACCGCGACTGCCGTTGACACGCACAACAGCTGGCCGGCCAGGCATCCCTCGCCGAAGAACTCCCCGGCGCCCAGAACGGCGACAATCGCCTCCCTGCCTTGCTGGGAAGTGACCGCGAGCTTCACCTTGCCTCGCCGGAGGTAGAAGATGGCATCCGCAGGGTCGCCCTGGTGGAAGATGACGCGGTTCTCGCTGTATTCCAAAATGGACTTCCCGCCGTTGATTCCTGCGAGCAGTGCATCCCAATCGACAAAATGATTTGCCACATTGGACATAATAACCTTAGGCTGGCCTTTCTTCAGCGCCGTAACAACCTCAGCCTGGTCTTTCCGGTTGGGTGTCACTACGTCAGAGTGACGCTTCCTGTTTGCCGTAACAGTCTTCCTCTTCTTGCGGGGGGCGGATCCCTCGGCAGGAATTGTCTTACGCTCCATAACCTCTCCTCCGTGCAACGAGCTTCATGGACCTTTCAGCGTTCTGTTCGTTAGCGGTTTGCTTGAAAAGTTCCATTCATCTCTCTTGACGTTCGTCCACTGTCGCTGCCCTTTCATTCCGTCCGCTGGACCGTGGTTCAGCGGATTTGACAGGGTTGACGCCGGCGCCGGAAATACGGCTCACTCTTTTTCAGGAACTTCAACCACTTCGCCGGCCTCATCCGATTCATCCACCAGAACGTCTTCCTGCGCAATCTTTTTGACAATTTCCAGAGGAACCTGTTCGAAGTGTGTTTTCGGTTTTTCTGACTTGGACATTTAGTCTTCTCCTGTTACATCCCAACTCAATCGTAGCAGGCCGCAATCGATACGGGTCAGATCTTTAGGAAAACGGCTATAACTGTTTGTGCGGCTAATGTATTGAAATAACAATACTTGTACCCCCCCCCCACGTTAACTGCACCGTGCCGTTAGCCGCTGCGCTGCCTGTCATTTTTTTGCGGTTCGACATTTTAATTGTAGAGTGTCGTCACGGTGTGATACGATTAATTAACGCGAGTTTAACGTTTGGGAGGTGCGACGCAGGTATGAGCCCTCGATCCAACGTGGTCCCGTCTCATTACAAAACGATGGAGCAAGCGGACGTTCCGCAAGGGCGGCACGGAAAGCACAAGGAAGTTGTCACCACAATCCTCGCGGACCTTGACAACCTGAAGGACGGCTCCGCCATTAAAATCCCCCTGGCGGATTTGGCGGAAAGCAAGGAGAAGGTCCGGTCAGCCCTGAATCGTGCAACCCGCAAAGCCGGACGCAACGTTGCGACCGCCAGCGATGACGAATTTTTGTATGTGTGGAATGTCGTCGCCCCGTAGAGCCCCAGCAGGCTCAACGCCGCTCTCATAGCGCCATTCGAAGCCGACAAGGTTCAATTGCCTGGTGAATCGTCACGGGCTTCAAGCATGCCTTGCCTCTGCGCCTTTCACGCCTCTCTCCTGTCCCTGTCAAACCCTTCGTAATTT
>JBAUWE010000070.1:0-2682 GCA_049583595.1 Terriglobia bacterium
CGCGGGCGCCGGCCCAGACCGGCCAGGGGCACGATGTCCATACAATCCATCTCCCCGCCATCGGTCCCGTGACACCTTTGGCAGTGCAATACGTACAGCCCTCTGCCACGCTCGAGGTCAGCGTCCCCAGGCTGAGTCGTCTGTTGGGCAAGCAGGGAAAGTGTGAGCAGGCTCCCAGCTAACGCGCCCGCCACGCACAACGTGTGCCTCGCACGCCACAGGTGATTCATGGAAGAACTCCCGCCGCACGGCCCTATGTGCAAGCACGGGGTTGTCTCACAACCCGGTTCCAATTGGGAGGGTCGGTATGCACGGTGTCTACTTCTTTTCAACTCCGTCTTCTGAACAGATACTGCGGCGGGAAGGCGAATGATGTGACGGTAGTCACCGCTGCGGGTGACTCCCGTATAGCCACGCCACCGATGATTGTGCCGTGGGAGTTTCCTTTTTGTATTAACTCATCCCCTTGCCCCCTGCCTGAACGCCAGCCAGCACCTTTGCGACCCACGCCTTGACCCTCCCTCACCCATCTCGCATAATCACCCTTGGGCAAAAATCAACTCCACCAGGGAGGTTCCGTGCGGGAGATCCACAAAGTTGCCATTCTGGGAGCGGGAACCATGGGAGCCCGTATCGCCGCCCACCTTGCAAACGCCTCCATCCCCAGCGTACTTCTCGACATCGTGCCCCAGGGCGCCGCTCCCGGCGATGCTAAAGCCCGCAACCGCATTGCGCAGGCAGGCCTCGATGCGGCGCTGAAGTCGCGCCCGCCCGCGTTCTTTGTTCCGGAAGCTGCGCGCCTGATTACCGTCGGAAACTTCGACGACCATCTGGCGCTGGTCGGCGATTGCGACTGGATCATCGAAGCGGTCACCGAAAACCGCGAGGTCAAGCGTTCGCTCTACCAGAAGGTGCTGCAGCATCGCAAGCCCGGCGCCATCTTCAGCAGCAACACTTCAGGCATTGCGATTGCCAACCTGGCCGAAGGCATGCCGGACGACTTCCGCCACAACTTCCTGGGCACTCACTTTTTCAACCCTCCGCGCTACATGAAGCTGCTGGAACTGATCCCCACGGCGGAAACCGCGCCGGACGCAGTGGAAACCATCTCCAATTTTGGCGATCGTGTGCTGGGCAAAGGAATTGTCCATGCGCACGACACGCCGAACTTTATCGGCAACCGTATCGGCGTTTTCTTCACCATGGCGGTGCTTCACCGCATGGCGCAGGACGGTTTCAGCATTGAAGAGATCGACCTGCTGACCGGGCCCATTATGGGCCTGCCCAAGTCCGCCGCCTTCCGAACCACGGACATTGTGGGCCTCGACGTGATGGTCCATGTGGTGACGAACCTGGCCGAAGCGCTTCCTGATGACGAGCGCCGCGACCTCTTCGTGCTGCCCGATTTTGTGCGCGACATGCACCAGCGCAAGCTGCTGGGCGACAAGACGGGCGGCGGCTTCTACAAAAAGATCAAGGCCAGCGACGGGTCGAGCGAGATCCTGACCGTCGATTTGAAAACCTTCGAATACCGCGAGCGGCAGAAACCGAAATTTCCTTCCGTTGATATGGCCCGCAGCATGGAGGACACCGGCAAGCGCGTCGCCGCGCTGGCGGATTCGCCCGACCGCGTGGGCGATTTCTACCGCAAGGTGCTGGGCGACACCTTCCACTACGCCGCCATGCGAATTCCTGAAATTTCCGACGACGTCCCCTCCGTTGATAACGCCTTGAAATGGGGCTTCAGTTGGGAGTTGGGTCCGTTTGAATTGTGGGATGCGGTGGGCGTGGAAAAAATCGCCGGCCAATGGAAGAAAGACAACCGACCCGTGCCGCCGCTGGTTGAGAGCCTGCTCGCTTCCGGCGCCAAGACTTTTTATACGTCGAGCGATGGAACCCGGCAGGTGTTTGACCTTGCCTCAAAGCAATACCAGCCGGTTGAAATTCCGCCGGGTATCCTGCTGTTGCCGTCGCTGAAAGAGCGGAAAAAAGAAGTGAGGAAGAACGCCGGCGCTAGCCTCATCGACCTGGGTGATGGCGTGGCCTGCCTCGAGTTCCATTCCAAGATGAACACCATCGGCCCCGACACGGTGGAGATGCTCCACCATTCGCTGCGGGCCTTGAACGATCAATTCGACGCACTGGTCATCGGCAACCAGGGTTCGAACTTTTGCGTGGGTGCCAACCTGATGTTGCTGCTGATGGCCATCCAGGAAGAGGAATGGGACGAAGTTGACCGCATGGTGCGCGGGTTCCAGGCCGCCAACATGGCGCTGAAATACGCTCCCAAACCCGTCGTCGCAGCGCCGTTTGCCCTCACGCTTGGCGGCGGGGTCGAGATGGTGCTCCACTGCGCGCGCATTCGCGCGGCTGCGGAAACCTATATGGGCCTGGTGGAAACCGGCGTAGGGCTGCTGCCGGCGGGCGGCGGGACCAAGGAGATGCTGGTTCGGGCGCTCGATGCCGTGCCCGCCGACGAGCATGCCGATCCGTTTACCTACGTCAAGGAAGTGTTTCTTAACATTGGCATGGGGAAGGTTTCGGCGAGCGCGGCGGATGCGCGTAAGCTCGGCTATCTCACCGCGCGCGATTCCATCAGCATGAACCGCGACCGCCAGATTGCCGACGCCAAACAACTCGCACTCGACCTGGTGAAGCTGGGGTACCGTGCCGGCGTTCCGC
>JBAUWE010000071.1:0-18258 GCA_049583595.1 Terriglobia bacterium
GACAACATCGGAGTGCTGCTGCGGGGAACGGAGAAGGACGACGTGGAGCGCGGGATGGTGCTGTCGAAGCCGGGGTCGATCACGCCGCACACGAAGTTCAAGGCGGAAGCCTACGTTCTGACGAAGGAAGAGGGAGGGCGGCACACGCCGTTCTTCTCGGGATACCGGCCGCAGTTCTATTTCCGGACGACGGACGTGACGGGGGTGGCGACGCTGCCCCAGGGAACGGAAATGGTGATGCCGGGAGACAACGTGAGCATGGAGATCGAGCTGATTACGCCGATCGCCATGGAAAAGGGCCTGCGGTTCGCCATCCGCGAGGGCGGCCATACCGTCGGCGCCGGCACCGTTACGGAAATTATTCAATAAGCGAGCGAAAATGCTTCATCAGAAAATTAGAATTCGTCTGAAGGCTTACGATCATCGTGTGTTGGACCAATCGGCAGCCGATATTGTTTCCACTGCCAAGCGGTCCGGAGCGCAGGTGGCGGGCCCCGTTCCGTTGCCTACGGTGAAGAACAAGTATTGTGTTCTTCGCTCGCCTCATGCGGACAAGAAGTCGCGTGAACAGTTTGAGATTCGAACCCACAAGCGGCTGGTAGACATCCTGGAGCCGACAGCGCAGACGATTGATGCGCTGACGAAGCTGGATCTTCCCGCCGGGGTCGACATTGAGATCAAAGCATTCGGGAAGGAGCACGCAAAGTAATTGCAGTGCAGGGCCGCCAGTCGGCCCGGCTCGCAATTGCATTTGCGGCGAAAGCATTATTATGTTGAAGGCGATTCTGGGTAAGAAGCTGGGTATGACGCAGGTCTTCGGTGAGAACGGCGATGTTGTTCCTGTGACCGTTCTGAAAGCGGGCCCTTGCGTGGTGGTTCAGCGCAAGACGGCTGCAAAAGATGGATACGATGCGGCCCAGATTGGTCTGGTGGAGGTTCCTCCTCCCCGGCGGGTGAACAAGCCTTTGGAAGGCCATTTTAAAAGTGCCGGCGCTAATCCGGCGCGGTTTCTGCGGGAAATTCGCCTGGACGAGGAGTCGGGTGATGTGAAGGTCGGCGACAAGGTTCTTGCGGAAATCTTTGCGGCCAACGACACCGTGGACGTGATTGGGACCTCCAAGGGTCGTGGGTTTGCCGGGGTTCATAAGCGGCATCACTTTGGCGGAGGCGGTGGTGCGCATGGATCAATGTTCCATCGGGCGCCGGGCTCGATTGGGCAGTCGTCTTATCCTTCGCGGGTTTTCAAGGGGATGCGGGCTGCCGGGCACATGGGCGTCGATCGAGTTACCGTGCGTAATCTCCGCGTGGTGCGGGTTCTGCCCGATGATAATGCGATCCTGGTTCAGGGCGCGGTTCCGGGCCCGGATGGCGGCTATGTGATGGTGCGGAAGGCCAGAGCTCCCCACAAGTAAATTTTGAACGGGCCGCGGACAGAAGAGAGTCAGAAACATGGCAACAGTGGAAGTAAGAAATCTGGAAGGCGCGAAAGTGAAAGACCTTGAGCTTGCCGACGAGGTCTTTGCCGCCAAGCCGAATGGCAGCCTGCTTTGGGAGGCAACCCGGGCTTATCTGGCAACTCAACGCCGGGGTACGCACTCAACCAAGAGCCGGGGAGAAGTTTCCGGCGGAGGTAAGAAGCCGTGGCGGCAGAAGGGAACCGGGCGGGCCCGGGCGGGCAGCATTCGAAGCTCCTTGTGGCGGCATGGATCGATTGCGCATGGTCCCAAGCCGCGCGATTACACCATCAAGCTCCCGAAGAAGATGGTTGCGGGCGCACTGCGCTCCGCCTTGGCGGCAAAGTTCCAGGAGAACAAGATGACCGTGGTCGACCGCCTGGGTCTGGAGGAAGCCAAAACCAAGTCGTTTGTCACCATTCTTGGAAAGCTTGAGGTGGGACCCGGAACGCTGGTTGTGAGCGACACGCATGACCGGAACCTGGAGTTGTCTTCGCGGAATGTGGTGGGCTGTGATCTGGTGCTTCACCATGATGTTCATGCCTATCACATTCTGAGCCATGATCGGCTTTTGATTTCCGAAGGCGCTCTCACGCGCTTGCAGGAGGCGTTGCGATGAAGAAGACGGGTCACCAGATCCTTCGCAAACCCATCATTACCGAGAAGAGCGTTGATTTGAAAGATGCGGCGCGAACGCTGTGTTTCCATGTGGACCGGGACGCGAACAAGAACGAAATCAGGGAAGCAGTTGAAGAGATGTTTGTGGAGCTTCGCGACAAGATCGAATCGGTTCATACGGCTTCCTTTCGAGGAAAAGTGCGGCGGCGCGGGTGGACCAGCGGGCGGCGGCCGGATTGGAAAAAGGCTTACGTCAAGCTGAAAGAAGGGACCCGGGTTCCTGAGTACGCTGAGACCGTGTAAAAAGTTGTTTCAAGAGTGAGCGGAAGATTATGGGAATTAAAACGTACAGACCGTACACAAAAACGCGAAGGTACCAGACCGGGTCGACGTTTGAAGAACTGACGACCTCGAAGCCCCATAAGCCGCTTCTGGAGCCGAAAGACCGTATCTCCGGGCGCAATAATCGCGGGAGGATTACGATCTGGCGCCGGGGGGGCGGGCACAAGCGACATTATCGCGTCATCGACTTTAAGCGGGACAAGGTTGGGATTGCTGCGAAGGTGGCGACGATCGAGTACGATCCCAATCGGTCGGCGTTTATTGCGCTGCTCCATTACGTGGACGGGGAAAAGCGTTACATTCTCTATCCCCAAGGGCTGAAAGTCGGCGATCAGGTTGTCGCGGGGCCGGAGGCTGATATTGTTGTGGGCAATTCGCTGCCCTTGAAGAATATTCCTCTTGGAACCACGGTTCACAACCTCGAGCTTCGTCCGGGCAAAGGCGGACAGCTTGTCCGGAGCGCCGGCGGCAGCGCGCAGGTCGTTGCCAAGGAAGGCGACTACGCGCAGGTCCGGCTTCCTTCGGGTGAGGTTCGGCGCCTGCACATTGATTGTGTCGCTACGATTGGCCAGGTGGGAAATCAGGACCATGAAAACATCAAGATAGGCAAGGCGGGCCGGAAGCGCTGGAAGGGAATCCGGCCAACCGTTCGTGGCGTTGCGATGAACCCCGTCGATCATCCGCTGGGTGGTGGAGAAGGAAAGACCTCCGGCGGCCGTCACCCTGTGACTCCATGGGGCAAGCCCACGCGAGGATATAAGACCCGGCAGAACAAGCGGACCGATCGCTATATCGTCAGGCGGCGCGAGAAGAAATAGGGAGGGAAGGTTGCCGAGATCGCTTAAAAAAGGACCTTTTATTGATGATCACCTGATCAAGAAGATCGAACTGCTCAACCGGCGGTTTGAGAAAAAGGTGGTCAAAACCTGGTCGAGACGTTCGACGATCGTTCCTGAAATGGTCGGGCATACGATCGCAGTGCACAATGGCAGAAAGTTTATTCCCGTTTACGTCACGGAAAACATGGTGGGGCATAAGCTGGGCGAGTTTGCTCCGACGCGGACTTTTAAGGGACACAGCGTGAAATCGTCGAGTGAACGTACTTCAAGCGCAAGGTGAACGGCGAGAAGCGAGAATTGAAGGTCTGGAACTGACAATGGAAGCGAGAGCAACAAGCAAATATCTGAGAGTTTCACCCCAGAAAGCCAGGTTGGTTGTTAACTTGGTTCGCGGGCAGAACGTCAACGCCGCGCTCGATACCCTGCGATTTACCAAGAAGGGTGTGGCGCGGGAAGTTTTGAAGATCCTTCAGTCTGCAATTGCCAACGCCGAGCAGAAGTCGGATTCGATTGACGTTGACGAACTGGTGGTTTCAAAGGCCTATGTGAATGAAGGTCCGCGAATGAAGCGCATTCGGCCGGCCCCGATGGGCAGGGCCTATCGTTACCAGCGGCGGATGAGCCATATTACGCTGGTGGTTGAATCGCCGGAATCGCAGGAGTAGCGGCGCTGAAGCGGGTTGCCGCAATTTCCGGCATGGAGCCGGAGCGGGCGAGGGATTGGAAGAGGAGGTTGTTGGTGGGTCAAAAAGTACATCCTTACGGATTTCGTCTTGGAGTCATCAAGACGTGGAAGTCGCGGTGGTTTGCGAAAAAGGGTTACGCGGACCTGCTTCATGAAGATCTGAAGTTAAAGCGCCAGCTCAAGGCTCGGTTGAAGAGCGCCGGGGTATCGTCGATCGAAATCGAACGCCCGGGCAACAAGTTGAAGATTACCATTCACACGGCGCGTCCCGGAATCATCATTGGACGCAAGGGCTCTGAAATTGACCGCCTGCGCCAGGAAGTTCAAAGACGAACGGGCCGCGAGGTGCTGCCCATCAATATTCAGGAAGTGCACCGGCCTGAACTGAATGCCCAGTTGGTGGCGGAGTCGATTGCCCTGCAACTTGAAAAGCGCGTGGCTTTCCGCCGCGCCATGCGAAAAGCGGTAGACTCGGCGCTGCGTTTTGGCTGTAAGGGAATCAAGGTTCGGGTTGGCGGGCGATTGAACGGCGCGGAAATCGCCCGGACGGAATGGTATCTGCAGGGGCGGCTTCCCCTGCACACGCTGCGGGCCGACATCGACTACGGACTGGCGGAAGCCCGGACCACTTATGGCGTGATTGGCGTGAAGTGCTGGATTTACAATGGTGAGATTCTTGAGCAACGGCGCCGCCCCGTTGCGAAGGCTCCGGTTGAGGATGCTGAGGCGCCGGTTGCTTAGGTCGCTCCAGCGGTGGTGGGGTAAACGGGATTGAAGGTGAATGACTTATGTTGATGCCAAGCAAGGTGAAATTCCGGAAGCAGCAGCGAGGCCGGATGGCTGGAAAGGCCTGGCGGGGTTCCAATATCTCCTTCGGCGATTTTGGGCTGAAAGTGATGGAGGCCGGCTGGATTACAGACCGTCAGATCGAAGCCAGCCGCGTGGCGATCATGCGTTTTGTCAAGCGCGGCGGAAAGTTGTGGATTCGTGTCTTTCCGGACAAGCCCGTGACCAAGAAGCCTGCTGAAACCCGTATGGGCAAAGGGAAGGGCGCTCCCGAATTCTGGGTTGCCGTTGTGAAGCCAGGCCGAATCCTGTTTGAAATGGAAGGTGTGACGGAAGAAGAGGCGCGGCGGGCTTTTCGGCTGGCGAGCGATAAGCTCCCACTGCCGACCCGGTTTGTCACTCGGCTGGAAACGACACATTGATCGGATGAAGGAGTGCAGGGCGTGAAACTCGAAAAGGATAAGAAGTGGAAATGGCCGGCCGAGAACATGCGGGAGTGGACCGACGCGGAGCTTGAAACAAATCGGGCCCAGTTCGGCCAGCAACTCCTGAAGCTGCGCTTCCAGCTTATTGGTGGCCAGGGAGATGTGCTGCCTGTGATGCGCCGGCTTCGAAAAGGAATTGCCCGGGTCCAGACGGTGCAGCGGGAGCGGGAACTGAAATTGAGCGCTCAGAAAAAATCCTGAAGCCGAAGTGAGAGGGCAGAGAGATAAGGACGATGGGGAATGCTGAATAAGACGCGGCAGCAAAAAATCGGGGTGGTCAGCAGCAATGAAATGCAGAAGACCATCGTGGTAACAGTGGATCGAAGGATCATGCATCCTCTGTACAAAAAGGTCACCCGGAAATCGAAGCGATTTCTGGTTCACGATGAGAGGGGCGAATGCCAGCCTGGTGATAGGGTGCGCATTGAGGAAACTCGCCCGCTCAGCCGGCGGAAACGCTGGCGGGTCGTGCAGGTTATTTCCAAGGCCGTGCAGGTTGGCCGGGTGGCGGAGGAAAGCGCATGATTGGGATGCGAACGATGCTGCAGGTGGCCGATAATTCGGGCGCCCGGAAGATTTCCTGCATCCTCCCTCTCGGTGGAAGCGTGGGGCTGCAGGCCGGGCTGGGTGATGTGATTACAGCGTCCGTGAAGGAAGCCGCTCCGGAAAGTCCTGTGCCCAAAGGCAAGGTCGTGAAAGCTGTCATTGTAAGAATGCGGAAGGAGCAGCGGCGGCGGGACGGCAGCTATATCCGCTTTGACGAAAACGCGGCAGTGCTGATCAATGACCAGGGGGAGCCCGTGGGAACGCGCGTGTTCGGGCCTGTTGCTCGTGAGCTTCGCGAGAAAAAGTTTCTGAAGATCGTTTCCCTTGCTCCGGAGGTTTTGTAATGGGAGTAACGCTGGATATCCGCAAGAATGATCAGGTTCAGGTGATTGCCGGGCGCGATAAAGGCAAGACGGGCCGCGTGTTGAGTGTGCTGCCTGGCAAGGGGCGGGTTTTTGTGGAACACGCCAACATGATCAAGCGCCATACCCGGCCGAACCCTGCCAAACAGATTCGGGGTGGCATTCTGGAAAAGGAAGCCTCGATTCACGTATCGAACGTTGCCCTTCTGTGCACCGAGTGCGGCCCGACCCGGGTTCGCCACCAGCACATGGCGGGAGGCGAAAAGGGGAAAAAGGTTCGTCAGTGCACTAAGTGTGGAAAGGTGCTTGACAATTAAAGATTGAGGAAGACCAGGCGATTATGGCAGCGCGACTAAAAGAGAGATATCAGTCGGAAGTGCTTCCGGCTCTGATGGAAGAGTTTAAGTACCCGAACCGCATGGCGGCGCCTCGGCTGAGCAAGATCGTGGTGAATATGGGGTTGGGCGAGGCTATTCAGAACGTCAAGATTCTGGACGCCGCCACGCGCGAGCTCGGCCAGGTCACCGGCCAGAAGCCGGTGGTGACGCGGGCAAGAAAGTCCATCGCGAATTTCAAACTGCGCAAGAATATGCCGATTGGGGTGATGGTGACCCTGCGGGGCGACCGGATGTACGAGTTTTTCGATCGGCTGGTCAATGTGGCCCTGCCGCGCGTGCGGGACTTTCGCGGCCTCTCGACAAAATCGTTTGACGGCCGGGGAAGTTACACGCTGGGATTGCGGGACCAGTTGGTTTTTCCCGAAGTGGAGTATGGAAAAATCGAGAAGGTTAAGGGAATGAACATTTCCATTGTGAGCGACGCGCAAAGCGACGCGGAAGCGCTTGCGCTTTTGAGGCATCTTGGCATGCCGTTCCGGGCCGAAGCTCAGCGCCGTCAGGCCGCGCAGGAAGATTCTAAAGAGCAGGCAGGAGGATAAACAGTGGCTCGTACCAGCCAGATGGCAAAATTAGTCCGGAAACCGAAATTCAAGATTCGCCACAGGAACCGCTGCCGCATCTGCGGCCGGCCACGAGGCTATCTTCGAAAATTTGAGATGTGCCGCCTCTGTTTCCGAAAGCTTGCTCTGCAGGGTGATATCCCTGGTGTGATGAAATCAAGTTGGTAGTAGGTAAAACGATCGCAGCAGGAAGGAGCCAAGCTGCGACGAGTCTCTTGAATTGGGAGCTATATGTCTGCTGTTTCTGATCCGGTCGCTGACATGCTGACGCGAATTCGTAACGGTTTTCGCGCGCGGCATCAACGCGTGGATATGCCGTCCTCAAAATTGAAAATCGAGATCGCCCGGGTATTAAAGGAAGAGGGCTACATCAGCAACTACAAGGTCTCGGAAGATAAGAAGAAGCAGACCTTGCGAGTTTTCCTTCGATACGCGCCAGACGGCGCCAGCGTCATCTCGAAGATCGGGCGGGTTTCTAAGCCTGGCCGTCGCGTTTACGTTGGTTCCCGTGAGGTGCCGAAGGTCCTCGGCGGGTTGGGTATTAACATTCTCACGACCCCCCAGGGCGTGATGACTGGCAAAGTGGCGCGCCGGACAAAGGTAGGCGGCGAAATTCTCTGTAACGTGGAGTAGGCCCGAACTTCGGGCAAGGCTGAGGTTTATGTCAAGAATTGGTCGAAAGCCGATCGAAATTCCGTCTGACGTCACCCTTCAAGTAGATGCGTCTGCGGTCACAGTGAAAGGGCCGAAAGGAACTCTGCGGGTCCCTCTTGCCCGGGGAATTCGCCTTGAGAAGCAGGACGGAACCTACGTGGCGCAAATGGAAAGTGAAGACCAGGTGGCGTTGCGCGGACTGGTGCGCGCGGAAGTGGCGAATGCCGTTGAGGGCGTGAGCAAGGGCTTTGAAAAACACCTGGATATCGTTGGAATTGGTTATCGTGCCGAGGTCAGTGGAAAATCGGTTGTGCTGGCGCTTGGTTATTCACACCCGGTGGACTTCCCCATCCCGGAAGGAATTTCTGTCGGCGTTGAAAAGCAGACGCACCTGGTGATCAAGGGAATTGACGCCCGCCTGGTGGGTCAGACTGCAGCCAAGCTTCGCGGTTTGCGGCCACCGGATCCGTACAAGAACAAAGGGGTCCGATACACGGGTGAGAGGCTGAAGAAGAAAGTCGGGAAGGCGGCTGCGGGAGCCGCAAAGTAGGCTTCAGGAAGGAATTGCAGAGGCATGTTGACGCAGGTTTCAAAGAATTTCCGCCGCCAGAGGGTTCACCGGCGCATCCGCCGTCGGTTGCGAGGAGCGGTGTCCTCTCCAAGGCTGAACGTATTCCGTTCGCTCAAGCATATCTATGCTCAGATCATCGACGACGCGCGTGGTGTTACTCTGGCTTCCGCGTCGTCGTGTGATGCAGAGATCCGAAGTACCTTGAAGACCGGAGGCAACATTGCGGCCGCCAAGGTTGTCGGGAAGGCTCTGGCGGAGCGTGCGAAGAAGGCTGGAATTTCCCGGGTCGTTTTTGACCGCGGGGGTTATACCTATCATGGGCGCGTCAAAGCGCTGGCCGACGAAGCTAGGCAGAACGGCCTGACGTTTTAACGCGAAGGAGAGCGCAATTTGGCTGTTGGGATTGACCCAAGTACATTAGCACTGAAGGACCAGGTCGTATCCATCAATCGTGTGACCAAGGTTGTGAAAGGCGGGAAGAACCTCAGCTTTTCGGCTTTGGTGGTGGTGGGCGATGGCAATGGCTACGTCGGTTTTGGCACCGGCAAGGCGCGGGAAGTGCCTATGGCCATTCGCAAGGGAATCGAACTTGCCAAGAAATCATTGCACAAAATCAACATCACTGAAACGACGATACCGCATGCAGTGTTGGGCCATTACGGCGCGGGCCGAGTCTTGTTAAAGCCGGCCGCTGAGGGCACGGGTGTCATTGCCGGCGGGCCGGTCCGGGCTGTGGTTCAGGCTGCTGGAATTCAGAACGTCCTGACCAAGTCGCTGGGCACAACCAATCCGCACAATGTCGTTAAAGCCACGATGGAGGCTCTCTTGAGCCTGCGGAGCATCGAGGATGTTGCTGCGTTGCGTGGAAAGTCAGTGGAAGAGATTTAGGGAGGCTTAAGGATCGTGCCAAAGAAGACCGGGACAATTCACATCAAGTGGGTCCGGAGCGGTATCGGATTTTCGCGCAAACAGAGGGAAGTGGTCAGGAGTATCGGTCTGGGACGTTTGAACCAGGTGGTTGAACGGCCCGACACGGTGCACTTTCGTGGTATGGTCGCGAAAGTAAGCCATCTGGTCGAAGTGGTGGGTCCGTCGGAGGCACCACCATGGGCCGGTGTGCCGGAGTACAAGATTATTCCAGCGGAAGTTGCCCCCGGGAAAACGTCACCTGCCGCAAAGAAGACGAAGGCGGCTAAGGAAACGCCTGCCGAGGCGCCTGCTGCGACTCAGGAAGTTGCAACAAAAGGAAAAGAAACGGAAAAGACTGTCGCCCCTGCTAAAAGGCCGGCTGCGGCCAAGACTCGGGCGGCTAAATCCCCCGACAAGAAAGAGGCTGCGGGATCGGGAAAGCCAACGGCAAAGCAGAAGACCGCTGCGGCAAAGTCTGCGGCCTCGGAGAAGAAGGAATCCAAGTCGAAGAAAGGTAAGAAATAACCGTCATGGCCATTCATATTGGAACTCTTCGGCCTCCAGCCGGCGCGCAGAAGCGGCGGAAGAGGGTTGGCCAGGGCATGGGCTCGGGACACGGGAAGACGGCGACTCGCGGAAGCAAGGGACAGCGGTCGCGCTCCGGCATGCGGATGCGCCCCGGGTTTGAAGGCGGCCAGATGCCTCTGCAGCGCCGTCTGCCGAAGCGCGGTTTCACAAACATTTTCAAGAAGCGATATGCGATCGTAAATCTCGGCGACCTGGCAAAGCTTGACCCCAAGGAAAAGGTGACGCCGGAACTGCTGGTGAAGCGTGGCATTGTTGGACGCCTGCACGACGGGCTTAGGGTTTTGGGAGGAGGCGAGTTGACCGCTCCCCTTCAAATTGCAGCACACCATTTTTCCAAGTCGGCTGAAGAAAAGATTGCCAAGGCCGGCGGGACAGCAGAGGTGATCTCCGCATGATGGAGAATCTCAAAAGCCTGACTGAGATTCCGGATCTGCGGAAACGCATCCTGTTTACGCTGCTCATGCTGGCCGTGTATCGCCTGGGTTCGTTCGTCCCCACGCCGGGAATCAACCCCGACGTTTTGGCGCAGGCTTTAAGCAGTTTGGGCAATACCCTGTTTGGATTGCTTTCCATGTTCTCGGGAGGGAGCCTGAACCGCCTCACGGTTTTTGCCCTGGGAATTATGCCGTATATTACGGCATCCATCATTCTGCAGCTTCTGGGTGTGGTTTCTCCTACCCTCGAAAAACTTCAGAAAGAGGGCGAACTCGGACGTAAGAAGATCACCGAATATACTCGCTGGATGACGGTTGGCCTCAGTCTTTTTCAGGCGTTCGGTATTGCGATTGCGCTGCAGAAAGAAACCAGCGCGAACGTGCCGCTGGTGACTCATCCTGGTTTAGGGTTTACCTTGAGCACGGTCCTGACGCTGACGACCGGCGCGGTTTTTGTCATGTGGCTGGGCGAGCAGATCACCGCTCGGGGCATCGGCAACGGCATGTCACTCCTGATCTTTGCCGGTATCGTGGTAGGGCTACCGCACGCGATCGCCAACCTTTATCAGAAAGTGTTTGTAACGCGGACGTGGAGCTTCCCGATTGTCTTTCTGCTGCTGGCCTTTATGCTCGTGGTTGTGGCGTTCATTGTGTTTGTTGAGCGTGGTGAGCGGCGTATTCCGATTCAGTACGCAAAGCGTATTGTGGGACGGAAAGTTCTTGGTGGCGTTTCCACTCACCTCCCGCTGAAGGTCAATAGCGGCGGCGTGATGCCGATCATCTTCGCGGTCTCGATTCTGACCTTCCCGCAAACCATCGCGTTGTTTGCGGGGAAGCAGGGAACTTTGGGCGCGGTGCTGACTTGGTTCCAAACGGCTTTTGGCTGGGGTGAGCCGCTTTATACTTTGACATACGTCATCATGATTATTTTCTTTGCGCATTTCTATCTCTCGATTATTTACAATCCGGACGAAGTTGCCGATAACGTTCGAAAACAGGGCGGATTTATTCCGGGCATTCGTCCTGGGAAGCGGACGGCTGACCATCTGGATGATGTTCTGACGAAGATCACCTGGGTCGGCGGGCTTTATCTGGCGCTGATCGCACTGATACCCGAAGTGATGCTTGCCGGTTTGCGAGTGAATCACCTGCCGGTCTGGATGGGCGGTGCTTGGTTCGACTCAAACCTTCCCGGCTGGCTGTTGCACGGCCTCAATATTAACTTTTATTTTGGCGGCACCTCTCTGCTAATTGTGGTGGGTGTTGCGATGGATACCATCCAGCAAGTTGAAGCTCAATTGATCATGCGGCACTACGAAGGCTTCCTGAAGAAGGGGCGAGTTCGGGGGCGTCGCGCCGCCTCGTGAGTGCGCTGGACGTAAAGAAGGCGAACGATGGCGCAGATCCTTATTTTTCTGGGCCCCCCAGGTGCTGGCAAGGGAACCCAAGCGCGGGTGGTTGCTCGAGAGTTCGGTGTTCCGCACGTCTCAACCGGTGATATCCTTCGGGAGGCCGCGCGGAAAAAAACTGGTCTTGGCTTGGCGGCTAAGGCTAAGATGGATAAAGGAGAACTGGTTCCGGACGACGTCATCTCTCCCATCGTGGAAGAGCGGCTGAGCCAGCCTGATTGCAGGGAAGGCGCCATTCTGGATGGCTTTCCCAGGACCACTGCTCAGGCCCAATTTCTTGACGGCATGATTGAAAGAACCGGCTTGGGTGAGCCGCTGGTTATCAATATCCAGGTCGCGACCGATTCCGTGATCAAGCGACTGACGGGCAGAAGAACTTGCCAGACCTGCGGAGAGATTTACAACATTTACATGAGTCCCCCGCGCCGGGACGGCATCTGTGATAATGACGGAGGCAGGCTGATTCAGCGAGCAGACGATAACGAGAGTGCAATTAGAATACGCCTGAAGGCGTACGAACGGGACACCTTGCCGATGATCGATTATTATCGGCGAAAGAATGCCTTGAGGCAGATTGATGGAAACGGCGAGCCTGAGGTCATTACCGAGAGGCTCCTGAACCTTGTGAAAACCCATGATTATTTGTAAGTCGGCGACGGAAATTGAAAAGTTGCGCCGGAGTGGACGGCTAGTCAGAGAAATATTGGAAGAAACGCGCGAGCAGGCGATACCCGGTGTTACGACGATGGACTTGGAAAAGTTTGTTGAGCGCCGCCTGGCAAAGGCAGATGCAAAACCGGCTTTCAAGGGGTACAGAGGTTATCCGTGTTGTTTGTGCGCGTCTGTGAATGAACAGATTGTCCACGGCATTCCATCGAATCGTCGTCTGAATGATGGTGACATCATCAGTCTCGATCTGGGCGTGATTATTGACGGGTATTATGGCGATTCTGCAATGACGGTCCCTGTGGGGACGATCTCGGAATCGCTCCAAAGGCTTCTCCGTGTAACGGAGGAGTCGCTGCAACTGGCGATTGAAAAGGTGCGTGTGGGAAACCGGCTGGGCGATGTTTCGTCCGTGGTGGAACAGCACGTCGTCAGCAGCGGTTTTTCAGTCGTGCGGGAATTTGTCGGCCACGGGATTGGGCGTCAGCTCCACGAAGAACCCCAGATTCCTAATTTTGGCCAGCCGGGTTATGGTCCTCCGTTGAAGGCGGGGATGGTCTTGGCGATCGAGCCCATGGTCAATGCAGGTAGTCCCGGGTTGAAGATTCTGGATGACCAGTGGACGGCTGTCACGGCCGACGGCGCTCATTCGGCGCATTTTGAGCATATGATTGCCGTAACGCACAACGGACCTGATGTTTTAACCCGGTTGTAGTCGGGAAGCGAGAGAGTTTGGCTCGCAGTTAACGCGAAGAAAATGTTCTATGGCCAAAGAAGAAGCGATTGAAGTGATGGCGACAGTGGTTGAATCGCTCCCGAACGCCATGTTTCGTGTGGAGCTGGAGAATAAGCACAGGGTTCTGGCGCATATTTCAGGGAAGATGAGGAAGAATTTTATCCGGATCCTCCCGGGTGACAGAGTTGCTGTGGAGCTTTCACCATACGACTTGACGCGAGGCCGCATTGTCTACCGCTACAAGTGACGGTGTGAGGTTGGTGTTCCGGAAGGTCCGGAGCGCGACAGGTGTGTCGGCTGTGGTCAGACGGTAACTTGGACGGTCGGTGTAGGGAAAAAGAGGGCAGAGATGAAAGTACGTTCTTCTGTAAGAAAGATTTGCGCCAAGTGCAAGTTGGTGAGGCGAGGCAGGGTTTTGCGCGTGATCTGCGTGAATCCCAAGCACAAGCAGCGGCAAGGGTAGGAAGCTGCCAACGGATTTTGCCGGCTGTTTCGGCCAATGTTTTGGGAAAGTAGCTGGCGGGTTTGAGCGACTTGGAGGTTTTTTATGGCACGGATTGCAGGGGTCGATTTGCCGATCCGAAAACGGGTTGAAATTGGCCTCACTTACATTTACGGAATTGGACGCGCACGCGCGCTTTCTATCCTTGGCCGTGCGGGTGTCGATCCCACTAAACAGGTCAAGGACTTGACCGAAGAGGAAGTGACGAACATTCGGAAAATCATCGAGGAAGAAGGCGGCGTCGAAGGAGACCTTCGAAAAGAGGTCTCGCTGAATGTCCGGCGGCTGATTGAGATTGGTTCTTATCGCGGCATGCGCCACCGGCGCAACCTGCCTGTCCGGGGACAGCGGACTCATACCAATGCCCGAACGCGCAAAGGTCCGCGCCGCGGTACGATCGCGAACAAGAAGAAGGCATCTGCAAAGACTTAGACTTTGACCGGCAGAGCGGCACGGGTTGGGTCCGGTGATCGTAACAGGATTTTCCACGGAGGATTATGGCGAAGGCGGCTAAAGCAGGCAAGAAGAAGAGTTTCAAAAAGCGTGACAAACGCGTTGTCCCTCACGGCGTGGTACACATCCGTGCGACCTTCAACAACACGATGGTGTGCATTACTGATCCCGACGGGAAGACCCTCTGCTGGTCCAGTGCCGGCGCACTGGGCTTTCGTGGATCCCGTAAGGGTACGCCCTTTGCTGCTCAGCAGGCGGCCTCTCGGGCGGCCAGTGCGGCCCGGGATCACGGGATGCGGAGCGTACAGGTTCGGGTGAAGGGACCGGGATCGGGGCGCGAATCAGCCATCCGCGCACTTGCGGCATCGGGGCTGGATGTCCGTGAGCTCAAGGACGTGACGCCGATTCCACACAACGGCTGTCGCCCGCCCAAGAAGCGTCGAGTTTAAAGGTTAGCAAGCGTATGAGGATTGAGGAGACGGTGCCATGTTGATTTCGTCAGAAGAACTGGATTGCCGCCCCAGTCCGGGAAGGGACGTGACAGGAGGTTTGCTTGGCAAGATATCGTGAAGCAGTATGTCGGCTCTGCCGCAGGGAAGGGCAGAAGCTCTTTTTGAAGGGCCAGCGTTGTCTGACCGACAAATGTGCCATTGAGAAGAGAAACTTTCCTCCGGGCCAGCACGGGAAGGCGCGGCGCCCGAAACCCCGTGGCTATGGGATCCAGCTCCGGGAAAAGCAGAAGGTGCGGCGGCTCTATCAGGTTCTTGAGAACCAGTTCCGCAACTATTTTGAGAAGGCCGCAAGCCGAAGGGGCGTTACCGGCGAGATGCTGCTGCTGATGCTTGAGCAGCGGCTGGACAACGTGGTTTATCGGCTGGGTCTGGCCGCGTCGCGGGCCGAAGCGCGGCAGTTGGTCCGGCACGGCCACATCGAAGTATCAGGGAAGAAGGTCGATATCCCTTCGTTCCATGTGGTCCCGGGACAGGAGATTGCGGTCCGTGAAAAGAGCCGCAAGCTGGAATCGATTCAACGGTCTCTTGACCTGTCGGGGAGCCGCGGTGTTCCGCCGTGGCTGGCGCTTGATCGTGAGGGCCTGAAGGCCCAGGTGGTTTCAGTGCCGAAGCGAGAAGACGTCAATTTCCCGATTCAGGAACAGATGATCGTCGAGCTTTATTCGAAATAGTATTCTTACCCAAGATGACAGCGCTGGAGGCAACGACAGCGCCTCCAGGGAGGTGAAGTAATATGCTTTGGAAAGGTTTTCAAAAGCCCAAGCGGCTTGTGTGCAACACAAATACCCTGACCGATAAGTACGGTCAGTTCACCGCACAGCCCTTCGAGCGCGGCTTTGGCACGACGATCGGCAATGCGTTGCGCCGCGTTCTTCTCTCTTCGATTGAGGGCGCAGCCATTACCGCGGTCAAGATCGAAGGAGTCATGCATGAGTTCTCTTCGATTCCTGGTGTGGTGGAAGATGCAACGGATATCATCCTCAGCCTCAAACAGATTCCCTTGAAGATGAATGTCGAGGGCCCGAAAACTCTCACGCTGGAAGTGAGCGAGCCGGGTGAGGTGACCTCGAGAATGATCCAGGAAGATGCCGATATTGAAATCCTGGACAAGGACTCCTATATCGCCACGGTTAGCGAGGGTGGCAGCCTGCGGATCGAGATGCGCGTGAAAAATGGAAGAGGATATGTTTCGGCGGAAAAGAATTTTGATGAAGATCTTCCGATCGGCTATATCCCGGTTGACTCTGTACACTCCCCGATTCGCAAGGTGAACTATGCGGTGGAAGCCGCTCGCCTGGGGCAGATGACAGATTATGACAAGCTCACTCTTGACGTCTGGACCAACGGTGCCGTGACTCCCCAGGATGCGATTGGCCTGGCGGCCAAGCTCCTGAAGGACCATATGAGTATTTTCATCAACTTTGAAGAGGGGACGCTTTCCGAGGAGATTGCCGAGGAGAAGCCGACCACGGTTTATAATGAAAACCTTGACCGTTCGGTTGAAGAGTTGGAACTCTCCGTCCGCTCTTACAACTGTCTCAAGAATGCCAACATTTCAACGATTCGAGAGCTGGTGCAAAAGTCTGAGCAGGAGATGCTGAAGACCAAGAACTTCGGCAGGAAATCTCTGAATGAGATCAAAGAAATTCTCACGGCAATGGGTCTTGGCTTGGGCATGAAATTTGACGAAAGGGGTAATCCCCTGCCTGTGGCCAGCCAGCCGGCTTCAGACCAGCCAGCCTGGGGACAGGAAAGCTAAAGATGCGGCACCGTAATTACGGAAGAAAACTGGGCAGAAATACAGAGCATCGGCGGGCGCTTTTGCGGAATCTGGTCACTTCGCTGATCCTGGAAGAGCGGATTGAAACCACTCTTCCTAAAGCCAAAGAGGCGAGAGTTGCTGCCGAGCATATGATTACTCTCGGCAAGCGGGGCGACCTGCATGCCCGGCGGCTTGCAGCAAGTTACGCTCTGAGCGCTGCGGCGGTGAAGAA
Source organism: Terriglobia bacterium (assembly GCA_049583595.1). Classification (GTDB taxonomy): domain Bacteria; phylum Acidobacteriota; class Terriglobia; order UBA7540; family UBA7540; genus SCRD01. Next base: position 16,504 of record JBAUWE010000071.1, read on the forward strand.
GCTCTTTGAGGACATCGCAAAACGCTACGAGTCGCGCAACGGCGGATATACCCGCATTGTGCGGACCGGCTGGCGAAGCGGTGACGGAGCGGATACGGCCGTGCTGGAACTGGTGGGAACCAAAGTGTTGGAGCAGCGTGCTGAACTGCGTGCCAAGCGCGCTGAACGCCGGAAGAAGGCGGCCGAGGAAGCAGCTGCTCAGCAACCTGGATTGCCGCCCGAGTCTGAAGAGTAGCGAGCGTCCCGAACCTTTCTAGCAGATGGTGTGGAACGTGTCGGGTGGGTTCATTGGTTGCCACTCGGCGCGTTCTGATTTCAGTCTGTGATATGCCCTTTTAACCTCGGCATTTGTCAGTGTCCCTTTCCTCTTCCCCTCTCCTTCTACTGAAACCTTCCTCTCATCTGTTAAGATTGCGTTGCAATCTGTTTCGTTGGCACCGAATTGTGAGATAATGCGCAATCTTCATAAATCCAGAGGAGTGTGGCCCAATGAAACTGCGTACCTTGCTTGTTGTGTTTGCAATCCTGGTTGTCATCGTCGTCGTTTTTCAGCTGGCGAGGCGACCTGAAAAGGCTCAGCGGCGCTCCCTTAATCTTCCTTCCGGCAAGGCGCTTTATGTTCCGGCTCCCGGTCATCCTCAGCCAACCAACAGTTTCCCTACGGCTGATGTCCTGAGTCCGGACGGCCATTACCTGGCGATCCTGAACAACGGCTATGGAACAGAGCAATCCGGTTTTCAGCAGTCGATTGCGATTCTTGATCGGACGACGCACAAGGTTACAGATTTTCCAGACACCCGTCTGGGTCAGCGCGCCGGGCAGACTTACTATTTGGGTCTCGCCTTCAGCCACGACGGAGGCAGGCTTTATGCGTCAATGTCGTCGCTCACTGATCCTCTCGGCAAGAAGCCCAACGACACCGGCAATGGCATCGCGGTTTACTCATTCAAGGACGGGAAACTTACGCCGGAAAGGTTCATTCGAGTTCCCCTTGCTCCACTTGCCCGCGGCAAGAAATCAATGGTGGACTCGAAGGAACTGCCCAAAGGCATGGCGATTTCTTATCCGGCGGGGCTCGCGGTGCTTCCTGGCACGGGTGCCGAAAAGCTTCTGGTGGCGGAAAATCTGGCTGACGACGCCATCGTGCTGGACGCAGAAAGCGGCAAGGTTCTCCAGCGGTTTCCGATGAGCACCGCAGCCGTTGTGCCCGCTGCTTACCCGGTGGGTGTGACTGCAACGCGTGACGGGAAAGTTGGATTCTGTTCGCTCTGGAACGCCTCGGCGATTGCCGAACTGAACCTTGAAACCGGAGCGGTGATTCGCCGCATTCCACTTCTGGAGCCGAAATCTCCGGTGGCGCCCGGCTCGCACCCCACGGCGATGTTGCTGAGTCCTGACCAGAAATATCTCTACGTAACGCTCACGAACAGCGATCGGGTGGCGGTGGTTGACGTTGCAAAGGCTGAACTGGCTGGCCTGCTTTCCACGGATCTGCCCGAGCAGAAGTTCGGGGGCAGTTCCCCCGACGCGCTTGCCCAGAGCCCAGACGGTAAACGGCTCTTCGTGGCCGACGCTTCTGCCGACGCCGTGGCCGTTTTTGACATGAGCAATGAGGGTCCCCAATCGCTCAGTGTTTCGACGCCACAAAAGGCGATCGGCTTCATCCCCACGGAGTGGTACCCGACCGCGCTTGCGGCTGATGGAAGCGATCTGATGATTGTCACCGGAAAAGGCCAGGGATCCGGACCGAATGCA
>JBAUWE010000072.1:0-2849 GCA_049583595.1 Terriglobia bacterium
AAATATGCTCGGGCAGCAGTGCGATCACCGACTGCAAGGAGGCGCCCCACGATGCCTCCGTCTGGTGTGGCAGTCCGGCGATCAAATCCAGGCTGATGTTCGTAAAGCCCATCCGGCGGGCCGTTTGAACCGTTACCCGTGTGTCCTCAGCCGAGTGCAACCTTCCCACGGAGCGAAGCTCTGCATCATCAAAAGATTGGGCGCCAAAACTGAGGCGATTGATACCAAGCGCCAGCGCATGCTTTAGAAAGTTCTCGTCGGCCGATCCGGGCGTGACCTCCATCGTAAATTCGACGTCCGAAGCAAACCGGAACCGACGGTGAAGGTCCGCACCCATCCCTTCGATGCGATCGCTCCCCAGCAGCGATGGCGTTCCACCGCCGACATAGACCGTGTCGACCGGAATCTCAAACGGGTTCGCTGCCAACGCAGATGACTTGTAATACTCGGGGAGACGATCAATTTCTTCGGCGAGGGCCCGGCAGTAGCGGTCGTAGACGTCGACACGCGCGACGCGTGAACTGAAATTACAGAAGCTGCACTTCGAGGCACAGAAAGGAACCTGGATGTACACTCCCAGTGTTTCCATGGCTAATCCGTGACGAGTTTCACGTGCAGATCACGGCGGCGCGGCCCATCAAACTCACAGAAGTAAACACCCTGCCAGCGCCCCAGCAGCAACCGGCCGTTCTCAATCAGCAGGGTCCTGGTGGCGCCCATGAGCGTTGCTTTCAGATGCGAGTCGCAGTTGCCGTCGTTGTGATGATAATCAGCGTTGGGAGGAGCAAGGTTTTTCAGGAAATCTGCAATATCCTGGCGCAAGCCGGGGTCATAGTTTTCGTTAATCAGGATTGCTGCACTGGTATGCGGGACGAAAACATGGCATTGTCCGCTTTCAATTCCGGACTTCTCAATCAACTGTTCAATCTGCCCGGTGACGTCCTTAAACTCCACGCGGGAGTTCGTTTCGATATGAAGCGTGTGGCGCTGATTTTTCGGTTTGCCCGGGGTGGTGGCCTTCGTTGCCTGTTCAGACATCCTCTTCTCCTCTGTGAACTCTCTCCAAATCTCAGGAGTCGAGAAGACTCTCCACCCAGTATAGCAAAGGGATTTTGAGTCTTCCCGACTTGATGGGGTCACAAACTTCCCGTTGGAAGAAGGCCGCGTAAATCTCAGAAGCTCATGACGTAATGACCAGAAGAATCGGCTGGAATCTGTTCGAGCAGTCTCTCCAGCAAACCGTACCCCGCACGGCCCAGGAAGTATGCACCGCCCACCAGGCGCTCCTGCAAATCCTTTTCGGGCATGATGGCGCCAAGAAGGGCCTGTTCGTGGCGACCCAGAATCTCGGAGCGTTTCAGTGCAGATCGGGTTAACTTGCCTTTCAGCCTCTCAACCTGATACTGGATCTTTTCTTCCGTGTGGTTCAGGGTATCCACCAGAGTCGGGTCCAGAACTTCGATGTCTTTTCTCAGCCGCGCCAGCAATGCCGCCAGGTCACGTTCCGTCTGGTCAAATCGCTCGGACCATCCCTCCGCAAAAGCGGTGGAGGCAATGCGCTGGGAGAGATGCTCTTTGCCCTGCCAGATGTCATCCACTCCGACCTGGTATTTCTCCATCCAGCGCTCAATGCGACGGTCAACCAGCGTGAAACCGCTTCGAGGAAGGACGGCGGGCATGGATCTGCCCAAAACAGAATAGAGCACCTGCGACTGGCCAAGATAGGCGAGTTCGGAGGGGCCGGCAACATAGGCAATGGTAGGCAACAAGGTGTCCTGCACGACGGGCCGCAGCAGTACATTGGAAGAGAAATTCAGCGGCTGTGCGCTGATCTCAGACTCCAGTTCTTCAAGCGAGGCGCTATGGTCCACGCCAACGGTAAATCTTTGGCTGTCGGCGCCGGAACTGTGTACCGGCAGCCGGTTCCCCTCCCGCTCAGCAAAAAGCATTGTGGAATCTTCCCCGATGTGAACCTGTGCGTGGTAACCCGCCTTGATGAGTTCACCCGAGCGCTCCTGAAGCCGCGAGCGCAAGTCCGCAGCCTGCGACAACACTTTCTGATAGATGGGAGCGGAAAGACGGTGGACAGACTCATCCAGCGGGTCAAGAAGCACAACTCCCCAGCGCCCGAACAGGCGAGTCAGGAAGCGCGCAAAGGATTGCGACCAGGTGGAGCCAGGCTGATACGCCGCGCGAAGGTCTTCTATCAAACGCGCGCGCTCATCGCCGGGTGGGAGCTGCGATTCCAGGCGATTGATCTGTTCGGAAATGGCCTCCGTCAGTTTCACCCGGCCGACGGGTGATTGGGGAGCGGGCCGCTCGCCCGGGTCGTGCAGGTGGAGCAACTCGTAGTGGTCATTCAGCGCATAGGTCTGAGCGACTTCTTCCAGATCGTGATCTTCGCTGGCCAGCCAGAAGACGGGTACGGTCTTCAGCCCACGTTCCCTGAGCGACTGTGACAATCGTACTGCCGTCAAAGCCTTGTACAGAGTAAACGCCGGACCGGAAAAGAGTCCCACTTGCTGGCCGGTAACCACCGCACAGGTGTCCGGATCACCGAGGCTGCGGATATTCTCCATTGTCTGCTCGCCGGCTCCGAAATCCCTGTTCTGCCTCAACAAAATCTCAACCAGGGACTTGCGGTTGATTGAAGCACCCTGAAGCTGCGCCTTCAGCCGATCATAAGTTTCGGGAAGAAAAGGAGAGCCGTTATAGAAGCGCGAAACGTTTTCGTAGCGTTCCAGGTAGTCAACCAGGAGCTTGCTGGATTTCGGAACTTGAGAATGCCGCAGCACCATGCAATCCATAATCTTTCCATGCTACACTGCGGCACAAAATGCAACAACACC
>JBAUWE010000073.1:0-4759 GCA_049583595.1 Terriglobia bacterium
TCAAAGATCTCGTTGTCCTCCCGGGCAAGGTCCCGGGTGTAGACGTGAGCGCTGCCGTCCAGCGTACCCGGCCCCTTGGGATCCGTGACGTCGTCGATGGGCTCCTGCCAGTTGGCAACCACTTCCACCTTGAGGGTGCTTTTGCCGTCGATGTGCATGGCGTGGTCATCCACAATGTAGGCAAAGGTTTCTCCCAGGTGGCGGTTGGGCGAAAGCTGATGAAACGCCGGAGCGATCAGCGGCTGCTGCACCGCGTGCACCACCACCAGTTCGCGCGACGGTGTCAGCATCCAGAAGCGGCCTTGCGCAACCGCAGTGCTCATCATCGTCAGATTGGACGGCCGCGCCTGCTGGATCCAGTTCCAGACGCCCATGACCGACTGGTTGTGGGTGCCCAACTGGCCGCCACCAAGATAGGAGCTCAGTTCGAACGTTGCAACTTCAGCCTTCGGCAGTTTTACGATCAGGGTGCGGTTCGAATTATCCCACCCCCAGGATGTCTTTCCCTGCCCTTCCACCACCTTCACGAAAAACGGCCGGGCATCCGGCCAGTGGGACCCCTGCGGAAAGAAATCAACGGGCGGCACGGTCCCGGCATCTTTGCCGTCCTTATCCAGCAGCACCATGGACATTCCACGGGAAAGCGGGTCCGGCAGGTAGGGAATTTCCAGCTTCTCCGAGATGGGGTTTTTCGTCATGGGATCCAGCGCAAAGGCGCCGTCCGCTTTGTTGGCGATCAACTGGTAGGTCGCAGGGTCTTTCTTCATGGCGCCGGAATCAAGGTCAAACATCCCGAGCCTTTCGGCCATCAGTTCGCTGGTCTTGGGCGGAGCGACAATGCGGATAGCCGCTTCGGTATAGGAGGAATCGGAAACAAGCTGGGCGTACGCCGGCGCGTACTCCTGCGCAGTCTTGTCAAAGTTGCTGCGGATCACCGGGCGGTAGAGGGCCTCGCCGGGAGACTTTTCTCCGTCGAGCGACTTCGTGAGCACCGCAACCGGACCCACCACAGGCTCAAAGCGGTTATAAGGATGCGGATCAGTAGCCTTGGAAAAATCGGTCGCGCTGGGAGCGTCATAGGCCAGGCTGTTGCCGGCCAGGTCCACCACCCGCGCCCGCACCCGGTAGGTCCGGCCAAAGCGCAATTTGGGAAGCGATCCCGGCTGGGGAACAAAGGTTGCCACCATTTGGAAATCTTTCGAAGCCCGCTGCTGGGCTTGCGCTGGATCATTCAGCGGCTGGGGAATGCCATCCGGGCTGACCACTTTGCCGGGCCGGGGCGCGCACAGGCTCCAGCCTTTCCAGTCGAACATCGACTCATGCAAGTACAAATCCTGTGGCGCGTCTGACCCGGCCTCCTGCTGCACCGAAGACTTCGTCGTCGCCAGTTGGATGAATCCCTCGTCCTGATACTGGCGCAGAAGGTTGGCCCCGAAAAAGTTGTAGGTGCCCACCCGCCGGCAAAGGGAACTCCAGCTTTTGGTTTCCGAGTCCCAGACGTCCACGCGGTAGCCGCGCACCACGTCTTCGGCGTAGAGCGTCAACTGGTCAGGAGTGTTCTTCTCGACGGCCTGGTTGTTGAGGGTGGCGCGTGAGAAAAGGCTGACCAGCCATTCCGCTTTGCCCGCCCTGGAGACCGAAATGCCGCTGGTTCGCAAAGCCGGCAAGCCCACGTTGGCCTGCCGTTGCGCCGCCTGGGCGCCCGCCGCTGCCTGTCCGGAACTGCCGGAGGGCGCCTGCGCCTGCCCGCCGCCGCTGTTGGATGTGGACATTCGCAACATCGTCGGGTGCGAGCCGCCGGCCGCGGGAGTTTCCGATTCCTCCAGGGTGGCGGAAGTAAGCCGGTCGGCCAGGTTCGCCATCTTCAGCGCCGATCCGTCCACGTCAACACTCATCACCGGAAAATTCTGGTGATCGTTCAGCTTGAGCTGGCCATCGATAATATTCGAATCCGGTTTCTCGGGGCGCGGAGCAAACCACGATCTGCCGGTGTCAAGCGCGTAGGCAGTTTTGGGAGAAAAGTCCGTATGGTAAGAAGCAGGCTGTGAATTGTCTGCCCAGACAGGCGCCACCTTCACAGTGGAACTTGTTGCCAGTCCCGCCGGCAGCGGCACCGTCAGATTGATCACCAGCCCCAGGGCCTTCATGATTTCGGGATAATTTCCCAGGGTCGACACGATCTTGTGGAAGTCAATCTCGGGGGGCTGAATGGGTTCAATCGTTTCAGGAAGCCTCGGGCTCGACATCCGGGCCAGCAGAAAATCCCGCTCGGGCTGAAGCTGCGGAGACGGCCGAACCGACTTGTACTGCTGCAAGTCCTGATAGACGCTCTGGAAGGCGCTCACCGTTGACGGCTTCAAGGGATAAGGCTGGCGCACCAGCGTCTTGAGGTTGTGGTTGGCGTTCCGCTGCAGCGTGGGGTGAAGCGTCTGAATGAAATTCGTCAGGTGCTGGGGAATGACCACCGGCCGGGCCACGCGATAGGAGGGCTGGGCCGCCCTTGCAGTTTGCGACGGCTGGGATGGCCGCGATTGCTGCGCGCCGGACGTCCCCGCAGGACGTCGTGTCGCTACCATTCCCCGGCGGTTTGCAGTCATCGTGGTCGCTGATGGGGCCGCTTCCGGCAAAGCGTACAGGGAAATAGGCGCGAGCTTCTCAAGAATGATGGTCCTTGACGGCAGCCGCGTGGGCGAGGCCATTCCCACCGACTGGTATTGAGTCTTCACAAAAGAATCGAGGTGCAGCACGGGATGCGAAATGACCGCCCGGTTCGAGTAGTCGTCAAACTGGTAGGGTTCAACGTAAGTGGAGTCTTTGAACAGCGCGCTCCACAGCTCCGGTTCCGGCGCAGCAGTACCCACGCGCGTGGCGTCCAGGGGCTGCTGGCCCTCGAACTGCACCGTGAACTTCATGTCCTTGATCTTGCCCGGCCAGTTCTTGAAGTCATCGAACTGGTCGAGCGTGGGACGCGGCAAACCTTCGTCGGTATGAAGTCGTGGCGAGACAAAGACGGAGAGTTGCAGTTGACCGTTGGCGATGCCGTTTGGCAGGGCGGTCCAGATAATGGTTTGCTTCTTCGCCATGAATATTTCCCTTTCACGCAAAAGCTTCGCAGTAAAGTTGCCAGTCGATCGCACTCATCTCATCGGAAAAATGTACCCCGGTCGGCCCCAGGGGATACGGAGCGCCGGCGCCGAACAGTGCCGCATTCTGGGTATGGCTGCCCGCGAACTGCCGCTCCACCGTGAGGTCCACGCTCTTGCTGAAGAACGCGATCTTGACCTCCACGGTGAGCGTGGCGCGGCCCCACACCTTGTTACCCTCGGAGACGTACTTGAGTTGCATCTTGAATTCCACGGAGACGGTGATGATGGCCAGAACTTCCAGCGCCCCGCCGCAGCGCAGGTAACCGGTCAGTTCCGTGTTTCCGTTCTCGTGGGTATAGTTGAACCCCGCCATCACGTAAACGCCGCCGCTGGCCACGCCAATATTGAGTGAGAAATTCCCTCCAAACTCAAACTCCGCCGCCATGCGCTGGACGCCGGAGGGCGTGAGCGTGAGGCCGAAATACCCGCCGCCTCCAAACAGAGAGACGGTGAGAAGGAACGGCTGGTGCTCCTGGCAGAAGTCAAATTCAAAGGTAATGGGCTTTCCGGTGAAATAGATGTTCAGCTTCGCGGCCAGGCTTACATTCGAGAGATTGAACATGCCCAGGCTGACGGGCGGCAATCCCAGGGAGTATCCCGCTTCAATCCCCTCGGCCGTAACCTGAAGGCTGGGAGGATCATTGAACCCGCCAAGCGGAATCAGGTCTTTCAAGGCGTTGACGAAGCTCAGCGGCCCGGTGAATTCGACGGTCTCAAGGTCCGCGTTGACATCGGGCTTTTTGCCGTTCACCGACTTGAATGAAAGTTCCTTGAACTTGATGACAAGGACCTCGATAACCGACGGCACCAGGTGAAGCTCAAAGCCTTTCATCACCGCGCTGACTTCGTAGGTGGGAGGCGTCTTGTCCAGAGTTTTTCTTAGCCTGGCGTTTACGGTCAGGGCGTCTGACTTGTCGCCTGTGACCACGAAAAATGCGGGTTTGCCCGGCTCAGCGGATACGTCCTGAATCTTCGGATGCCAGGTAAAACTGGTCTCAACGTATTTGGGAAAATGGCTGGTGACAAATTTCGGGACCTTCTTAACATCCGATTGAAAATTGGTAACGCTGCTGATGACATCCGCCAGTGAGATATCGCCCAGAAGCTTGGCATCGAGGGCGGACTTGAAAAACTGCTTGGGATCGAACGTTCCCGCGGCAATGGGTCCCAAATCTCCGGCCACCGGACCCAGCAGGCGGGAGAGGCCGGAAATGTCCATGCTGGGCGTCAACAGCCCGCCCACTTTGTCGGCGCCGCCTCCCGCGCCTCCAAACGCCAGCGGGACGGAGGCTGCCAGTTGGGCAAACAACTGGCCCGCGTTGGCGCCGCCCTCGATGCCGTTGTGGAGATAGGTGTCATGGTATTCGATGCTGGTGGCGGAATTGCGCCCGGTCAGTTGCTCGACCGTGGCAATGCGAACCGCCGAACTGCTGATGGCAGGATAGAAATAGGGCTGGCCGGGCGGCACAGTCTTGGCATTATCCGGCGATTCCGCCATAAAGGTCATGGAGCTGGTTTCAAACGAAGTGTCACCCGGCACTTTGTTCTTTGCGTACGCCACCTTCTGCCCAGAGAAGGGCCGCACGCGCCGGGAATCAGAAGATTTCTTGTTG
>JBAUWE010000074.1:0-2379 GCA_049583595.1 Terriglobia bacterium
GCGCAGCGTCGACCACGCCGTCCGGCTGGTGACCGGCAAGGCGGCGGAAGGATTACCGGCGCACGTTGGACATCGTGAGGCGGTCGAAAACCTGGCGCGGCATTGGGACCTGGTGCCGCCCGGGGCGACACTGGCCGAGAAGCTGAAAGAGGCCCAGAAGGAAGTCCGCTACGTTTACCGGCGAATGATCGGTTCCGACTAACTATCCATTTTCAATCCTGCTCCTAACCTGTTGATAATAAGCCTGAAAGCCGTTTTCAGCGGACTTTATTGGCAGTGTGCCTCATCGCTTGACAGAAGGCGAATAAAAAGCGAAAATAGGCCCATCATCATATAAGGAGTTGGGGCCATGCACAACCTTCCTGCCACGCCTGAAGTCACCTTCCAGCCGCCGCCTGCCGAGGCCTGCGGAGCGCCGCCCGGCCGGGGCCACCACGCGCCAGCATCCGAACCCTGCGCAACTCGGGCAGCGGCCGCGGGCTCATGCGCGACGTCCTGCAACGTTGCGACTCCGCATCGCAAACTGGTGGGCATTGCCCGCCTGGCGCATTCAAGTCCCCGGGTACGCGAGCGGACGGGCGTGGAATACTTTGCGCTGCCCACGCGCTCGGCGCTCAACCGTGAATCAAGCGGCCGGCTGCCCTTTGCCTGGACGCTCAATCCCTATCGCGGCTGCGAATTTGGCTGCAAGTATTGTTACGCGCGCTACACCCACGAGTTCATGGAGCTGCACGACGGCCGCGAATTTGAGCGCAAGATTTTCGCCAAGCTGGGCTCGCCCGCGCTGCTCCGCGCCGAACTCCGCCGGGCCCGCGACCGCGGCCTGCCCATCGCGCTCGGCACGGCCACCGACCCTTACCAGCCGGCGGAAAAGCAGTTTCGCGTGACGCGCGGCATGCTCCGGGTGTTCGGCGAATTCGAAGGGCTGGATTTTTCCATCACCACCAAGGGCCCGCTGATTCTGCGCGATCTTGACCTGCTGGCGCCGCTGGCCGCCCGCCACCGCCTCAGCGTGCACATCACCGTCACCACCGTTGACGCCGGCCTGGCCCGCCTGCTGGAACCGAAAGCGCCGCCGCCCGCCAAGCGCCTCGCAGCCGTGCGCCGGCTCAACAAGGCGGGCATCCGCACCGGCGTCAACGCCGCGCCCATCCTGCCCGGCCTCACCGATTCACCCACGCAGCTCGACCGCCTGGCCCGCGCCGCCTCCGAACACGGCGCCCGGTTTCTTTTCGGCAACGTGCTCTTCCTCATGCCCAGCGCCATGGCCCAGTTCATGCCGTTTCTCGAAAAGGAGCGCCCGCAACTCGCCCGGCGCTACCGCAAGCTCTTCCGCCATTCCGCCTATCTCTCGCAGGATTATAAGGACAGCATCACCCAACTCGTCGCCGGCCTCCGCACCCGCTACGGCCTCGACGGCAAACGCGAAGAAAACGTGACCGCCCCCCTCCACCGGCAGTACGCCCTGGCGTTTGGGTAGGAGAAAATCGGGTAGCGTGGAGTTGTTCTCTAACTCCGCGGCTTGTTGCTTTGGTAGGGGAGGGCTCTGCCCTCCAGGCTCGTCACTCATCACCCATCACTATTCACTGATCTTCCACGGCTCCGCCGTCCCGCTGTCGAGTTCGTCGCGCCTCTGCGCCCGCAGATGGCGCTGGCGTTTGCGTGACAGGTTTTTCATCCTGCCTGCCGGCAAAAAGCGGCCGCTGTATTTACGGCGGGCTTTTGCGAGAGTAGACTGGCACCATCACAAAGGGATACGCCATGCGCTCAGCACGGAAAGCTCTTGGGATACCGCTCTTTCTTCTGGCCGCCGGACTGGCTTTTCTTCCAGGCGTGGCTCGTGCCGACAGCGACGGCTACTTCTGCACCGCGAAAGGATACGTGGCCGTGGAGTTTCGCTCATTCAGCACGCCGGGACTTTCCGCGCCGCAGGTTCTGAAGGTCGTCCGGTTCGGGGCGGACCAGGGCGTCCGCTGGGCGGGAGAGATTTCGCTGCCCGATTTCCAGCCGCACCAGATGCGCTGCCAGGGGAGCCAGGTCGAGATCGCCGGCTGGGACAAAGGCTACGTGAAGTTCACGATTGACGTGAGCCAGCCGGGAAAGCTGAAGCTGCTCCAGGGCGGCGCGAATCCGGAAGGCGGCGGCAGCGATGGGCGCGAACCGCCTAACCTGGGACTCTGGTGCAGCCACGGCATTTTCCCGCTCAGTTCAGACGATCCGCATCACACCTATCAGCTTGTCTGCACGGATTCACAAAAGCCCGTGAAAGAGGGCGTCAAGCACTTTCACAGATCGGAAATTGTTCAGAAGGATGAAAGTGGAAAAGTCACCGGGAGGCTCCTGGTTTTTGAAGGCTCCATGCTCGAGACGGTCGATTAG
>JBAUWE010000075.1:0-4755 GCA_049583595.1 Terriglobia bacterium
GAGGTAGGCTGAAGAGAAAAAGGTGAAATTCAGCGGTTGAAAGGCGAAATTCTGGCGAAGATGATGAAAGGAAGGAACTCAGGTGGAAGCCGCGGGGCTGCAGGTGGCCCATACTAATGAGAGGTTCGCTTTGTCTCCGAGGCTAATTTTTGCCGGGGAACACGCGTGGCGACAATCTTTCGGCGGTGGCCTGGGTTTGTTTTCCGTCAGAGCAGTGGCCGTCAGAAGGCTGATAGCCTGCCGTGAGAGCGTTAGCCTGCGACATCAGCTGTCCCGGCCTGTTGCCGAACAGGACATCAGTGCGGCAGTAATAAAATCCAAACTCCTTCTTGACCCACACTGTGACGCGGGCGCCCGCCTGCGATGTTTTCGCCGGTTTCTCTGAAATGAGAGTTGACGGGTCCGTGGAATGTGGAGGGGCATTTGCGGGGCCGGATGACTGTTTGGTCCCGGGGGATAAATCTCCTGTGGACGCCAGATTCGCATTGCTGCCGGAGCAGGCGTGGTAGGAAGGTTGCAGCCCGTCGGCCAGAGCGTCGGCTTGCGTCATCAACCGCCCGGGATTCACGCCGAACAAGGCATCGCCCCGGCAGTAATAAAAGCCAAGCTGCTTTAACCCCCAGACCCTCACGTCCTCGCTCGGAACCGGGGTTTCCGGCTGGTTTTCTGCAACCAGAACGGACGATTCCCCGGCATTTGCGGAGGCAACGACTGCCTGGCTGTTTGCACAGTAGCTGCCGCCGACGGGACGGTAGCCCGACGTCAGCGCATTGGACTGCGTCATTATTTCCCCCGGCTTGTCGCCGAACAGAGTGCCGCCCTGGCAGTAATAAAAGCCGGATTGCTTTTTCGCCCACACGCTGACGTCTTCACCCGCCTGGGGCAGGGAAGGCGCTTTTCCGTTGCTCGAAAACGAAAAGATACTCGCCAAGGTGGGGAGGTTATCCGTCTCAGTCAGCCAGACCCGGATTGGGGACAATGATACGACGAGGTACCCAAGAAGCAGCAAAATACATGCAGGAATCAGAGGATTTGAAGTTATCGGTGAATGGGTTGATGGAGACGGTTTGTAGTGGGCGTCAGGGGACCCGCCGCGCGATCCAAGAACCTTCGTTTCAGCCAGGCTGAAAATAAATTTCGTGGCCAAGCTCAGCGGTTTTTCCAGGATATCGAAAACCTTTCTGCCGTGAAGCTCCATTTTACGCGTCCTTTATTCCCAGAGTAGGTGCTTTGAAACCTCCTGTTCGTGAGAACTTCCCTGCTGCTGGCGCGTTGCGCGTTACTGAAATCTTGCGAACCAGCCTGTTTCTTTAAGCCGCTTTGTCAGCGGGCGGCAGCCAGATACCGGCGTAAGACCAAGCCCTGCCAACCGTACTTGGCGGCCAAGGGTATACCCAAACAAAGCTCGTCCTGTCTACGGAGGAGATCCTTTGCTTTGTTAGCGCCTTCCGCCGAGGTGGCCATGCCCATCGCCGAAATGGCCATCACCGATGCCCGAGCCATTACCGCCACCGCCACCGCCACCGTATCCGCCTCCGCCGTTTCCGTGTCCATGTCCACCGCCGTTTCCGTGTCCATGTCCGCCGCCGTTGCCACTTCCTCCACCGTTGCCGCTTCCGCCGCCACTACTGCTTCCGCCGCCACTGCCGCTTCCACCACCCGAAGCGGGTTCACCAGCAGAGCCAGATCCGCTGCCTGAACCGGACCCACCACCCGAGGCCGGCTGGCCGCCTGACCCAGACGTTCCTGCCGGTGCCTGTCCTGATACACTGGCCACAGTTGAGGAGGCATTCGCATAGCTGTGTTTCAGGGTGGCTCCCATGATTTGAAGGACCGCAATCACTGCCACGCTTACCAGGATGAACATCAAAGCATATTCAGCCGAGTCAGCTCCTTCCGTCTCGTGCCATGATCTTGTGAGGAACCTCTTCATGAACCCCTCCTTATACGTTCCCGACCATCACGGACGACAATTGCCCGCTGGTCTGGTGTTTTCAGGTGACAGGAGCAAAATTGCAGCATCCTATTCACAAAGCGCGGTCAGAGCCTGGTCTCTCCATGCCTGCTGAAGTGCCGTGGATGTGTGGCCGGTGTGCTTCTTGTGTAGAAAACCATCTCCGCAGTTCTTTCAGTAAGCTTGAAGCAATCTCCCCGCCAGACCAGAACCTGTAACTCAATTTCCTCTATCGAACAGGTTCGCAGCCACCCCTGACACCATCTGACCTTTCTAAAGTAAGGTATGCATTGGGAATGTTCAATTGGGCGATTCCACCAATGTTTAGAACGATTGGCCCGGTAGAGGATCGGGCACAGTCCCTATGGACTACGGTAATCTCTGATGCCATGCTGCGGAGGTTTGCGCATTTAGCGACAAAGGTTTGCACATAGAGTGCATCTCTTTGCAACTTGTCTCAATGCGCCCTGTTGAGATACCAATCTTCAGGTCGGACGGTTTCCTGATTCATTCACCACAGAATTACGGAACACTTCCGGTCCTGGCTGCTTGCCATCGGCGGTATAAATCCCCAGGAGGGGTGAAAGGGAATTCAGAGCAGCCGCGTCCACTGAAGGCCGGTTACGGCAAGGCAGCGTGGAACCCGTGTCCTCAATTTTCGGATCCTGGGGAACTGAATGGCGATGAACCCGATCGCGGGCACTTCGCAGCGCCAACCCCGTTTGGGAATTTCCGTTGATAGGTCAATACTGCGGTGGTACTCTCGCACCGGCAGCGGGGGCGCCGGATGGTCACCGAGGACGGAATCCTAAAAGGAATTCACCCCTCATAGGGACGACCCTTGTGTTTCTATTTTCCTTGCGCTGGCGATGGCTTGGCCGCCGGCGCGTGGAAGCCGCCGACCGTGCTTTCCAGGCACTAGAGTGCCGTGAAATGGAGTCTGCGAGTGCCGCGCGGAGGCCGCCGCCACGATCCCGTGATTGATGGAGCGCGAAATCCAGCGCCTGCGGAATGAAGGAGAAATGAAAGTGGGATATTCCCGCCGAGATATGCTAAAGACCGGCCTGGCCGCATCCGCCACCTTGCTGGTCCCGTCGTACGTTTTGGCATCTACAGGTGATGGATCGCCGTCGGCTTTTGCGCTGATTCGTGAGCGTTATGTTGTGTCCGTGCTGCCCAGGGGTGCGAACCAGATCCGGAAGCTGAAGGAATTTGGCAAGCAGTATGCGGAAAAGCTCGGACCCAATGGGGGCTGGTCCGACGTCGATTACGAGAGCGAGACCCGGTCCAACTGGAGCGCGGCCGCCCATCTGGACCGAACGCGGGTGATGGCCATGGCCGCGGCCTTTGATCGCAAGGCCGGACACCCGGATCAAGGGCTCGACGCAAAGGTCCTGCGCGCGCTGAAGTATTGGACCCTCCATGATTATCAGAACCCGAACTGGTGGTGGAACCAGATCGGCGTGCCCCGGCTGGCAGGGGAGATTGCCTTCTTGATGCAACAGCAGCTTTCCCGCGAGCAGCTATCAAAAGTGGTCGAGATCATGAAGCGCAGTGACTGGCAAAAGGGTCCGTGGACGGGCGCGAACCTGACCTGGGGTGTGGCGATTGAGATCGTGCGCGGCTGCCTGGAAGAAAACGCCGGCACGGTAGCAGAAGGCTACCGCCGGATGTACCAGGAAATCAGGATCGTGAGCCCTGCGGAAGAGGGAATTCAGCAGGATTACTCATTCCACCAGCACGGCGCCCAGCTCTATAGCGGCGGATACGGTCTGGCTTACGCCATCGATGTTGGGCGCTTCGTTGCCTTCGCCTGGGGAACGGGTTTTCAAATTCCTGCGGACAGGATGGCGATCCTGAGTTCCTATCTGCTGGACGGCGAGCAATGGCTGGTGCGGGGTGACATCATCGACTACAGCACGGTGGGGCGGGAGATGACGCGGAAGGGAAAGGTGGTTGCGCCTGCCTATTCGGCGGGGAGCCTGCATACTGTGGCAAGCCCGGGTGAAAGCTTGCCAGGAGTTGTTGACATGCTGGCTGCATTGCCAACGCCACGGCAAAAGGAATTGAGGGCCTTTTCCGCGCGATTGCAGCAGCGGCAGAATGCGCCGGCGTTGAACGGCAACAAACAGTTCTGGTGCTCTGATTTTATGGCCCATCGCAGGGAGGGCTTTTACACGTCTGTGAAGATGTTGTCGAACCGGATGCTGAACGGCGAAGAGGTGAATCACGAAGGGAGGAAATCCCAGCACCTCTCTGACGGCGTCAACCTGCTCTACCTGGCGGGCGACGAGTACAAAGATATTTTTCCTGTCTGGGACTGGACAAAGCTTCCTGGGATCACTGCGATCCAGGGCACCCTGGATATCTGTGGAGACAATCCCATTCATGCGCGCGGGACGACAGCCTTTGCGGGAGGCGTCTCCGACGGCAAATACGGCATGGCGGCCATGGACCTTGCCCGCGGCAATCTGGCCGCAAAGAAAGCGTGGTTCTTTTTTGACGACGGTTATCTGTGCCTCGGGGCGGGCATCCGTCTTGCAGATGATACTGAGCACATCGTTGCGACGGACGTGAATCAGACTTTGCTTGCCGGCGATGTTCTGACGAGCCAGTCCCAGGGGCCAATTGCGGAAGGATCGCACTCCTATGATGCTGGAAAGATTGCGTGGGTCTATCACAATGGGGTCGGGTACATCCCGGGGCCCGACTGCCGAATTTCTCTGACGAATGGCCCGCAGAAAGGGGCGTGGTCAGAAATCGGGACCGGCTCCAGTGAGGTCATTACGCTCCCCGTATTT
>JBAUWE010000076.1:0-6809 GCA_049583595.1 Terriglobia bacterium
TTCAGGCGTTGGGCCGTTTCTTCGATGGTGTAGCCTTCAAGGTATCGCAGGTGCAGCACCTGCCGCGCGCGCGCGGGCAGGCGTCGGAGAGCCTTGTTCAGAAGTCCTCCAGCTTCCGTCCGGACAATCCGTGAATCGGCTTGGGATTTTTCACCCTGAAGCGCCGCGGGCGATTCTTCAACCTTGCCGGTGGCGCCTGCCTCGGGGGCAAGCGGAACATCATGGCGACGTTTCCGCAAGGTCATGATGGCTTCATTCAAGCCAATGCGGACCAGCCAGGTGGACAATTGCGAATCGCCACGAAACTTTGAAATGTGGGTAAATCCCTTCAGCAGGGTTTCCTGAAGCACGTCTTCCGCGTCGTGATGATTGGAGGTGATTTTGAGTGCGCGGCGGAAGATGATGGGAGCGGCATGACGCGACAGCTCCTGGAAAGCTTCCGGGTCGCCGGCCTTGGCTGCTTCCAGCAGGCTCGACGTCGGTGAGAGTTGGTTGGCGTTGGCTGCGGATTCGATAGTCCCCATCGTTTCCTCCGGTTGAAACCGTAGATTCAGGGAGACGACGGGTGACAAACTGGCAGGGCCCCGTGTCTCCTCTGTCAAGACAGAGTCCTTGTCCGCTCCACAGGCGCCACGTCAAATTTCCGTTCGCACCTCATTATCTGCCCAACGTGATACAGAACGCAATAGGGTTCCTAAGGGAGCACAAGGCAACCGGGCGGCACTTGAGCAATGGGTAACAGAATAAACAGCTTAATGGCCGGAAAAAATAAGACCGGCTGACTGGTCTATCAATCGGAGCAAGAGATCCTTTCATCTTTGAACTGCCCCCATGCCGGAGCGCCGTCCATCCCCCGCGCTTCGCGATGGCAACGCCATTTCGATTCCGCCGGATTACCGCGGCCAGGACTACGAAGCGCCGCGATTCCGGTTTGATGTGCGACCGGCAACGACTGGGGCATGAGCGTTTGCGGCGAGTAGACGGGCGCCACGCCGCTCAGGTTGGATGAACAAGTGGTGGGAGCTTTCAGCCCTTCACGCGGCGCGATTCCGGGATCCAGATCCACTTGGGCGCAACCAGGTTGCCGGGACGCGTGGCGGCGCCCGGTGGCGACATGGGGCTCCCCGGATTGGCTTTGAGTTCCGCGTAAGCCTTCTGGACGTTTGCCGGAAACGTCGGGATCAGCGCTTCGATGTCCTGCTGGATCTCTTTCACCTTGTCGGGATGGTCGACCGCCGCGTCATAGCTTTCCGCGGGATCCCGTTCCAGGTTGTAGAGTTCCGGCACGGGCAGAAACAGCCGTTTCTTGGGCAGGCACGATCCGCCGAGCCAGTCGTTGATGTAGATTTCTCCGTTCCCCTGAGCGATGCGGAGTTTCCAGTTGCCTTTGCGGGCGCACTCCAGCACTTCCTGGTGGTGGGAAACCGCGAAGTAGAGGATGGT
Source organism: Terriglobia bacterium (assembly GCA_049583595.1). GTDB lineage: Bacteria > Acidobacteriota > Terriglobia > UBA7540 > UBA7540 > SCRD01. Next base: position 1,444 of record JBAUWE010000076.1, read on the forward strand.
GCCGCGTTCGACACGGTCGCTCTTGCCGGTCAGCAGCCGCGAAAGGTCCACTCCATCGAGCGGATTGGGAGGAACCTTCGCCCCGCAAAACGACACAACCGTGGGCACCACGTCCATGTTCGATCCCCACTCGTCGATTACTTTGCCGGCCGGGATGGTTCCGCTCCATCGGGCGATGAAAGGGATTCGCGTGCCGCCCTCGAATGTGGTGGCTTTGCGGCCGCGGCGGGGGCCGGGGCATCCCTGGAACCACGGTCCGTGGTCGCTGGTGAAGAAGATCAGTGTGTCGTTGTCCAGGCCGTTTCGATTGACGGCCTTGAGAATTTCTCCCACGCTCCAGTCGATTTCCTCAATGGCGTCTCCCTGGTGGCCGAGCCCGGAATGGCCACGAAAACGGGGAGAAGATCGCGGCGGATCGTGCGGATAGGAATAGGCAACGTAGAGAAAGAACGGACTGGCTGCCGACGAATCGATAAACTTCACGGCTTCCTCGGTGTAATGAGGCGTCAGCAGATGGCGGTCCGGGAGTTCCTCGACGACGGTGGTGTCCTTGACCAGCGGGAAGGGGTTCATATCCACGCTCCAGGGAACGCCGAAGAATGAATCGAAGCCCCTGCTGGTAGGCAGGTACGGGTGCGGATAGCCCAGGTGCCACTTGCCGATGGACATGGACTTGTAACCGGAGGTCTTCAGAATGTCGGCCAGCGTCTTCTCATCCAGGTCCATGCCGTCGGGCGATGAGGGTCCGTAGGCGCCCTCCGTGTGGCTTCGGCTGGCGTATCTCCCAGTGAGCAGCGCGGCGCGTGAAGCGGAGCAGATGGGATGCGCGGTGTTGAAGCGGGTAAAGCGCGCGCCTTCCGCCGCCATCCGGTCGAGGTTGGGCGTTTTCAGCGACGACCCATAGCAGTGCAGATCGCCCGAGCCGAGATCATCACAGATCATGACGATCACGTTGGGTGGGCGCTTGCTACCATCAGCGCCGGCAGGGCCTGCCGGCTGGGGTTGCGCTGACAGCGAGCCGGCAGCCGGCGCGGCCAGCGTGCCCGCCACCGTCTTTACAAAAGTTCTTCGGTCCATTTCTTCTCCTTAGCGGGTTGCGCTCCGTGAAGCCCGTCAATTATAAACACATCCCCTGCCATTTCTCAGAAAACCAGCCGCAGTGGCGCCCGGATATTCTTGCAGATGGCAGCGGCTGTCAGGAGGGCGAGGTGCGGGGTGAATTTCCACCGCCGCTTCGTTCCATCGCGTCGCGCAGCATTTCTTCCACGTCGCCCATTTGTTCGCCCAGCAGGTTCAGCTTGCGGGCGAGCCCCTGGATCTGCGCCTCGGAGCGCCGATTGACGTCAAAGTCCAGCTCGCCGCGCAGCCGGTCTTTGGCGTCCTGGCGGTTCTGGCTCATCATGATCACGGGCGCTTGGATGGCCGCCAGCATGGAGAGAAAAAGGTTGAGCAGGATAAAGGGGTAGGGGTCCCAGGCCTTTGGCCCCAGGTGGGTGTTGATGGCTGTATAGATGGCCAGCACCACGCCAAAGATAATGATGAACGTCCACGAACCGCCGAACTGCGCCACGCTGTCGGCGATGCGCTCGCCGAACGTGGACTGCTTCTCAAAAATCTCATCCGCGTTGCGGGTGACACGCTTGCGCACCAGTTGCTGCGCGGCGTGAAACTGGCGGCCCAGCACGGCCAGCATATCCATGCCGGCCAGCGGCTTGCGCTGCAGGAGGACGGAGATGTCTTCTCGCGTCACTTCCAGGCACTCCACTTCGTCCACAGCCATGGCGCTGGTCTGGTGGGTTGTCTGTTCCAGCATGGAGGCGAAGCCGAAAAACTCGCCGTGCGTTGGCTCGTCGACCACCACTTCCTGGTTGTCTTCGTCTACGATGGTCAGCCGCACGCGCCCGGAGACCACCACGTAGGCCGGTCCGCTCGGGTCGCCCATCTTGAAAATGCGTTGGCGGGGAGCAAACTTCTTCTCCTCCACCTGGCCAGCCAGCACCGCCGCTTCGTCATCGTCCAGCAACGCAAAAAGTGGAACATGCTTTAACGTTTCCGGATTGCACGCCATAAGTCACCTCGCCCCATTAAAGTTGGGAATTGGCAATTGAAAATCGCCACCTCCACTTAACGGCAGTTGAATTTTACCCGTGGGTCTCCAGAAGAGGAAGAGGGTATTTGAACCAGATCAGCCCTTCGGGTATCGCCGAATTGCCGGTCTGCGAGGAACGGTGGCCTTCAGTCCCGCATGCGATCGCACCCGTGAACCCTCGCTGAAGCGCGTTTTGTGTCCTCACAGTGATCTTTCTCGCCGTGAAGGAGCAACTCCGGCCCCCGCAGCCACCCTGTCCGGGCCGCGCAAGTCACAGAAATCGCGGTGGATGTTTACCCTTAGCTCTGAGGGAATGCGCCCGCTGTTTACTCATGTGTCAGTAAGCGAGATGTTCATTAGACGATCGTTCCATTGACGCTCGGTGGTAGGCTGAGGCATCCTAAGGCTGGTGATTAGGCCGGCACTACCTTTCGCCGGCCGAAGTAGGGCAAAGGCAGTACTTTAAATGATCAGCAACATTAGGACGTGCCGTCGGTTTCGCCCTCACCCCAATTGGAACTTCATCCCGGCGGCTACGATGCGAAGAATGTCGAACGATGGTCAATGCCCATGATGCACGCCTTCCACTATGGCAGGGGCAACGTGGCCAACATGGTTCTTCCAGAGCACCAGCAACGAATGAGTCCAATATTTCCTCATTTGAGGAACCGGCAGAGTCCCTCATTTTGGTCTGGAAAAAATAGAGAAGCCCAAGCGGCTACGGGCAGAAAAGGAGGGGTCGCACGGCTGGCATTCCATCTCATGGCCAGTTCCATGAGTGATGCGCAGAGTCTTGGCTGCGTCCGGCCGGCGGCACAACTGGAATGATGAAGGGACCCATTTCTTCTCTTGCAGACGAACTTCGAGCAATTCGCGGTGGAACCAACAGCAGAAAGCCATCCAGGCAGGCGTCAGAACATGAAGATCGCCAGGCCCCCTGGCAGCCGGAAATGGAACGCATGCAGAACACTCTACAGGAGGTCCTGCAGGCCGTATCGCAGTTTTCCGGCGTTGACCTTCCGGGTGCGTCACCAACTTCTCCAGACGGCTCGGATTCCCTGCAGCGCCTGGACGTCAGCACTCTAAAGGACAGAATCCGCAATGACCTGGAGGCGTTTTCCGTCAGCACGGCGACGGAGCTCTCCAAACAGGCCGAGGAAAAGACACGTGCCGCTCTGGGGGCGCTGGAGAACGAACTCAATGACCAGGTTGAACGGGTGGCAGGTGGGTTTCGTGAGAAACTGCAGGGGCGCGTAGGCACAGAGCAGACGGATGTCGAGCTTGCACAGCAGAGCAAGGATCGGGTCGCCCATTTGATCCAGGCCCAGACGGATGAGTTTGCCCGGTGGGTCTGGCTGACCTGCAAGGGAACGGAGGCGCCGACTCCGCCGCAGATTCAAAAGCTGCTGGAACCCTACATCGAGGAAGCCACGGCCGATTTTGGGGCTTCTTTCCAGCAAAAGGTCCAGGACCTGATTGCCGAGCAGGAGCAGGTGGTCCGGGAAAGAATTCAAGCAGCGGCACAATCGGTTCAAAGCCAGCTCAATTCGCTGGAGCAGGCCTCGCTCCAGGTTTGTGAGCAGAATGCAGACACGATCGTAAAGCAGTCGGAAGGCAGGCTGAACGTCGCAGCCGATGAAGCGGTAACCGGTCTCCAGAGCAGAATGGGTCATGAGGTTGAAGGGGCGCTGGCCAGTTTTCAGGCTCAATTGGGAGAGACTTCAGCCGCCGCCCAGACGGAGTTGCAGCGCGATCAGGATCAGTGGGCGGAAAATTTCAGTCAACGGCTCGAGGGAATGGCCAAAGAGGCCCAGGAAATGGGCATGTCTGAAATTTCCAGCCGCATTGCACAAAGCGCTTCTGACTTGATTGAATCCTCCCTCCAGCACCTGCACCAGCAGACGGAAGATTCGTTGGAACACTCTCGCGAAGAAATCAGCGCGTTCATGAAGCTGGAGATGGACGGTGTGCAGCGCCAGATCCATGATATGGGCATGACGGTGCACCAGGCCCTGGATCGGGAACTTTCCGCCGCGAGCGACCGGCACGTCTCAAATTCGCGTGAGAAGCTCGATGACGTGATCCAGGAATCTCTGGCATCCATGTCGGAGCGGGTCCGCCAGGCTGCGGAGCTGAACTCGGAGGAGATTGCCCGGATGATTCGGGATGCCCAGGATGCCTCGGCCTCCCAATTCGAATCGCGACTGCAGGAGACAGTTGAAAGCCGTTTCAACGGACTGATGGCGCGCATCCAGCAGGAAGCCGACCAGGCTGCCCAACGGGTTGCGGCAGGCGCGAAGGCTGTTTCGGAGGCGCTGATGCGCGAACTTTCGGACAAAGCGAACGCCTCAGCGGCTGCGTTAAGGGAAGAGTCCGATCAGGCGTCCCGCCGCATGGAATCCTCGTTGCAGGAGTCGCTTGAGGCCCACCGGCAGCAGCTTGCCCAAATCGTCCAGGCCGGACTCGCAGAGCAGAAGGTAGCGATGTCTGATAACGTCACGGATCTCCACGACCGGCTGAAACAGGCGGCTGAGCTGCTGATCGGGAGTATTCCCAAAGCCCAGTAGTGGACACCGCTTCGCGGCATGATATGAGATCAGCAGATATCGTCTCCATCATGCCCGTCGATGATGAGAAAACGAAGGCCCCCACAGTGGAGAGGTTGTCCCCTCTTCGCGTAACCCTGTGAAGGGGGCTTCCCGGGGCGTCGATGTTTCCGGCACCCCGTTTTGATTGTAGCGCCGTGCTTCAGCCCGGTCCCCTTCCGCTGGCACGAACACCCCGAACTGAACCGCGGCGCTGCATCCTTTTCCTCGGCCCGCTCAATTCCGCATACTGATTCTACAGTTAGAGGTCACCCTGGCAAGTGCCCTTGTTCGTCGCCCAGCGTCTTCGGGGGCCTCTCATGATTCGATGGTCTCATCCGCCTTTACAGCAAACCACAGCAGCCCGGACGCCACGGTCATCAAGCCGGCGAAGTTGAAGGCCGTGTTCCAGCCGAAACGCGTGAAGATTACGGCGGTGAGAATCGGTGAGAGCCACCCGCCCAGGTTTCCGGACATGTTCATCAGTCCGGAAAGCGAGCCGGAGAAGTTCGGTGTGATGTCATTGCAGGCGGCCCACCAAATGGTGGCAGCAAAAAGACTAAAGCCGGAAGCGCCCGCCAGCAGCAGGATAGCCAGCGCGTTGTTGGCCACGTATCCTCCCGCCGGCAGCATGATGGCGGAGCATCCGACGCCGACCCAGGCGGCGTAGCGGCGCCCCCTCCGCACACCGA
>JBAUWE010000077.1:0-4297 GCA_049583595.1 Terriglobia bacterium
ATCCGCGCTATTTCTACAAGGGAAGCGGCAGCAAGGGGTCGCGGTTTCTCTATGCGATCGCAAATTCGGTGATCTGCAAGGGCGACAATGGACGCTGGCAGGCCAATTACTCGAATATCCTCGGAAATCTCGCCGGCGGTGGTATCTCAAATCTCTACTACCCGGCGCAAAATCGCACTGGAGCAAAATTGATGTTTCAAAACGCCCTGATCGGCATTGGCGCAACGGCCGTCGTCAACGTTATTGAAGAGTTTTTCATCCCCAGGCCGCCACTAAGCCTTCCTGCCTCCCCACCGGCCAAACCCTGAACCCACATCTGGAGAAGATGTGGAGCGCCTGCTGGACACGAGATGAATGCCATTGAATCCCTTTTCATTTTTCATTGAGAATCTGCGTCTCGCGGGTGAGCGCGTACGTTGCGAAGTTTGGATGTATGCGGCGACTTGGCCCTGGGGGGATGGCGGGACGTTGGGTACGTTAGGCATGTAGGCTTCAGTCCTTCCGTGGCCTTTGCTGGCGGACCGAACCTTACTGAGCGCATACACGCCAGAACGCGGCGCGGGTGCGCCACCCGTGACAATCAAAATTAGGGTATACTGATGCCGCTATGAACACCCAACGCATGCTGCTATCCGTGTTGCTCGTCTTGTTTGTCGCGCCGGCAACTCTGCCCGGTCAGGACCTCGCGGCGCGTGGCACCGCCGTTGAGCTCTTCAACGGCAAAGATCTTTCGGGCTTCTACACCTTCCTCAAGGATCACGGGAAGAACAACGATCCCGACCACGTCTTCACCGTCGAAAACGGCGTGATTCACGTTTCGGGCGCCGAGTTCGGTTACATCGCCACGGACAAGGAATACGAAAATTATCGCCTCACCTGCCAGTTCAAGTGGGGCGAAGCGGAACATGGAGAGATGGTTGGCAAGGCGCGCGACGCGGGCATCCTCTATAACTTTACAGGTCCCGACAAGGTCTGGCCGAAATCCCTCGAGTTCCAGATCACCGAAGGCGGCGTCGGGGATTTCTATATGACCGACAGGGCCTCGATCTCTCGCGACGGCATCACCGTAACCGGCCCGCCTGGCAGCGCAAAAATCCTTGCCCGCTTCAACAAAGGTCCCTGGAAGGATGTGACGGGGTATCGCGATCCGAACGGGGAAGTGGAAAAACCGCACGGCCAGTGGAACACGCTGGTGCTGGAAGCCTACGGCAATATCGCCAAACACTACGTGAACGGCAAGCTCGTCAACGAAGGCTATAACGCCAGCCCGGACCACGGTAAGATCGTGTTCCAGTCCGAGGGCGCGGAAATCTATTACCGTAACATCAAGCTCCAGCCGCTGCGGTAGATGCAGGTTGCAGTTCGCTGTTCCTGGCGACGCGGCAAACCCGGGCGGGCAGCCGCGACACCGGGGTTGTGCCGCGGAGGAACTGGCGTCCACATACATCGCAAAAGAAGCGACGTATGCGCGACCCGCCCCATAAAGAGGCAATAGCGAGTAGGAAATAGGAAGCTTGTGAAGTATGAAGTGTGAAGGATGAAGGATGAAAGAAGGCGGTGGCTAGTGACGGGTGACGAGCGAAACTACGTAAAGCGTTTTTTCAATCGCTCAATCGCAAATCGGTCAATCATTCAATGAAGTGCCCCCTCACCCGTCACGCCAGGTCGTGACACCCTCTCCCCTCGGAGAGGGCTTTTCTTTTTGTGGGGTGGGGCGCGTTGCGGCACGGATGAATCCGTGCCCTTTCGCAAAGGCATCCGTCGGGCGATTCAAAATTCCAGATTCAAGAGCAAATGCCGACGGTGAGACACCGCCGCTACAGCGGGAGGGCAGAGCCCTCCCCTACGAAAATCCTTTCTAATACAACTACAGAGATCCTTCGCTCTGCTCAGGATGACCGGCATGGGCGGCTGGCGGCGCGATGGATGGGGACGGGCCGCGGAGCTGAACGCGATCAGAACGAGGCGGAGAGGGCTCCGCCCAGCATGGCCACGGCGGCGACGAGGCAGATGACGGCGAGGACGAGGGCGTTGTGGGCTACGAGCCAGGGGCGCATCTTGTGAAAGAGCTTTGCCGAGGCATTGCGGGCAAGATGCACGAGCACAATGGGCAGGAAAATCAGCAGCGATCCTCCAGCCGCAAACACCGTGACCACGATGGCGAGCTGAACCGTGCTGAGACTCGCCTGAGCGTAGTCGACGGCAGCCGAAATGAGCAGCGGGACGTTTTTGGGATTCAGGGTAATGACGCCCCCCAGAGCGAAAACGACGAGCATGGACGCGGAGTCGAGGGTCTTCATCCACCGGGGTTCGGCGGCCGACGACCTGTTCCTGAGATGTTTGCGAAATGCCACGATGGCCACAACGAGTAGGATGACGCCCATCGCGGCGTGAATGACGATGCTCCAGGTTGACGACGCTCCACCGCCGCCGGAAAACGCAATCGTCCTCTTTCCGGCAAAGGCCAGCAGAAACGTGGGGAGCCAGAGGGCGACGAAAAACCCCATGCCATAGGCGAGGGATTTGACCGGTCCTTTCTTCGAGGTGAGGACCACGATCAGTCCTGCCAGGGGGATGGGACTGATCATGACTGCGGTGATGATCGGGAGCGTGCCCCGGATGGCCTGTATCATCGAACGACTCTTTCCTTCTCCCCGCCTGCTGGGCCTCTCCACCTGCGAATGACAAAACGGGTAGATTCTATCTTGATTGTAAAGAGAAATTCCTCTTTTAAAGGAGAAGAACTCAGAAACGGAGAACCGCGCTACACCCTTGGACTGAGTAGAATCACTCCATTTATTTATCGCCCTGAAATCCACGCCCGTGGCAAAATACGCCATGCAGGGACCACCCGTCTAAAGCACCGGCAACTGAAATTTGAAGAACCTCGGGAGGGAAGATGAAAAGATACCATCTGCTGTTTGTCGCGTTGATCTTTGTGTTTGCTTGCGGCCCGCTTCTGGCGCAATCGGCGCAGCCTAAACTCATCGATGGACACGTGCACTACAACGGCGACCCGGCCTTTCTTCAGAAGCTGCTGGCCAAGCTCGATTCGGTGGATGGGATGGCGTTTCTGCTGGTTCCTCCGGCCGATCTCGACACCGCGGCGCCTTTTATCCATGCGCACCCCAACCGCCTCGTCGGGTTCGGATCGATCCGGCTGGACTCTCCCGAGGCGCTCCAGCAGATTGACCGTTTTCACGCCGCGGGTTTTCGCGGCCTGGGCGAGCTGACTTCGTCGTTGCACAACTACGATGACAACGCCTACTGGCCCCTTTACGAGCGCGCCGCCCGGTACCACATGATCCTCCTTTTCCACACCGGCGTGGTGGCCCGCGGAAATCCCTCAAAGCCCCAGGACGTCAGCTTTGACCGCATGCGCGCCACCCGGCTGGACCGGATTGCCAGGCACTTTCCCACGCTCACGGTGATTGGCGCGCACATGGGGAACCCGGATTATGCGGAGGCCGCGGAAATCGGCCGCTGGGACCCCAACCTCTACTTTGATCTGTCGGGCTCGTCACTGATCAAGAAGCAGAACGATTACACCTTCTTCAAATCCATCTTCTGGTGGTCCGGGGTGGTGAGTCCGCACACGCCCAAGGGCGGGCACAGCGCTTTTGAGAAGCTGGTCTTCGGCTCCGACGTGTTTGGCGGAGACCTGGCGGAGTTTGACCGGGAATTGAAACGCTATCACGCCATGCTCGACGCCTGCGGCGTCCCTCCGCAGGCCCAGCAGGAAATCTTCAGCGGCACCCTGTGGCGTGTTCTCAATCAGCAGAAAGCTGCTGCTGCCTCCAACTGAGCGGGCAGCCGGGGCGCCTTCGCAGCCCCGACGGCGGCCACCGGCTTTGGCGGGACAAACTCCAGCCGCCGCTACAAGAGCCGGCCTTGCAAAAGAAAAGGCCGCGGCACAAGCTTCGTGTCGCGGCCACGCGCTTTTCGATGCGCTATTCTCAGCCTTGCTCAGGCCATGGATCTTCGGCCGGTGATCAGGTTATAGATCAGCACAACCAACGCAACCACCAGCAACAAGTGGATGATGCCTCCACCAACGTGAAGGGTAAAGCCCAGGAGCCACAGAACCAACAAAATCACACAGATGGTCCAAAGCATGTTTTCACCTCCTCCCCAATCTCCATCTCCAGGCGGAACCTGGCTGGATGCTGGAACTCTCTATCTTTTAACCTGGCGTGATGGGCGTGTCAGTCCCGGACTGCTCATCCGCGTGGTCAGAATTGCTCATCGCAGTTGAAGGGGGGAACTCCAGGGTGGGGGAAATTACGAAGGGTTTGAC
>JBAUWE010000078.1:0-2905 GCA_049583595.1 Terriglobia bacterium
TAGTTAGTGTCCATCCATAAATGGTCTTTTTGCCCGATCTCGGCGTTATGCTCAAAAAATAATCCTCGGAATATCAACGATATGCCTGTGGTTATTTTTTTCGCATGCCTTCCGCCTTCGCCTGAAGGCTACGCCGGACAACTGATCTCGAACAAAAATCCTCATTTATGGATGGACACTAGTTATGTTGTTAAATAATCGACCAGGGACAAGGACATCACCTTGGAAGAAGAGGCCAGGGCCGCCTGGTAGGTCAGCTGTGCCGCCGATAGGTTCATGATGGCTTCGGCCATATCGGCATCTTCTATGTTCGAAAGCCGTTCCGTATTGGATAAGTTCAAATCCTGAAATATATTTTTCTTGATATCCATACGGGCCGATTTTGAACCGATATCTGAAATCTTGCCCGAAATATCATTCATGTGCGTATCCACCTTGCCCATCGCATCCTGAATGCCGCTGACATCATTGGTCTGAAGCGCCGTTTTCAAATCAGCCAGCGTGTCAAAAACCGTACCGAACACCGCTTGACCGTCACCGCCGATTTCAATACCGGCATTTTTGCTGATTTTTATCGTGAACGGATTATGATCGCCGGTATAAGCGCCGTCCGGATCAAACGGTTCGGTGTCGGTTTTTGTACCGGAAAAAATATAATTTCCGGCGACATTGGTATTGGCCAGAGAAATCATCTCATCAAGATTGTTCTGCACGGTTTCAGCGGCCGCGGATCGCTGATCGCTATTGGTGTTCCCGCTGGCCATCTGCACACACAACGCCTTGGTATTGGACAGGATATTGTTTACATTGGTCAGAGCGCTTTCAGAGGCGCTGAGCCATGACTGGCCGTAGTCGATATTTCGCTGCATCTGCGCGATGTTCGCAAGGCTCGACTGGATGCTCAGCGACTGCGTGAGGCCTACGGGATCATCGGAAAGAGAGTTGATCCGCTTTCCGGTGCTGGAAATCTCAGTAGCCTTGTTCAGTTGCTCGCTGATATTGCCGAGATTATATTTTATCGATTCAAAAATGGATCTGTTTGTGACTCTCATATCAGACAATTCCCTTATTTTTAACGTCGAATCGAGGTTTGACTTGATTAAGGTTTACATGATAACGCCTTAAACGAGTCTCCTTAAAGATCTATTGCTTCACCTGAAGCAGCGTGTTGAGCATCTCATCGGAGGTGCTGATCAGCTTGGTCGCCGCCGCATAAGCATGCTGGTATTTTATAAGGTTTGTCAACTCCTCGTCAAGCGAAACACCGGATATACTGTCTCTAATGTTGCTGATTTGATTGACCATGGTTTCGCTGAAAGATTTGTCTCTCGAGGCACTGGCAGACGCAATGCCAATGGAACCCACCAGGGAATGATAATAATCATCAATCGTGGACGTGGTGCTCCCCTGGGTGTTCCCGTTGATCCTGTCGCAGGTCCATTGAGAAATATTCATGGACCTGTTTTGCAAGTCCGTGACAGCCAGTGCATTGGCATTGTTTCCCGCAGATATCGTACCGTCTTGGCCGACCTGGCCGGCGGCAATGTTATTTTGATTCAAACCGATACTGTCGTTAACCCCCATATTGCCGGCGCTGGAACCGGTGAAAAACGTATTGATGCCGAGCATCGCCAGCACATGGCTGGTGTCGCCGGAAAAGGCAAAGGTATGTCCGCTGTCGGCATTGATCGTTAGTTGTCCGTTGGTTATGGAAGCGGTCACATTCGGCGCCGTATTATTAATTTCATCACAAAGGTCGGTGAGAGTGGTTGTTGCGTCAATTGCGATGGAGGTCGGGGCGCTACCAACGACGGCACCGGTGGCATCATAAACCCAGAGATTAAAAGCGCCGCCGGTAATTTTATCATAGTAGTCGAGCCCGGAAGCAACCGTTCCGAGTCCCGTTCCGGTATTCGATGCGTTGCTTCCGGTAACGGAACTGAATCCTTCCAGCCCCGCCCCCTGGCTGTGCTGCTGGTTGACGGACCAGATAAATTCCTTGGCCAGCGCATCGAGATCCAGTTGATACTTGCCGACAACCTCGTCCCGTGTGTCCAGCCAGCCGCCCAGTTTTCCGTCGCTGATATAGTCCGTGATATCAACATCTCTGCCGCCGGAATCCTGCCAGATGACACTGTCTCCATTGGCACCGCCCATTTCCAGTTCATAATTGCTGCTGCCCTGAACCAGGGTACACCCTTTGGCGGAAACAAGGGTCAAAGAGCCGTTGCTCTGATCAAAGGTTTTCACATCGAGGTATCCATTGAGTTCCGACACAAGGGCGTTACGTTTGTCCCTGAGATCATTCGCGGTGTTATCCGACTCCATACCGACAATCTGATTGTTGAGCTGTGCGATTTCCTGGGTGATTTGATTGATCGTATCTATTCCGGAACTGACGGCATGGGTCAAGTCTGCTTTAACCTGGGTTAAATCATTCCCCAACTCGTTAAATTGTTCTGAAAGAAGCGTGCTGTGTTCATACAGTGAACTCCTTTCCGCCGAGCCGGATGGGTTATTGGAAATATCATACCAATTATTCCAGAAATCGGTCAGCATGGTGCTCATGCCGGTATCGGCGGTTTCATTAAAATACCCTTCCAGAACCTGTAAGTATTTTTCCATCTCCGAGGAGGACGACAGACTCGATTTTTCCTGCATCAGCCTTTTTTCGATAAACCGGTCACTGGATTGCGTCACCTGATCAACATCAACCCCCCTTCCCATGATCAATCCATTGTTGACCATCGGTTGCTTTGTTTCGAGATCGGGGGTCTGCCGTGAATACCCTTCTGTGTTGACGTTTGCAATGTTGTGGGCCGTAACATCGATGCTCTGCTGCTGAGCGTTCAATGCCGAGGTGGCGATATCTAATACCATTCCGATGCCGGACATGGTCAAACCT
>JBAUWE010000079.1:0-8633 GCA_049583595.1 Terriglobia bacterium
TAGAGCGCCCGCGCATCCGGATTTTCAACCAGCTCGCTCAGGATGGGCAGGTTGTAACAAAGCGTCTTGCCGGAAGCCGTGGGAGTCACCACCACGACGTTCCTGCCCTCATGCGCCAGGGTGGCGGCAACGGCCTGGTGCGAGTAGAGGTTTTCAACGCCCTTCGACCGGAGGGCCTGCTGGACGCGCTGGGGAAGAAACTCAGGAAACGGCACGACCTGTGCCTCCCGCGCCGGATAATGCCGCACGGCGGTGATGCCTCCTTCGCGGCGGGAACCCTTAAAGCTGTTCTGGATTTCCTCGACGACGGCCTCGATGGAAGCGGTGCCGCGAAACCCGCCTTGCAGTTCCTGGGCCTGGGGAATCAAATGGGTTTGTGACGGGAGTTTCATGTCGCCTCTCTGAGCCAAAAGCGCCGGCCGGGGCCTTCGCCTTTTATTCGCTCATGCTATCATACACCCGCACAGCTCCCAACAGGAAAGTCGCGCACGAGCCGCACCGGGTTGCGACTGAAACGGCCGGCCTGCGCGGCCGCCGGCGCCCTGGCACAGCCGCGCCGCGATGCTTGCGCGTTTCCTCCACAGAAACCCTGGACGATCGGTCCGCTGGCAACGATATTTCCTCAGTCATTGACTTTGGCGCTTTGAATTCTAATAATATCTGGCGGGCTTCCGGCCGCAAAAAGTTGTACTCTATAACAAAAGACCCAAGTAGCAAGGAGCGGAATGGCAACAGTTACGTCGGCTTATCAGCCACCCCGTCCATCCAAAGATTTGTTCCTGCACGCCTACCGTGTGATGTATCTGGCCAGGAAAGTTGACGACAAAGAAATCCAGCTCAAGCGGCAGAACCGCGCTTTCTTTCAGATCAGTGGGGTGGGGCACGAAGCGATCCAGGTGGCGGCAGCCATGCACTTGAAGCCCGGCTTTGACTGGATTTACCCCTATTACCGCGACAAGGCTCTCTGCCTGCAACTGGGCATGACGCCGCTGGATATCCTGCTGGGAAGCGTGGGCGCCAAGGACGATCCGAATTCGGGCGGACGGCAGATGCCTTCGCACTGGAGCTCGAAGCCGCTTCACATTGTTTCCGGCTCCAGCGCCACCGGCACCCAGGTTCTGCAGGCCGTCGGGGCGGCGGAAGCGAATCGCTATTTTTCCCATGTTCCGGAAGCCGCCGAACTGGCCTCCAGCTTTCATGCGGACGAATTGGCCTTTACTTCTCTCGGTGACGGCGCAACCAGTGAAGGCGAGTTCTGGGAATCGATGAATTACACCTGCCTCCGCGGGCTGCCGGTGCTTTACCTGATCGAAGACAATGGCTACGCCATCTCTGTTCCCGTCGACGACCAGACCGCAGGCGGCAGCCTTTCCGGGCTGGTCAAAGACTTTCCCTGTCTCCTGACCGTGGAGTGCGATGGGACGGACTTCATGGAAAGTTATGAGGCGGCCGGCAAGGCCGTGTCCTATGTCCGCAAGCAGAGAAAGCCGGCGCTGATTCACGCCCATGTGGTGCGGCCCTATTCGCATTCCATGTCGGATGAAGAAAAGTTGTATAAGCCGCAGGAAATCCGGGAGAGGGAAGCCAAACAGGATCCGGTCCACAAGCTGGCGCATCGCCTGGTGGCAGAGGGTTTGGCGACGGAAGCGGAATTGAAGGCCCTGGAAGCTGAAGTGGACCGTGAGGTTCGCGAAGCTGCCGACCAGGCGCTGGCCGCCTCGCCGCCCGATCCCGAAACTCTGATGGACTTTATTTATTCCCCCACCGTCGACCCCACATCTGAAAGATTCGATCATCCGGCCAAACCGCATGGCGAGCCCAAAACCATGGTGGACCTTCTCAACGCCTGCATGAGGGACGAGATGGCGCGCGACCCGCGCGTTGTTGTCTTTGGTGAGGATGTTGCCGATTGCAGCCATGAGAAGGACATCGACAAACTGAAAGGCAAGGGCGGGGTCTTCAAAGTGACTCACGGGCTGCAGCGCCAGTTTGGCGCCGCCCGTTGTTACAACGCGCCCATCGCAGAGGCCAGCATCCTGGGCCGGGCCATGGGCATGGCCACCCGCGGGCTCAAACCAGTTGCCGAGGTCCAGTTTTTTGACTACATCTGGCCGGCGTTTATGCAGATGCGGGATGAGATTCCAACCCTGCGCTGGCGGTCGAACAACGTATTCTCCTGCCCGCTGGTGCTGCGGACGCCGATTGGCGGATACCTGATGGGCGGCGCCGTCTATCACAGCCAGTCGGGGGAATCCATTTTCACCCACCTGCCCGGCTGGCGCGTGGTGCTGCCTTCCACCGCGCTTGACGCCAACGGGCTGCTCCGCACCGCCATCCGCTCGGACGACCCCGTCCTGTTTCTCGAACCCAAGCACCTTTACCGGCAAACCTACAATCGTGCTCCCTACCCCGGCCCGGATTATATGATTCCCTTCGGCAAGGCGAAGCTGGTAAGGGAAGGCAGCGACCTGACCATTGTGACTTATGGGGCGCTGGTCAACCGTTCATTACAGGCCTCGAAGGAACTTGAAAAGGAAGGGATCAGCGCTGAAATCCTGGACCTTCGCTCCCTTCAGCCCTACGACTGGGAGCTCATCAGCGCCTCCGTCAAAAGGACGAGCCGGGTCCTGGTGGCTTATGAAGACTGCATTTCCTGGGGCTACGGAGCGGAGATTGCCGCCCGCATCGCGGACGAGCTTTTCGAGTTTCTGGACGCGCCGGTGCGCCGTCTGGCGGGTAAGGACGTCTATGTGCCTTACCATCCGGTCCTGGAGGATGCCATGCTGCCGCAGGTTGCCGATGTGGTGAAAGCAGCGAGAGATTTGGTGGCGTTCTAGTGGAGTGCCTGCAAAATAGCCGGACAATCCGCTCGTAGCACCGGCGTCCTGCCAACAATTGCCGCCGGGACGGCGGCGCTACAGGGTGCACCCGATTACTGGAGACTACACCAGGAGATCAGGCGGGCGGTTGTACGCCTGACGAGAAAGAAGAGAGCGGGCCTCTCCGGAAAAGATCAGCCGCCGGAACAGCAGAAACGCAATCGCTGCCGATGGCTTGCTTCAGCCAACTCCCAACTCATCAATCTTTTCAAGCGGAGTCCCGCATCGGCGGCAAATGACGGCCGCACAGTCTCCGCATACCAACGGATCGTCGACTTCGATTTTGCATACCGGGCAATAAAATGATCCAGCATCAGGGTCTTCAAGATTTTCCATCGGTTCACCCCGAAAGTTGATTTACTCGGGAGCGTGACTGCCAACACTCTTATTGTAATGGATTTACGACGCCCTGGAGAAAATCCTGTATCTCCAATTGCAGATCGCGCAGCTTGCCGTCCAGGAAGTGATCAGCATCCTGCACAAAGCGCAACCGCTTCGGCTCCTTCAAGGAGCGAAAGACCTTCTCAACATTTTCCCGTGAGCCGAACCGGTCCTGCGTTCCCTGCACCAGCAGCTTGGGCTTCCGGACATCTCGGAGAAAGTTGAAATCGGCAGAGTCAACCGGCAGCCCGATCCCCACCAGACTGTTGACCCGCGGGTCTCGCGAACCCACGGCCAGAGCAACGACCGACCCGAACGAGAATCCCATCATCGAGACGGGAATCTGCGGAAACCGCTCCGTGAGGTAATCGATCGCCGCGCGGGCGTCGTCGCGCTCTCCCATGCCATGCGCATACTCCCCTCCGCTGTGGCCCACGCCGCGAAAATTGAAACGCAGGGTGGGAATTTCCAGATGGATTGCCGCCTTGGCGGCCCTGAAAACAACCTTGTTGTGCATGGACCCGCCATAGAGTGGATGCGGATGGCACACCACCGCAAGCTGGCGCGGCGACCAGTCGGGATTCCACTCGAGCAGGGCCTCGAGGGTTCCGGCAGGTCCGGAAAGGGTCAGTCGTTCAATCTTCGTAGCGGCCTCCGTTATGTCGTCCGTGTCTTCTTCGTCGCGCCTCAAAAACTGTCACCTTACTGAGGGTTGCAAAACATGGTGACAACGCTCATTTGTAGCGCCGCCGTCCCGGCGGCATCTTCAGGGCCGGCAAGATGCCGGCGCTACAGAAGTCCGTCACTATTTTATGCAATCCTCAGTAGGCATGAGGAACCGTCCCTGTCAACAGCGGTTTTGATGGGGAGCCATCCCTCCGTTACGCCTCGCAGCTGCAGGAATCCACTTTCCAGCCTCCGTCGATCCATGAAATCCAATACTAAAGCAGATTCTGTCCGGGCGTGTCCCGAAAACGCGTTCATTTCACCTCACGCGGTTGTAAACTACACAATGAGTTTTTGTGTCTGCACCCGGAGTCGCCGGCATTGGCCACAGGAGACAGGCGTTCTGCTCGGAACGACCATCGGATCCTGAATTTGCTTCTTGACCTGGGAGGAAACTATTAACAAGAAGTCCGTTATAGTGGCCGTCGTTTCAATCATCGTTTTAGCGGCAGTCATAGGTATTTACGATCATTGGTTTCGCAATGCCGGCCCTCCCCTGGAGGTGGACTACGTCACTTCCCCGTCGCTGGATGTGCTGGACACTCCCGCAGTAGTCCATAAAGTGATCGCCGTATTGAAGTATGGCGACCGGGTTGAAATTCTGAATGTGCAGGGAAACTGGGCCAGGGTCCGGGCGGGCACTGGCAGTGAAGGTTGGGTGGTCACCAAAGAACTGGTTTCCGCAAAGGTTTATGAAGGTGGCCAGAAGATCCTCCAGGAACTTAAGAAGAGGCAGGCCCAGGCGGCGGGACACACCGTGCTGGCCGCCAACATTCACATCGCGCCCCATCGCGATGCCCCGGACCTTGGGATGCTGATGCAAGGCCAGGCGCTGGAAGTGTTTGACCGTCGCATGGTGGCAAGAACATCGGCCGCCGGTGGGGTGAAATCCGCAACTTCTTTCGCCCAGGACTCCGATGCATGGTACCTGGTCGAGGCCGGTTCCCGCGCCGGGTGGATCCTGGGCCGGCTGATTACGCTGGACATTCCCCAGGGGATTTCGCAATACGCGGCAAATTACAATATGGTTGCGTGGTTCGTCCTGAATAAGGTCCAGGATGGAGACGCCAGCGTCCCTCAATACCTGGCGGCCGATCGGGAAGGAATGGTTGGATTTGATTTCACCCACATCCGCGTATTCACCTGGTCCGTGAGAGGCCACCATTATGTCACATCATTTGTCAGTGGCGGGCTGAGGGGCAACTTCCCCATCCAGGTTGAACACATCAACCAGGTTCCGTACTTCCGCCTGCGACTTGTGGACCGCAAAGGAAACAAGTTTCAAAGCGTCTATGGTTTGTTTCATACCATCGTGCGACCCGTGGGCAGGGTGGAAGGATGGGAAAGCAATGCCATGCCCGGGCGGGGGCGCCGGTAAGCGGGATGTCCCTGACCTGCGGCAAACGGTCTATCGAAAGGAAAGACTTTGGACTCACCATTTCCAGTCCACGTTCGATCTCATGACGTTCCAGCCTCTTACCGTCTGATGCGGGCGGTCATCCGGTTTGGATTGCGGCTTTTTCCTCCCAGGCTTCGGCTGCTCAACCGGGAAAGGCTTGAACGGCCCGGGCCCGCCATCCTCATCGTCACCCATCCACGGAGTCTGCCTGCTGCGCTGCTTCTTGTTTCCGCCCTCGATCGCCAGATTCACTGCCTCCTTCCCTCCAGAGAGTTGCGGGGTGTCTTCCGAAAGGTGGCGGCGTGGGCTCTGGGTATGCAAGCGGTTGATCTCAACTCCGAAGAACAAATCCCATGGCTCAACCCCTGCCTGAAGGTCCTGGCAAATCAGGAAGCCATCGCGCTCTTTGCCGAACAGGCTCCAGAAAGCAGCGTTCCTCGAGCGCCGGTCGCTGACTTTGCCGCCCGGCTCTCGATGGAAGCGATTCTGCGAGATCCGGAACACACGCGCCCCACGATTTATCCGGTCCACTGTTTTCTCCATACGGGGCGTCGCGATGACGCTCCCCTGATGTCGGTTGACAGCTCCATTGCGTCCCAGGATTTTCTTCCCAAGGTGGCCGAGGACCTGGCTGCAGCCTCGCAGCAGCTGGCCGACGCGGTCCAGCATTCAATCGGCGCCAACACCTTCGGCCTGCCAGAAGCGGAACTGGAACGTTTCCATCAGGAACTGGAGGATTTGTCGCGCGAACATCTCAGGCAACAATGGTCCCGGCATCCGAACTGGAAGCAGCGGCCTGAAGACCTCGATCTCAGCACCTTTGCCAGAAAATGGATTGCCCAACAGAACCGTATGGATCCCGCACAGCTGGTCGAACTTCGTGAATCGGTGACGGCTTACCGTGGGGCCCGCAGGCGATGGTCGATGGGAAAACTCATGGTTGAAACCTCCGGCCCCTGGCAGGCGTCCGGTCCCCGTGTCGCGGCGGCATGGATCGAGACCACGTTGGGGCTGCCTGTTGCAGTTTATGGGCTGATCAACCATCTTCCGGCCTTGATCGTCCTCCGGGCGAGTGGGCTGCTCAGGCACTCCCCCCAAAGGGACCCCAAAGTCGAATGGTTGTTGCGTATCTTTACTGTTCTGAGTTCCTACACGGTCCAGATCTTCCTGGTTCACTTCTGGTGGGGCAGGGCGGCTGCGGGTTATTACACTTTGACCCTGCCCGTTTCAGGCGCTTATCTCTGGCGCTATCGCTGGCTGGTCCGGCACCGGATACGCGTGCTGGTTTGGAAGGCTTTGCACCCGGTCAACTCGGCGCGTGTCACACGCGAGAGAGAAAATATCCTCGAAAGGTTCAGCCACGCACTCGAGCGGTCAGCGCAATCTGCCGCCGTGCCGGGCGGGCGCCCGGCCGGCCTTGCCCAATGAGGGCCAGCCGGAATGGACGGAGTCTTACCTCCCAGCGACGGAGCGCATCCCGCACCAGGGGGCAGAGGTATTTTCCGCCTGGAAGAGCTGACCTTCACTGAACTCGAGAGCCTTGACCGCAACCGTGTGGTAGTTCTCTTCACCGTCAGCCCGCTTGAAGAGCACGGCCCGCATCTTCCCGTCGGGACGGATCTCTACACCGCGGATGCCATCTGCACAAAGCTGGCGGAGCGAATCGTCGAGACCAAGCCCGGCTGGACCGTTCTGATCGGCCCCAGTCTTCCCATCGGCGCCTCCGCATTTGACCGCGCCGGGACACTGCTGGCCCGCGTTCGTACGGTGCGTAACGCAACCCTGGATTACGGAGCGTCGCTGGCCCGCCACGGTTTCCGCTATCTCCTGGTGCTGAATGGACACGGGGGACCTCGCCACATCGTAGCTCTTGAGGAGGCTGCGGCCGCCGTCTCAAGACGTCACAAGGTTCGGATGTTTTCGGTCAGCGGTCCCGTGCTCTGGAAGTTCATGCGCGGCCGCTACGCAAATCGCCTGGAAACCCTTCTCGGGCGCCCGTTCACGGCAGCGGAACGGGAGGCGCTGAGCGGAGACACCCATGCCGGCATGTGGGAGACTTCGCTGGTTCTTCGGGCACGGCCGGAACTGGTGAAGCCCGGGTACAAAGACCTGCCGGGGGTCAAGTTCAGGCTCATCGACGCCCTGCATCAGAACTACCCTTTGCAACTGGGAAATCGAATGGGCTATATTGGAACGCCTTCGGCCGCTTGTGCTGAGCTGGGGCGGGCCGCGGAGCGAATGTTTCTTGAGGTGGTGTGGGAACTGGTATTGCCGGTGCTCGACCATCAGAACAGAAAATGGCGGCAGACGTCTTTCCTGTACAAGATACCTTTCCTGCACTCGGCTTTCCCGCGCCTCGCCGCAGCCGCTGCGGCCGGGCTGGCGGCGTGGGCCATTCTGCATTGGTTTTACTGAATCCAAAGGAGATGCCACTTATCGTTTGACATAAGGCGAATAAAAAGCGAATATCAGAGCAACGAAGATGCGTCACCAATCCCAATTCGACGAAATCGGCTACTGGTCCGAAATTAAGCTCGAAATACTGAAGAAATATGCAAAGGCTTACTCCACGATTCTGGGTGCACAGAGCAATCCCTCCTTTCACCACATCTACATCGACGCATTTGCAGGGGCGGGTATGCATCTTTCGAGGACAAGCGGCGAATTTGTTCTAGGTAGCCCGTTGAATGCGCTTGCTGTACAGCCTCCCTTTCGTGAGTATCACCTGATTGATATTGATGAGGAGAGAGTTGAGGGGTTAAAGGAATTGATCAGTAATCGGCCAAACGTCCACATTTACTCCGGAGACTGCAATGAGATCCTTTTGGATCAGGTTTTCCCGCAGGTAAGTTATGAAGATTACCGCCGAGGTCTGTGCATCCTCGACCCCTATGGGCTACATCTTGATTGGAGCTTAATGCAGACGGCAGGACAGATGCGCAGTATAGATTTGTTTTTGAATTTTCCTGTCGCCGATATGAATCGCAACGTGCTCTGGCATGATCCTACGAAAGTCGATGCGGAACAGGCAGCACGAATGGATCGTCTATGGGGTGACAAAACTTGGCGGGATATCGCGTACACAACCAAGATGAACCTGTTTGGGTACCCAGAAAAACAGCCAAACGAAATAATAGCAGAGGCTTTTCGTAGCAGACTTAAAGAAGTGGCAGGGTTCAAACGAATTCCCCAGCCTCTCCCGATGCGAAATTCCAGAGGCGCAATCGTTTACTACCTTTTCTTTGCAT
>JBAUWE010000080.1:0-7603 GCA_049583595.1 Terriglobia bacterium
ACAAGTTCGACGGCGAGTATGCTATCCCCGAATACGTTCCGAACATTGACAGGAGCAGGCTTTATGACAAGTCGGTCGATCCGCTTGTCGCCTACCGCCGCCGGCTGAAGCTCATCCGGGAGACCATCGGCCCGAAGCGGTTCATCGAGGGATGCCCGGCAGGGACGCCGCTGAATGGCCTCGGCTACTTCGATTCGTACTTCAACGGGCAGGATATGCGTCCAAGCTGGCAGGGGAGCTACGCGCTGTTCAGCTCAATTAACGGCAACGCCTTCCTGAACCATATTGTCGTCTACGTTATGCCGGGGGAAGGCATTGATGTGGCGCCCCACATGAGCGTGGCGGAAGCGGAGAAGAAGAAGGTGCCGGAGGTGATTGCGGCAAGCCGTTCCGCCGAGGATCCCATGATGGGATTCGGCACCACAACCCCGGAAGCCCGAACTCTGACGACTTACGTTTCGCTCACCGGAGTGGTCTACCCGCTGTCCAGCATCATGCCTGACCTGCCGCCGGAGAGGGTCAGGCTGCTGAAGATGACCTTGCCCACGTTGCCCATTCTTCCCATTGACTTGTTCAGCCGCGGGAGCCACACGCGATGGGACACTTTTAAACACACGACGCCGGACGATTACGTCCAGAATTACCCGAGGGTTCTGGACCTGAAGGTGAATGCCAAATCGGGGGTTTATGACGTGGTGGGCATGACCAACTGGGGAGGCACAACTATTACAAAGGAGCTCTCGTTCAGGAAGCAGTTGGGGCTCAACCCGGCGTCATCGTACATCGCGTTCGACTTCTGGAACCAGAAGCATTACGGCGTTTTCAAGAATGGATTGAAGGCCGAAATCAAGTCTCATGATACCCGGGTGTTCTTGATTCATCCCGACCTGCACAGGCCCGAACTGATTGGGACGTCCCGCCACATCACCGGGGCGTACTCGATTCTGGACCGGAACTGGGACGCGGCGCAGCATACGCTTTCCGGTTCATCCCAAGCCGTGCCGGGCGAGGATTACACCCTCTGGTTTTACGTTCCGGAGGGGTCGGAACCTTTGCAGGTAACGGCCCACGCCGCAGGCCATCGCCAGGTTCCGGTGCGCCATGAACTGCACGACAGAACTTTAAGCGTGAGTTTCCCCGGGCAGCAAGGGCCCGTGGACTGGGAAATCCGGTTTCACAACACCAAGGCCAGATGAATGGGCCTGCTGCGCAACCGGTTGGCCATGATGTTCAGGAGATGAAGGAGTGATGGCAAGCCGTCCAACTTCGGAGAACGACGTCGATGTCCTCACGGTATCCGACATGTGCGTGGATTTGGTTTTGAGCGGAAACGTACGGCCGCAGTTTCATCAGGTGGAGCAGTTGATCGAAAAGTACGAGCTGGAACTGGGCGGGTCCGCCAACATTTTCGCAAGCCAGTTCGCCAGGTTGGGAGGCCGTGCAGGCGTCATCGGATGGGTTGGAGAAGACCTTTTTGGAGATTTCGCCCTGGAAAAATTGCAGGCCCTGGGCGTAAACACATCCCGCGTAAAGCGGCATCCCACTCTCAAGACGGGGATCGGCGTGGCGTTGTCTGAGCCGAATGACCGGGCAATCCTGACCTATCTGGGGACCATTGATGCTGTTCAGCCCGGCGATCTGCCCGAAGCAATGCTGGATTCCTGCCGGCACTGGCACCTCACCAGCCTGTTCCTGTTACAGTCGCTTACAGACTTCTGGATTGATTGGGTCAGGCTGTGCAAGGCGCGAGGGGTTACGGTATCTCTCGATACGAATTGGGACCCCGGCAACCGTTGGCAGGGTGTGAAAGACCTGTTGCCCTTTGTTGATGTTTTTCTTCCAAACGAGGCCGAAGCGACGGCCCTTGCCGGATCTGCCGACGTGCGGAAAGCCGGCGCCACACTCGCGAGCTACGGTCCGCTGGTGGTCGTCAAATGCGGGCCGAAGGGTGCGATTGCCTTCAGAGGCGAACAGACGCTGCAGCTCGACTCAGACTGCCTGTCAATTTCTCCGGATGAGATTGCCGACAGCGTAGGCGCAGGAGACAATTTCGATGCAGGCTTTATTCGGGCGTGGTTACTGGGACAAGACGTCGAGGGCTGCCTCCAAATGGCACATCGCTGCGCTGTTTCCAGTTTGAGTCGTTACGGAGGAATCGCTGGACAGCTCCAGGAGCCCATTGGAGATGAGGGAATCATATAACAAGAAGTGGTTCTTGTCCCATATCGAGACCCTGCTCATGAATGCCTCGCGTGGCGCTTAAGTAGAGGGCAAAACCAATGGGGATCGAGTGTTCAGGGCCGTAGCGGTCTTGAGATACATTATCGCGCCGCTTACGAAAGCGAGAGGAATCCTAGCAGGTCCAAGCAAGTGGATCCTTTTGGCAGATTGATTAGATCGCCCGACCCGCGCGCCGGTTTCCCGAAGGCCCACCCCTTTTGCAAGACTACTTCCGTACTGCCGGCGGTTGAACGTCGCGCACGTGTGAACTTCCTTAAATTTCCAAAGGTGGGTACCTGAAAGAGGAACTCATTGTGACATCCGAGTTTGGAGCCAGCATCTATGAAGCACACTGGGTTGTGAAAAGTCCCAGGGGCAGCGCCCTCTCCAACGATCGGAGGCAGGGGCATCACTGCTTTTTTCATGGCCTGACAACGTTTCTTTTGATTGGGGAATAGACCGGCCTTTATGAGTTGCTTCGAAGTCCGGGGCTAAACCGCACAATCCTCGGCTTCGTCGATCGAGGTTCGACCTGTTTGCGTTCATTAGGAAATGCTTTGTAGACAGATGCTCAATGGCTTCTCCGACGCAACATGCTGGCTGTCTTTGCTAAGTGCCCGACGACTGCACCAGAGGAAGAAAAAGCGATGTGTGTATAGTGTGTGTCAAAATCGCGTATTCCGAGATCGGTGCGGATTGTGAGCCTCGAGCTTTCAATAAGTTATTTGTTTTCAACGCGCCTGCACAATTCGACTCCCCCCGCCTCCACCAAATATCTACCTGTAAATCAATAGTTTACAGATGTTATTCGTGTGCCCTGTTCCAGTTAGGCGCGGATGTGGAGAATTGTGCGGATTGAGCGTCTCGATTTTTCAGTAGGTTATTTAGAATCAACGTCGGTTCTTGTTCCGACTTCCCCCTCATCCATTAAGCTAATACCTTTTATAGTTAACAGATTAGAAGGCTCGAAAATCGGCCGTGTGGCAGGCACGTGTCTTCTCTCAATTCCAGTTCCTGCCGCGCCGTTATATAGTTTTCAATTCGGTCAAGTGGTTGCCACCCGCGCGGGAAAAGCGTTGTAATTCTCAATTTCAGGAAGGATTCTCCGTTCAGCCACAGTTAACGCCAGTTGGACCGCTCCCAGCACCACCGCTTCCGTTGCCAGCGTGCTGACCGCCACGCGAGGCCGGCAGAATTCATTGCATTCGATGATCTGTCTGGTCGCCTTAAGAAGAGCAGGGCGCGAACCGACGCGGCCTCCCAGAACCACCAGTGATGGATTGAGCACTACGCACAAGTTGGTCACGGCGTCGGCCAGAATTCTCGCCGTCTGCTGCAAAATTCTGCCGGCCACCGGGTCCCCCTTTTCCGCCAGGTCCAGGATGCTTCCGCCGTCCATCACCGCCGTCCGTCGGTCGTCGTTTCCATCCTGACCACCAAGATCCTGCCAGGCACTTTCAATCGCCCGCGCACCAATCATGTCTTCCAGAGGGCCGGGCTTCAGGATGGCCAGCGGGCTTTCCTCTGTTCCGGGCACGTAGAGATAACCGATCTCACCGGCTGCCCAGTCAGCGCCGTGGTAGAGGTGGCCGTTAATAAAAATTCCAGCGCCGATTCCAGAGCCGACGGTCAAAAACACGAAGTTCTTCACTCCGCGTGCAATACCCCATCGTCCTTCACCGAGCGCCGCCAGGTTGACATCGTTTTCAACCACAGTACGGGTTCCAATTTCTTTAGCGAGGATGTCGCGCAGGGGAACGGCCTGCCATTGCGGCAGGATTGGGGCCGAAAGCACGATCCCTTTCTGGATGTCTGTAATCCCCGGAACTCCTATGGCAAGGGCCAGCAATTTCTTTGCGGGAATCCTTTGCCGGGCACGCAGTTTTTGGATGCCGGAGGCGATCAAAGATACGACGTGGTCAGGCGTACTCTTGGAATGCGTCGCAACGTCGAATTTCCCTGCAATTCCGCCGTCGAGATCTGCGATCGCAATACGTACGAGTGAGGTTCCGATATCAACGCCTGCGACATAACCCGCCTTTGCATTGAAGCGAAGAAGGTTGGGCGGGCGTCCGCCATTCGAGGGGCCGGGACCCATCGGCTCAATCAGGCCCTGTTGTTTCAGGTACGCCACCCCGCTTGAGATCGTCGGCGCGCTCAGCCCTGAATACCGGACCAGGTCAGCCCGCGAACACGGCCCGTTCAGCCTCAACAGGCGAAGAATCTGTTGCGCATTAAAGTCGCGTAGCAGTCTTGGCCTTCCTAACATCGGTTGCTCCTGCCAGGGCGGGCGGCCCATAACCCGCGGCCGGCCTCCTTATTCTCCAACGCAGACCTGATCTTCCCTTGCGGGCGCCCGCTAATCAAAGTGCTTCAGAGCCTCCGCCAGCAATTTGCTGGTGCCTTCATTAGCCCCGCCACGCCCTTCCCGTTCACGTGAGTAGCAGCCGCCATACCCGAGGCCTCGACAATCTTGAAGGTCCGCCCCGCGTCAACTGTGCGGAGCCTATCATGGTCCTCCCCGCTGCCCCGGACGAGAGGGAGTGTACATCCGTTCAGTGGATTGCAGCAAGTGTGCGGCCGAATGTGAAGGGAAAGGTGTCGCGTTGAAAGGCCGCCCGGCCTGCAACAACACCGCCGCACTTTCCTCCATGGCTTCCCGGCCTGAAGAGAATGGCGACGGAAGACGGACAGACGGATTTTTCGCCGATGAGGACCCAAAGCCTTGTTCCTGGCACATTCCAGTTGGGCGCGGAAGCTGAGAATCAGGCAATTTGTGTGCAGTGAAGAACCAATCAGGAGGCTAATCCCGGCATGTCCCGATTTTACTTCTCCGCCACTCCGGGCTGGCTGATTAGAATCGATAATATTTACATCTCTCAAAGTACGAAATTTGTTTCAACTCTTCAAGTGATCTCACCCAGCCCCTTTGCGGTATTTTGCTTTGGTCCTTTTCGCCTTTGTGGTAAAACGAACGGAGTCATGAAAGCCTGGGCCTGGGTGGGATTTGCGAGTGCGGTGGTCCTCGCAGGATGCGTTGTTGCCTGCAAGCACGTGACGACGCGCCCCGTTACCACGCAGGTTGTGGTTTTGGGATTTGACGGCGCCGACCCCAACCTGATTTCCAAATACATGGCGGCAGGAAAGTTGCCGAACCTTGCACAGCTTGCCAGGACTGGCACCTTCAAACCTCTGGGCACCACCAATCCGCCGGAGTCGCCCGTGGCCTGGGCGTCATTTGCAACCGGGCTTAACCCGGGCGGAACTGGGATTTTTGATTTCCTCAAGCGTGACCCCAAAACTTACCTTCCCCAGCTTGCGTTGGTCGAAAAGCGAAAGCCCAAATTCCTGTTTGGCCTGGTTCCCATCCGCCCGCCGGAAGCGATCAACGAACGCCACGGCACCCCGTTTTACGCGGCTGCCGCTGACTCCGGCTACAAAGTGACAGTGTTGCGGATGCCGCTCGAGTTTCCGCCCACCAAGGTTCCGGGCGGCGAACTCCTGGCGGGGCTTGGCCTGCCCGACGTTCGCGGCACATGGGGAACCTTCTTTTACTTTGGCACCGACCTGACTCCATGGGATGTGGGTGACACCGAATTTGGCGGCAAGCTGGTTCGGCTGACGCTCAAAGAAAACCATGCCAGCGCCAGGGTCGAGGGCCCCGTCGATCCCACGGCAAAACAATTCCGTCGAATTTCCCTCCCCATCGAATTCACGGTCGCGCCCGCCGGCAAGAGGGTCAACATTCGGTTCGGAGACAAATCTGAAACCGTCGCCGAAGGGAAATGGAGCGACTGGTTCCGTTCGAAATTCCCGGTCACACCCTTCCTCTCGATCAGCGCCGTCTCGCGCTTCTATGTGCTCGAGACATCGCCCGACCTTCGGGTTTATATGTCGCCCCTCAATATTGATCCCGTGCATCCCATCCTGCCCATATCCTACCCGGCCGATTTCTCTGCGCAGCTGGCGCGAACCTACGGGCTCTACAAAACCCTCGGCTGGTGGCATGACACCTGGGCGCTCAATGAAGAGCGCATCGGCGACGGAGTTTTTCTGCAGGATTGCTGGCGCACCTCAAAAAGGCTCGAAGACATGACACTCGACAAACTTCGCCATCACCCGCCGTCGCTGATGGTCTCGATTTTTACCTTTACCGACAGCATCCAGCACATGTTTTTCCGTCTGATCGACCCCAAACATCCCCGCTACGATCCGGAGGAGGCCAGGCAGTATGGCGATGCAATTCTGCAGGCCTATGAACACATGGATGAAATTGTCGGCCAGGTTCTAAAGGCCATGAAGCCCGGAGCAACCCTCATCATCGTTTCCGACCATGGCTTCCACACCTGGCGGTGGGGATTTAACACCAACACCTGGCTCGTCCAAAACGGTTACATGCGCCTCAAGAACCCCGGCGCGGGCGAGAAGAATTACAGACTGGAGGACTTGTTTGGCCAGGGCAGCTTCTTCCCGAATGTGGACTGGAGCCGGACCAGGGCGTACGCGCTCGGCCTGGGACAAATTTACCTGAACGAACGCGGGCGTGAAGCAAACGGCGTCGTCAATCCTGGACCCGAGGCGGACCGTTTGCTCCGTGAGATCCAGCAGAAACTGCTGGCCTATCGCGATCCCGACAATGGCCAGCCGGTTTTGCAGGATGTCTATCTGGCCAAAGATATCGACCACGGCGCTTACATGAATGACGCACCCGACCTTCAGCTCAACTTTCAGATCGGTTACCGAACCTCCTGGCAGACGGCCATGGGCGCCGTCCCTTCAGGGATCGTCGTTGCCAATACGCGAAAGTGGAGCGGTGATCACTGCGCTTCCGATCCCAGCAATACTTCAGGAATATTCTTTTGCAACCGGGTTGTTGAATCCTCTCATCCAAGTATTCTGGATATCGCTCCCACGGTCCTGAAAATCCTAGACGCTGCTCCACCGGCCCACCTGGATGGCAAGGCGTTGGAAATCAATCCGGCATCCACCGGTGAGTCGAACAGGTAGGAGGGAATATCCTTTGGTGAGGACCGGGTGAGCCCGGCCACAACCTATGGGCACTGATGGGGTCAAGGGATAAGTTTGAAGATTCCAGCCCGGGTTGCAGAGAATGCCTGCAGCACGCCGAGCCGCGCGACGAATGGAACGATGGAGAGATGCTGGCGATCGCCAGGGCAACAGTTCCGTAGGAATTGAACGCCATGGGTCCGACGATCACGCCGCGGGAAGCCGTCCTTTCGTGGCATTGCTTATGACAGAATCATCCGCAGCAATGTAATCGGCTGGTGCTAGAATGCGATTGCGTCTTGAGCCAGCGGATGAAGCGCATCTTCGAATGAAAAGGAGCAGCCTGTGAGCAGAAAACAGGAACTGGGTGGCAGAG
>JBAUWE010000081.1:0-5081 GCA_049583595.1 Terriglobia bacterium
TAAAGCTCCCGAACTTTGACTGCGTCAACTACTCCACCAACCTTTATCGTCTGATGAAGTCGCGAGATCTGCGGGAGTTCAAATCCGTGCTGGCACTTCATCTGATGCCAAGGTGGAACCTGCTCTACACGGACGCCCACAACATCTATTGGGTGGACAATGCCACGGTGGCGCGCCGGGCACCGGGTTACGACTGGCGCAAACCCGTTCCCGGATGGACCAGCAAGACCCGGTGGGGGCCTTATTTCCCTTTGTCAGCCCTACCGCAGCTTTTGAATCCCCCGTCAGGCTTTATACAAAACTGCAATAATCCTCCCTGGCTCGCGACAAAAAATTCAGGCATCGATCCGATGTCACCCGCGCCTTATTTCCAGATGTACAAAGTAAGTCCGCAGGGAGGGAACGGCCGGCTGAATCCCCGTGGAGAGCGCCTGCTCAAAGTTCTGGGCCGCGACAGGAAGTTTTCCCTGGACGAGATCAAGGCAATGGTTTTCGATACCTATGTTGTCCCGGCAGACGTCTTTGTGCCCCTAATTGTTGCTGCCTTTAACTCCAGGAAGCAGGAGATTCAAGATCCACGCGTGGCGCATGCCGTCGAAATTCTCGGCGCTTGGGACCGGCGTTCCAGCAAGCAGTTCGTTGCCCAGACTTATGCTTACTTCTGGGGCCGTGCTTTCCAGGAGCTTTACTCCAAGGCTAGGTTCGAACGTTTCATAAGTTATTCCCGTTATAGGATTGACATCCACTCGGCAAAGGAACAGGCTGATGCACTTCGGGCGCTGAGCCACGCAATCGATGAGATTCGGGAAAAATTTGGAAAGGCGGATGTGCCATGGGGTGAGGTGAATGTCGTGGTGCGGGGCGGGAAATTCCCGCTGGGTGGCACAGGACTGTTTGATGTGCTCCATCCAGATGATGGTGAAGAGCAAAAAAACGGGCAGATCTTCGACAATGACGGCTGGGGACACATGATGGTTGTGCAAGAGGGCGACCCTAAAAAAATCTGGAGCCTATTGCCCTATGGCGAGTCAGAGAATCCAAAGTCGTCGCACTACAATGACATGGTCAAACTGCACAGCCAGACGGAAATGAAGAGGTTCTGGTTTACGCCTCAGAACATTCTGGCCCACACGGAGGCCGTCTGGGGCAGGAAAGACCGAATGGATGGATTGATCGAAAAGTGTGGGAGCGAACCTGTGCTCTGCGGAAGCAAGGCCGTGCAGTAAACGTTGTCGCCAATCTTGCTTTCCTGAATCCGCATGGCGAGCTGGTTCCCTTTTCGAAACTCGCAAGATAGAAAGTTATGAATTCATGGAATTTCAGGAATTGGTTCTGCGATCTTCGCGACTGGAGGTCACTTTGCTGCCCGGAATCGGCGGCAAGGTGCGCCAGATAGTGGACAGAAAGACAGGCGACCCCTTGCTGGTGTCTCCCACAAAACCCTACCAGCAGATTCAGGTGGGAAATCCATGGACGGATTATGACACCAGCGGCATGGATGACTGTTTTCCAAACATCGAGCCGGGCTCATATCCTTTTCCGGGCTTGCGGGGCGAGCCGCTTTTCCAGATGGGCGAATGGGTGTACGGCGCGTGGGACGTCAGCCAGGCCGACAACGAAACCGTGGTCCTGGAACGGAAAGGCACACGGTTTAACTATCTTGCCCGCAAGACTTACCGCTTGGTGGATTCGGACACGCTTGAAATCCAGTACGAAGTCCGGAATCTGGCGGCTGCACCTTTCCGGTACCTGTGGTCGGCCCACCCTTTGTTTGCGGTGAAGGATGAATTCGAGTTGCAACTGCCAAACGATGGAATCAATTTCAAGGTGTTCCCCGGGCCCGGTGAATTCCGCCCCTGGCCGGCTTACGATTCCGGAGACCTTTCCAAAGAGTGGATACCCCGTGGCCGAACGCTGAAGACCTTCCTCATTGGGCTCAGAAAAGGACAGTGTCGTCTGAAATTTCCGCACCACACGATCTCTATTACTTTCGACCTGAAGACAACGCCGATTCTTGGCGTGTGGTTTAACAATTTTGGATTCCCAAAGGTTGGAAGTCCTTTCCGATGTATTGCGATTGAGCCCTGTACGACGGCCTCGGATTCCCTGGAGCAACTGGAAGCAAATGCATACCCTTTGATGGAGCCGCATAATTCCAATCATTGGTGGCTTAAGATAAAGATCACATAGGCATCCGAAAGCAAACTTCAATCTGGACTAATTCCCGTCATGATGACTCCATCCAGGGAAGAGTGTTTGGCTCTGAAATAGCATATGATCTCAGCAGCAAAATCACCTGCTTCGAAGCACGGTTGGGGTATCCGGTCCCATCTCCCTGCACAACCCTTTTCTTCGTCACCTCGCATTGAAGATGGCATGAAATTTGCATTCCCACTTCTGCAAAAGATCTTGAGCTGGTCCGACTGTTTTAGACGGAAGACCCGCTCTCGCCCGAGCACATCGACTACTTCCGGCAGATTCGACAGCAGTGCGCCACATCGATTTCCATGGGCGAGCTGTTTAACAGCCCGCATGAGTGGCAGCCTCTGATCGAGGGCTGCCTGATCGATTACATTCGCTGCCATGTGTCGCGACCGGAGGCTCGACGCCGGCCCGCAAGATCGCGATCCTGGCTGAAAATTTTGGGGTCAAGACAGCGTGGCACGGCCCGCCCGATGTCTCGCCTGTGGGCCACACGGCGCAACTTCATCTGGACCTGGCCAGCAGTAGTTTCGGCATCCAGGAGGGCGGCATCATCAAGGGCCTTGAAGCTGAAATCTTCAAGGGCTGCGCAACTTATAAGGACGGCTATCTCTACGCCAGCGACAAGCCCGGATGGGGGATCGAAGTGGATGAGGAACTTGCTGCCAAGCATCCGTTCCACGAGGGGCGCCGCCATCTTAATGGCGGATGGGGAATCCTCCGCGATTACGACGGTTCTGTCATCAACCAATAAAGCCGCGCCTGCTGAATCTCGTATCTTAAAGCGGCAATTTATGGGCGTTGGTGTATGCGGCACGTTCTCACGGCACAACTTTTGATGGCCGATGGTCAATTCATGTTGGGCTCTTCCTGAATTTCACCGCCGGCCATCAGAAGATTCCTGCGCTTCCAGCAAGGGAGCTCATAGGTTCTGCCCAATCTCCACACGCCGTAGACAGGCTGAGTGAACCCCGATGTCCATTCCACTCTGCGCATCACCAAAATTGAAAACGTTGCAGCGAAACCTGGTTTGGGTGTATTTCCAAAAGTGACGGCGCGAGAAGGCAAGGCGTTGGAGTAAGAAAAAATGAATTTGTTGGGCCTGATCTTTGGAAAAGGACGTTATTTGTGCATGAGGGATGATGCGCCGGGTTTCCAGTTTGCTGGAACAGGCCTGAACATTGCGGCATCTGCAGACATTGAATCGCCGTGCGGTGGAGCCTCCGGCTTCGCGCGGTCTGAATGCAGTGCTTATATCATGGGCGCCACCTTCAGCGTTGTGGCCTATGGCGCACACTGCGAGCAGCTTGAATCCGCTATCAACAAGGCATTGGATGAAGCAAGGCGGCTCGATCGAATGCTTTCGAACTATCACCCCGAGAGCGAGTTAACCCAGGTAACCCGATTCGCAGGCCAACGACCCGTGAAAGTGTCGAGCGAGCTTTTTGAATTTCTCTCGACCTGCGCCAATTACAGCAGGGCCAGCGAAGGAACATTCGACATCACTGTGGGGCCGCTAATGAAGGTTGCCGGTTTCTACAAGGGCCCGGGGCGCATTCCGAATCGTGATGAGGTAGCCCTGGTTCTCCCAAGAGTGGGCTATAGGAACGTCGTGTTGGATGAAAAGCGGATGACCGTTCTTTTTACGCATGACAAAGTAGAGCTGGATCCTGGTGGCGTAGGCAAAGGCTTCGCAGTGGACAAGATGACCGAGCTGCTGAAACAGGAGCGGGTCCAATCTGCACTCATCTCGGCGGGTGGCAGCACCCTCTACGCCCTGGGAGCGCCGCCGGGGAAACCTGGATGGAATGTGAGCATCAAAGATCCCCGTCACCCGTCCAGAACGACTGAGAGCGTCAACCTGAAGAACGAATCCATTTCCACATCTGGAAATTACGAGAAGTGCTTATGGGCAGACGGAAAGATTTGGAGTCATATCATCGATCCCCGAACAGGTTATCCTGCTGTGGGTACGCTGTCAGTTTCGATCGTCGCCGCGAAAGCTCTCGATTCTGAAGCATGGACCAAACCCTACTACATCCAGGGGCGCGCCTGGATCGAAAGACACAAGCTTCCCGAATTCAGAGTCTTTTACTGTGAGGACAAGCCCAACACACCGGGTGCGTGGCTTTAGCGTTCGTGTGAGAAACGCGATTGTAGGGGCAGAGGTGCCTGTCGCGTCAGAGACACCTTGAACGTCCTTCGGCGCTGTTGACGTACGGGACAAGGGCGCGACCATGGAAACGGCATTGCGCTCCGACGGGCGGGCGGTTGATCGAGGTGATTGATTTGGCCACCCAATCGTGAGAGCATGACTCCGGCCCCTGGGTGAGGCGCGTATTTGATTGACGTGCCCCTAGCCGAGGCTTGGGCGTTTTGGCGTCGGTAGAGGGACGGAACGTCGCTCCCATTGGTTTGTTGATCTCGATGAATGGGAATCGATCAGACATTGCACGAAGTGCGCCTCGCTGCTTCATGAGCTCTCGATAACGTGAGATCAGTATGTCTTCGCAACTCACTCCAATGCGGTGGCCGCCTCAATGGCAAAATCCATCCACTCTGTCGCTCCTGAAGGGCACAAACATCAACTGCTTGCTGACCGAGGATGAGAATAGGCTCCAGCCTGTGATGACCGAGGCAAGACGGAAAGGCATTCGGATCATCAAGGCAAATTCTCCGCCCCGCGAGATCACCGTCATCAGCGGGCTCTGGCCGGGCATAAGGTTGTCTCGATCGAACGATCGGGATGAGGCTTCAAGTGGTCCGACAGGCGAGCCATGGGTCAACTCCAACGGGTGGAAAATCCGCCTGGCAAATGCGCTGAACCCGCAATCGGCCGTATGGGTCGACGCGCGGCCCGAAACTCCGCAGCCGGGCTC